>NZ_AFWY03000003.1:0-314647 GCF_000231075.2 Amycolatopsis sp. ATCC 39116 | reverse complement strand
ACGCTGGACGGGGAGCGAGTGCCGCGGCCGGTCACACCCTGGTCCTGAACCGACAGCCGGATCACCCAGGTGACGCCCAGTCAGCGGCAACCCCGGCGCACGGCGTCGACGGCAACCGTTGCGCGCCAAGCACCCACCGCACACGCGCCCGGTCCCCGCCCCGAACGCCACCAGACCACCGGGCACGTGACCTTCTCCGACGAACACGTGGACGCTGGACGGGGAGCGAGTGCCGCGGCCGGTCACGCCCTGGTCCTGAATCGATAGCCTGACGCCATGCACGATCATCCCGGCTGGCGTCCGGTCACCAGTGGCGAGTCGGGCGCCGCGGTGTTCCGCAGCGCCGACGGCGACCGCTACGCCAAGCACGTGCCGCCCGCGGACGCGCCCGGCCTGCGGCACGAACGCGACCGGAGCGCCTGGCTCGCCGGGCAGGGCGTGCCGGGACCACGGGTGCTGGACTGGCACTCCGGCGAGACCGGCGCCTGCCTCGTGACCAGCGCGGTTCCAGGCGTGCCGGCCGACCGGCTGTCCGCCGACGACCTCGGCCGCGCCTGGCCGCACATCGCGGACGCGGTGCGGCGGCTGCACGACCTGCCCGCGGACGACTGCCCGTTCAGCCGCGACCTGGACACGATGGTCGCCGTGGCGCGGGACGTCGTCGCCCGTGGTGCGGTGAACCCGGAATTCCTGCCCGTCGAGCAGCAAAACACCCCGCCGCCGGAACTGCTGGCGCGTCTCGTGCCGCAGGTCGAGCGGCGACGCGCCGAGGAGGCCACCGACACCGTGGTTTGCCACGGCGACCTCTGCCTGCCCAACATCGTCGTCGACCCCGGGACCCACGAGGTCACGGGCTTCGTCGATCTAGGGCGCCTCGGCCGGGCCGACCGCCACGCCGACCTCGCGCTGCTGCTGGCCAACGCCAGGGAGACCTGGCCGGACGAGGAACGGGCGAGGGCCGCGGACGCGGAGTTCGCCGAGCGGTACGGCACGGCGCCGGACGCCGGCCGGTTGCGGTTCTACCTCCACCTCGACCCGCTCACCTGGGGCTGACCTGCTCCGCCCAGAAGCGCGTCACCAGGTCGTGGAACTCCGCGGCGCGCTCGATCTGCGGCATGTGCCCGGTGTCGGTGAACAGCCGGGTCTGCGCGTGCGGCAACGCGCGCCGGGCGGCGTCGAGGTGCAGGGCGGGCAGGATGAGGTCGCGGTCGCCCCACACGACGAGCGTCGGCAGGGCCCGCGCGGCCACCGCCTCGATCAGCTCGGCCCGCCAGTCCTCCCGCACGCCGCGGAAACCGCCGAGCCCGCGCGCCGTCTCCAGCATCACCCGCGCGGCGTGCGGCTGCCGGGCGATCTCCAGCGCGTGCTCGACCCGCTCCCGCGTCGCGAACTTGCGGTCGTGGAACAGCGCCCGCTCGGTCCGCACCGCCCCGGCCACACTGGGGCGCAGCAGCAGCTTCCCCAGCGGCCGCAACGCCAGCAGCCGCAGCGCGATGGTCACCTCGCGGCCGAACCCCGCGCTGTTCACCAGCGCCAGGCTCCGCACCCGCTCCGGCGCGTCGACCGACAACCGCATCGCGACCGCGCCGCCGAGCGAGTTCCCGGCCACGTGCACCGGCCGCGTCTCCCCCACCGCGTCCAGGAAGTCCGCCGCGAACCCGGCCAGCGCGGCGAGCGTGTGCTTGCCCGGCAACGGTTCCGACATCCCGAAGCCGGCGAGGTCGACGCTGTAGGTGCGGTACGAGCCGGCGAGCAGGTCCTGCTGCTCGGACCAGTCCCGCAGGCTCCGGCCGATCCCGTGCAGCAGCAGGACCGGCGGCCCGTCGCCATCGGCCCGGTAGCGGGCCCGCCGCCCGCGCACGTCCACGAAGTCCACGGTCACCGCAACCTGCCCAGCAGCCGGCTGTGCGCGCCGGGCAGCAGCCGCACCAGCAGGTCGAGGATCTTCGCGTCCCGGCCGATCAGCACCCGCGGCTTGCGGTGCTCGATCGCGTCCACGATGACCGCCGCGGCCTTCGCCGGGTCCATCCGCAGCACGCGTTCCCACTGCCGCGTATCCATCCCGCCGGCCACGCCGCTGCCCACGCGCGCGGACTCCGCGATCCGGGTGCGGATGCCGCCCGGGTGCACCGACGTGACCCCGACCTGGCCGGCCAGCTCGTGCCGGATCGCCTCGGTGAACCCGCGGATCGCGAACTTGCTGGCCGAGTACGCCGACTGGCCGGGTGGCGCGATCAGCCCGAACAGGCTGGACACGTTGGCGATGTGCGAGCCGGGCGCGGCCTTGAGCGCGGGCAGCAGCGCGTGCGTCAGCTGGACCGGGGCGCGGAAGTTGACGTCCACGACCCAGCCGAACTCCTCCAGCGTCACCTCGTCGAACCGGCCGCCCAGCGCGACCCCGGCGTTGTTGATCAGCAACGTCAGCCGCGGGTTCTCGGCCAGCACCCGCTCGGCGGCCGCGGCGGTCTCCTCCGCCGAGGCCAGGTCGGCCACGTGGGTGGCGACGTCCACGCCCGTCCCCACGGCCTTGGCCACCGCCGCCAGCCGGTCGGCGTCGCGGTCCAGCAACACCAGGTTCGAGCCCCGCGCGGCCAGCGCGTGCGCCAGCGCCTCGCCGATCCCGCTGGCCGCCCCGGTCACCACGGCCGCGCCGCCGTCGAACACGTAGTCACGCATCAGGCCACCCGCTCCTTCGCCTGCTTGGCGGTGCGGGTGAACCGCATCGCGTCGTCCGTCAGCGACCCGTGCCGCATCAGCAGCACGTCGCGCGGGTAGTTCTGGAACAGCCGCCACGGCGCGGCCGGGCCCTGCTTGGGCAGCTTGTCGATGCTGCGCAGCACGTACCCGGACTTGAGGTCGATGAGCGGCTCGGTCCCGCGGACCGACGGCGGCGGCACCGGGGTGCAGGTGGTGTAGCCGTGCTCGTCGAGGTGGTTGAGCAGGCGGCACACGTACCCGGCGACGAGGTCGGCCTTCAGCGTCCAGGACGCGTTCGTGTAGCCGATGGTGAACGCGTAGTTCGGCACGCCGGAGAGCATCATGCCCTTGTACGCCAGGCGTTCGCCGATCTCCACCGGCTCGCCGTCGACCACCAGGTCCAGCCCGCCGAACGGCAGCAGGTTCAGGCCGGTGGCCGTGACGATGATGTCGGCCTCCAGCACCCGGCCCGAGGACAGCCGCACGCCCTCCGGGGTGAACTTCTCGATGGTGTCGGTGACGATGTCGGCCTTGCCGCTGCGGACGGCCTTGAACAGGTCGCCGTCCGGCACGAAGCACACCCGCTGGTCCCACGGGTCGTAGCTGGGGTTGAAGTGCCGGTCCACCTCGAACCCGCGTGGCAGCTGCGCGGACACCGCCTTGCGCAGGAACTTCCGCACGAACGCCGGGGTGCGGCGGCTGAGCTGGAAGAACAGCATGGCGGACAGCACGTTCTTCCACCGCACGATCGGATAGGCCACCTTCGGCGGCAGCACGCCGCGCAGCTTGTCGGCGACCGGATCGGTGCCCGGCAGCGACAGCACGTAGCTGGGCGAGCGCTGCAGCATCGTCACGTGCGCCGCGTCGCCCGCCATCGCGGGCAGCAGCGTCACGGCCGTGGCGCCGCTGCCGATCACGACGACGCGCTTGCCGGTGTAGTCCAGGTCCTCCGGCCAGTGCTGCGGGTGCACGACGGTGCCGGCGAACTCGTCCTGGCCCGGGAACTCCGGCGCGTAACCCTGGTCGTAGCGGTAGTACCCGGAGTTGACGAACAGGAAGTCGCAGGTGATCCGCACCCGTTCACCCGTGTCGGTGCGCTCCGCCTCGACCGTCCACAGTGCCTGGTCCGACGACCACTCCGCACGCACCACGCGGTGGTGGAACCGGATCCTGCGGTCGATGCCGCGTTTGCGCGCGGTGGTCCGCACGTACTCGCGGATGGACGGGCCGTCCGCGATCGCCTTCGCGTCGGTCCACGGCTCGAACGAGTAGCCGAGCGTGAACATGTCCGAGTCGGAGCGGACGCCCGGGTAGCGGAACAGGTCCCAGGTGCCGCCGATCGCGCCGCGCGACTCGAAGATCGCGTAGGTGCGGCCGGGGCACTCGGCCTGCAGGTGGCTGGCGGCGCCGATCCCGGACAACCCGGCACCGACGATCAGGACGTCGACGTGTTCCAGCGTCATCGCTTCCCCGTTCCTCAGGCGTCTGCCACCGCAACGTACCAACGGTATGTCGACATGGTCAACACCCTGTCGAGAACGCCGACAAAGTGTTGGACCACCTGATACGGTGAGCGCATGGCCACCGATCCCGCCGTCCGCAACCGCCCGGCCCGCGGCCGCCGCGCGCCCCGGCCCAGCGGTGACGAGCGGGAGCTGGCGATCCTCGCCACCGCCGAGCGGCTGCTGGCGGACCGGCCGCTGAGCGACATCTCGATCGACGACCTCGCGCGTGGCGCGGGCATTTCCCGGCCGACGTTCTACTTCTACTTCCGCTCCAAGGACGCGGTGCTGCTCACGCTGCTGGACCGGGTCACCGAGGAGGCCGACCGGGCGTCCTCGGCGGTGTTCGACCACCCCGCCCCGACCCCCGCGGAGCGCTGGCGGCAGTGCCTGGACGCCATCTACACGACGTTCCGGGCGCACCGCTCGGTCGCGCTCGCCGCCGCGGAGGCCCGCCACACCAACGCCGAGGTGCGGGACCTGTGGGCGGGGATGATGGGGACCTGGGTCAGCCGCACCGCGGAGGCCATCGAGGCCGAGCGGGCGCGCGGCGCGGCCCCGCCCGGCCGGCCGGCGCGGGAGCTGGCGATCGCCCTGAACCTGATGAACGAGCGCGTCCTGTACGCCACCTTCGCCGGCGACGAGCCGGCCGTGCTGGAGGCGAACGCGGTCGACGTGCTGCTCGACGTGTGGCTGACCACCATCTACCGCACCACCGAACCACCGGCCTGACCCGTTTCGGCGGCCCGCGGCCGGGTAGCCCGGGCGCATGGAACGCAAGCACGACGACGCCCGCGACGAGCTGCCCGGCGCCGAGGACTCCTCCCCCGAGGAGCAGGAGGTGCTGCGCGGCGAGCAGGGCACGTCCTCGGGTGACGAGCACGACGATTTCGATCCGCAGCAGGGCCGGTAACTGGCATCCTGGGAGGCGTGGACCGCCTCGCCCGTTTCGAAGCCAACCGCCCGCGCCTGCTCGGCCTGGCCTACCGGCTGCTCGGCGAGGCGTCCGAGGCCGAGGACGTCGTGCAGGAGGCCTACCTGCGGTGGGACGCCGCCGACGGCGTCGAGGTGCCGGAGGCGTGGCTGACGAAGGTCGTCACGAACCTGTGCCTGACCCGGCTCACCTCCGCGCGGGCGCGGCGCGAGCTGTACACCGGGCCGTGGCTGCCGGAGCCGGTGTTCACCGAGCACGGCGAGCTGGGCCCGCTGGAGACCGCCGAGCAGCGCGACTCGCTGTCGATGGGACTGCTCTTCCTGCTGGAACGGCTGACCCCGCCGGAGCGCGCGGCGTTCGTGCTGCGTGAGGCGTTCGGACACAGCCACCGCGAGATCGGTGAGATCCTCGACCTCGACGAATCCCACGTCCGCCAGCTCTACCGCCGCGCGCGGCAGCACGTCGGCGACGGGCGCAAACGCTTCACCGCGACGACCGAGCAGCGCCGCGAGATCGTGGAGCGGTTCCTCGCCGCCACCGTCGACGGCGATCTGGCCGCGCTGGAGCGGATGTTCGCCGACCAGGTCGTGTCCTGGGCGGACGGCGGCGGCAAGGTCAGCGCGGCCCGCCGCCCGATCCTCGGCCGCGACCGCGTCGCCCGGTACGTCGCCGGTCTGCACCGCGACCCGCGTGCGGATCAGATCGAGTTCGCGGTGCGCTCGATCAACGGCTCGCCCGGCCTCGCGATGCACCTGCACGGCGAGCTGTTCGGGGTCGTGCTGCTCGAACCGGGTGAGGACGGCCTGATCGCGCTGCACACGGTCGTCAACCCGGACAAGCTCGCGTACGCCGCGGCCCAGAAGTCAGCGTGAGTAGACGTTGACGTCGCGGCCGAGGCCGAGCGCGGCCGGGTCGCGCCTGCCGGAGGCGGTGAGCACGAAGTCCAGCGCGTCCGCCTCGAGTGCGCCTCCCCCGTGGCCGATGTCGACCGGGCCGAAATCGCGCAGTTCCAGGCGTGCGGGTCCCCAGCCCTTCTGTCGCAAGGACTCTGCCACCCAGTGCACGGCGGCGGTCAGCCCGCTGCCCCGTTCGGACTCGCGACCCAACGCGGCGCGGATGTCGTCGCCGTGCACGTAGGCGTCGTACCACAGGGTCAGGACGCCGTTGCCGACCGTCCGGCCCTGCACGTCGCTCGGCTTCGCCCACAGTCGATCGTCGAGTGTGGACAGTGCCGCCCGGAGTTTCCCGTTGGCTTCACGGAGCATCGCGGCCAGCTCGGCGGGCTCGTGGTGCGCGAGAGCCGTGGCCTGCTCGTCGGGGGTGCGCCTGCCGATGGTGCCCGCCGCGGTGTCGACGGCGTTGCCGACCACGTGCGCGGCGACGTCCCGGACCCGCCACTTCGTGCACCGGGTGGGCGCGTCCCAGCCGTCGGCGGCCGACTCGACGAGCCCGGCGAACAGGTCGTACTGGCCGGCGACGCCCTCGACGACCTGCTGCCGGGTCAGCACGACAGCTCCGCGGCGAGCCTGCGGACCGTTTCGGTGACGACGATCGCGTGGCCGCGGGCGTTGACGTGCAGCCGGTCGGCGCTGTAGATCCCCGCGTCGGCGGAGGCCGGGTGGTCACTGAGGTCGATGTACCAGGCGCCGTGGCGGTCGGCGACGCGGCGGGTCAGCCGCGCGAGCTGAGTCAGGCGCACCCGGAGCCCGTCGCGCCGGTCCTCGTCGGCGACCGGGGACCGGGAGATGTCGAACAGGCCCATGACCACCACGGCGGCGCCGGCCGCGCGCAGGGCGGAGACGATCTCGGAAAGCGTTTCCTCGACCGCTACGGGGTCGAACGAGCGACGCAGCATGTCGTTGCCACCGGCGGCGACCACGGCCAGGTCCGGCCGGAAGTCCAGGGCCGCGGCGAGCTGGGTGTCCCGGACCTGGGCGGCGCGCAGGTCGCGCACGCCGAGGTTGGCGTAGGCCAGGCCGGGCTGCTGTTCGCGCAGCAGGTCGGCGAGCCGGTCGGCCCACGGCGGCGGCGGGTAGCCGTCGACCGGGTCGCCCAGCCCCTCGGCGACGCTGTCGCCCAGCACGGCGAGCCGCCGCCAGGGCGCGCCGCGCAGTGAGCCGGTGAGCACGTCGGTCGTCATGGTCGCCCCCGTCGTCAAACTTTGTGGACGACCGTACTTTAAGTTTGGGCGCGAGATCGAGTCAAGGAAGTATTTGCAGGAGTTTTGCAGCGGACGAGCGTCCGGTCAGTTGCGGCGCTGGCTCGGGATCGACTCGGCGCCGGCCCGGCGGGCCGCGACGACCAGACAGCGCTCGCACGGCATGCCGACGGGCCGGTCCAGCAGGTCCAGCTCGCCGCGGCGGCCCTCGAAGCCGCAGTACGCGACCAGGACGCCGGGCCGCTCTGCGGGCAACGGGAAGACGTGGGCCACGCGCTGGGTCTCGCCCACGGTGCCGGGCCGTGGCCGGGCGAGGACGAACGTTCCGTTCAGCCCCGCCGGCTCGTCGCGCACCCTCACCCATCCGCTCACGGTGAGCCTCCTCTCCGGTGCACCCCGGTGGGTCCACTCCGGATACTCGTGGCGGTGGTTCCCTGGTGCGGGCACACGGCAAACGCCGCGGCCGGGTTTTCACCCGACAGTGCCGGGTTCGTCCACAGTGGGCAGCCGCGCGGCGAGGAGCCCGATCTGCTCCGGCTCGCCCGCGCAGGGCAGCAGGACGAGGTCGTCGGCGCCTGCCTCGGCGAGGCGGGTGATCTCTTTGTGCAGGTGGCCGCGGTCGGTGAGCACGTCCGGCCGCACCTGGCCGGCGTAGGCGGGACCGTAGTAGTGGGCGATGTAGTCGTCCGCGCGGCGCTCGGCGCCCGGCCCGAAGCAGAAGTACCGCTCGACGACGATCCGGGCTCCCGGCGAGATCGCGCGGACGGCCGCCACGCCTTGTTCGAGGACCGGCAGGCCGAAGGAGGGCGCCACCCAGCCGCCGGACATCGCGGCGGCGCGAGCGAATCCGGCCGGGGTGAGCCCGGCCAGCAGCAGACCTGGACGCCCGTCCGGCAATGCCGGGACCGGCCCGGACGCGCCGTGCGTCTCGCCGCGCCAGACCGCGCGCATGGTCGCCAGGGTGTCCTCGAATGCGGCACCGCGGCCGGTCATGGGGACTCCGCTGGCCGCGTAGTCCTCCGGCCAGCCGCCCATGCCGAGCCCGACGGTGAGCCGGCCGCCGGAAAGCCGTTCCAGGGAGCCGATCTGCTTGGCGAGGAGCACGGGATTGCGGCGGTAGCCGGCGTTGAGCACGGTGGTCATCAGCTCGATCCGGGTGGTGCGCGCACCCGCGGC
The DNA here is from genome assembly GCF_000231075.2 of Amycolatopsis sp. ATCC 39116. Classification (NCBI taxonomy): domain Bacteria; kingdom Bacillati; phylum Actinomycetota; class Actinomycetes; order Pseudonocardiales; family Pseudonocardiaceae; genus Amycolatopsis; species Amycolatopsis sp. ATCC 39116. The sequence goes on along the minus strand of NZ_AFWY03000003.1, from coordinate 306,180 downwards.
GGCCAACGCGACGAGCGGATCGAGGTTGTCGTAGACGAGCCGGTCGATCACACTCAGCGAGGCGAACCCGAGGCGTTCGCACTCCGCGGCCCAGTCCCCGATCGAGGTGAAGTCCGCCCCCGGCACAGCGGCGGGAAGCCCGATTCCGATACGCATGCCGTGGACGCTAGGACCCGCGCGGGGCGGCGGTCTTGAACGGAACGGACACTCGCCCTCAGACCCGCCAGGTCCACCCACCCGACGGCGTCAAGCGAAACGCACACCCGCATCAAACCCGCGCCCCATCGAGCGCTCGCCCCAACTCCGCCGCCACCACCCACCGCACCCGCACCATCACAACCGCCCCGCCAAACCCACCATCAACCCCGCGCCGCATCCAGCACCCGCCCCACCACCGCCGACCGCGCCACATCCCCCAGCGCCCACACCATCACAACCGCCCCACCAAACCCACCATCAACCCCGCGCCGCATCCAGCACCCGCCCCACCACCGCCGACGGCGCCACATCCCCCAGCACCCGCACCATCACAACCGCCCCACCAAACCCACCATCAACCCCGCGCCGCATCCAGCACCGGCCCCAGCTCCGCCACCACCGCATCCAACGGCGCCACGTCCTCCTGCGCCCGCGCCATCACGATCGCCCCTTCGAGCGCGCTGATCATCACCATCGCGAGCGACCGACAACGCGCCTCCGGCACACCCATCTCCCGCAGGCTGTCCGCCACCGGCCGCAGCCACGTCTCGAACCCCGCGCACACGGCCTGCCGCAGGTTCTCGTTGCCCGCCACCACGTCCGCCGTCGCTGCGACGAGCGGGCACCCCGCCGCGAAACCCTCCTCGCGGAACTGGTCCCGCCACTGCGCCACCATCCCGGCGAACAACCCGGCGGGAGTCGGCGCGGCCTCGGCGTACCGCTCGACCCGCCGCGCCGCGAAGTCGCCGGACCACGCCAGCGCCTCACGCACCAGCTGGTCCTTGCCGCCCGGGAAGTAGTGCTGCAGGGACCCCCGCGGCGCCGACGCGTGCTCGACGACCTCCCGCATCCCGGTGCCGCTCACCCCCTGCGTCCGGATCAGCTGCGCAGCGCTGTAGACCATCCGCTCCCGCGGCCCGCGCGTCACCTCGCCACCTCCCACACCTGTCCCGGCATCGTCAACTCGTAGCGGTACTCGCCGCGATCGACCCCGCCGAGCAGCCGGAAACCCTGACCCCGCAACAAAGCCTTCGCCGCCACATTGTCCGCGTGCGTCACCGCCCGCACCGTCCACCCCTCCCACCGGCCCGAAGTCCGCAACCACGAAGCCATCGCCGTCGCGATCCCCTGCCGCTGCCACGGGTCCGCGACCACGATGCCGAGCTCCGCGACCCGCGCCTCGCCCGCCACCAGGTTCAGCAGCCCGGCAGGCGACCGCCCGCTGAACGCGACCAGCGCGACCCCGTGCGGCGGCCCGGCGAGGAGGTAACGCCGGTAGCGGACGAGGACGTCCCGCGGGTCCGGCCGCCCCGGCATCAGGAAGCGGTTCCGGAGGGTGCCCGCGGAGCAGGCCAGGACCAGTTCGGCGACCTCCGCCGTGGACGTGCCGTCCAGCTCGGCCACCGTCATGACAGTTGTCATAGAATCCGGTGTACTCCTCGCCGTGCCCGGAAGCAAGCCCGGAACGCGCATAGACTGCCGGCATGCGGCGATGGGTGTCCCGGGTGGACCGGCAGGTGTTCGCGCGGGTGGCGGCGACCGACTCGGCGCTCCTGGACCGGGTGCTGCCCCGTCTCGGCCGCGCGGCCAACTACGGCGGCCTGTGGTGGGCGGTCAGCGGCACGCTCGCCGCGACCCGCAACCGCCGCGCGCGCCGCGCCGCCCTGCGCGGGATGCTGGCGCTGGGCATCGCGAGCGCGACGGCCAACGGCCTGAGCAAGCGGGTCATCCGCCGCACCCGCCCGTCAACGGTCGCCATCCCGCCGGTCCGGCAGTTGCGGCGCGCGCCGTGGACGACGTCGTTCCCGTCCGGGCACTCCGCGTCCGCGGCCGCCTTCGCCGTCGGGGCCACGCTGGAATGGCCCGCGCTCGCCGCGCCGGTCGGGGCTCTCGCCGCCGGGGTGGCCACCTCCCGCGTGGTCACCGGCGCGCACTACCCGTCCGACGTGCTCGCCGGGGTCGGCCTCGGCTTGACCGCGGGCCTGGTCACGTTGTCGTGGTGGCCGCGCACCCCGGCCGGCCCGTCGGAGGCCGAACCGTGCCCGGCACCCGCCCTGCCGACGGGTGACGGGCTGGTCCTGGTGGCCAACTCGTCCGCGGGCAGCGCGGGCGCGGCGATCCTGGACCAGATCGCCGCGGAACTGCCACAGGCCAAGATCGTCGAACCGGCCGACGGCGAGGACCTGACCGAGGCGATCACCGAGGCCGCCCGGACCTGCCGCGTCCTGGGCGTCGCGGGCGGGGACGGCACGATCAACGTCGCCGCGCGGGTCGCCGCCGAGCACGGCGTCCCGCTCCTCGTCGTCCCGGCGGGCACCCTGAACCACTTCGCACGCGACCTCGGCGTGGAGACGCCGGACGACGCGGTCACCGCGCTGCGGACCGGTTCCGCGGTGCGGATCGACCTCGGGGTGGCGGACAGCCAGGTGTTCGTCAACACCTGCAGCACCGGTCTCTACACCGATCTGGTCCGGTACCGGGAGAAGTGGGAGAAGCGGATCGGGAAGTGGCCGGCGGTGCTGGTCGGGCTGGTGCACGTGCTGCGCCGCGCGAAGCCGCAGGAGCTGGTGGTGAACGGCGAGCGGCGCCGCGTGTGGATGATCTTCGCGGGCAACGGGGCGTACCGCCCGCGCGGGTTCGCGCCCACGTACCGCCCCAGTCTGCACGACGGGCTGCTCGACATCCGCGTGGTGTACGCGGAAAGCCCGTTCGCGCGCACGCGGGTCGTGCTGGCCGTGCTGACCGGAACGCTGCGCTGGTGCACGCCGTACCAGGACCGGCCGGCGGCGCCGCAACTGAAGATCAGCGCCCCCGGCGGCCGCCTGCGCCTCGCGGTGGACGGCGAGCTGACCCAGGTCCCGCCCGACGTGACGCTGCGCAAGAACCGGGGCGCGCTGGTGGTCTACCGCTGAGCGGACGGCTGTCGCGCCCGTCCGGCCCCAGCCCTCCGGCCACTGGCGCTGCCGGTTGCCGCTCCCCCGGGTTCCGCTGGACGACTGGCTCAGCCACCCGATCCACCGCAGCGACGTGCCGAAGTGGCGAAGTGGCCCAGCCAATCCCCCAAGCCACGGCCGCACGAACCCACCGCGGGCTACCCCTTCAGCCCCCAACCCCCTCCGACAGCAGCACACTCACCACCACTGCCCAGTTCCGCTGGACGACTAGCTCAGCCACCCGATCCACCGCAGAAGCGGCTCAGCCAATCCCAGCGCCGGCGGCGCGGGTTCAGCACCGGCGCCTGGCTCAGTCGCGTTCGGCGCGGGTCTTCAGGCGCTGGAGCGTCGCGGCGATGTTGGACCGGTTCTTGTCGTCGCGCTGCCACACGCCGGTGACCAGCGAACTCGGCGCGCGGAACCAGCCCGGTCGCTTGTCCCACGTGCTTTCGGTCACCACGCAGCCGTCGCCGGCGGGCTCGATGTCGTATTGCCACCGGGAAACCGGGATGCCCAGCGAACGCACCTCGAAGGCGAACCGCTTTCCCTCGTCGGCGTCGGTGATCGTGCTGACGGTGCTCCACAACCGCGCTCCACGGCGGTTGATCCCGCGGAACCGCGCGCCGACCCGGGCGCCGGTCACTCCGCCCAGCCAGCGGAACCCGCTGTACTCCTCGGCCAGCTCGGCGAGCACGCCGGGATCGCTCACCAGGTCGTACACCCGCCCCGGCTCCGCCGCGACCTCGATCCGGCCCGTGGCACTGGGCCCCGACTGCCCCATGGACACCTCGCTACGCCGCGAACAGTTACATACCTACAGTATGTATCTCTGCGGTGCTCGTCAACAGCGCGGTCACGTGATCAGCGAGGCGGATGTCGTCGGTGGGCGTGACGGTGATGCCGTCGCCGTCACGGGAGACGAGGTACCGGCCGCGCGACGAGTCGAACCAGGTGACCACAGTGGATGATCGCGCGCCGGCGTGCGCGCCGATCTGCCCTCCGCTGGAACGGCTTCCGGCGAGGGCGTCCACTGTGAACTGATCCACCGGCGCGCCGGGCGTGCCGGGCGGGAACACCGCGACGATCTCCGGGGCCAGCGCGGTGGGCGGGATCTCGGTCAGCCAGATCTCGCCGCCGGCGACCACGGCCAGCACCCCGGTCCGGCCCGCGGCCGCGGCGAGGGCGCGGACCGGGTAACCGATGTGCCCGACGGCGTCGACCGACACCTCCGGCCCGGCCAGCAACGCGAGCAGCGCTTCGAGCCGGGCGTCGAGCCGGCGGCCGGACGCCAGGCCGCGTTCCGCGCACGACCGGTACACCTCGTCGGTGAGCCGGGCCCGGACGGCGAAGGTGCGGCCGGTGCTGGGCACCCGCAGCGGGTATGGCGCGGGCGGCAGTTCGAGGTCGCCCCAGAGGAGGTCGAACTCGGGGGCGGACAGGACGAAGTCGGGTCTTCGGGGGGTCATGCCGGCCACGCGGCGGGGACCCGGCCGCCTGCGCCGGGCCCCGCCGCCTCGCCGAACCGGACGGCGAACGCGCCGCCACCGCTGCCCGGGCTCCCGGCACCGCCGAAACCGGCGGTGCCGGGGCACAACGAGCCAGCACCGCCGGAACCCGGGATCGCCGGGCCGGTGGTGCGCGTGCCGGGCGGCCGGGGCGAGTTCGCCGCACCCGGCCGATGGGTGGCGCCACCCGCGGCGCCGCTGATCGCGGACGCGGGCGGAACCGGCGGATCACTCCGCCGGAGGTCATTGTGCCGCAACGGTGATGCCGTCACGGAAGACGGAGCAGCGACTGAAGCCGGCTGATCACTGGGCCGGGGATCGTTGCGGCGCAAGGATGATGCCGAACCGGGAGAAGCACATGTGGACGAAACCGCCAGAGCCCCGCGCCGGAAGTCACTGTCCGGCAACATGGATGAAGCAGACGTGGACAGGACCGGCGCACTCGGCCGGGGATCACTGTCCGGCAGCACCGACGAAGCAGTTGTGGACGAAACCGACAGAGCCCCCGGCCGGAATTCGCTGTCCGCCACCACCGACGAAGCAGACGTGAACGGGACCGGTGCGCTCGGCCGAGGATCGCTGTCCAGCAGAACCGACGATGGAGTTGTGGACGGGACCGGTGGATCGCTCCGCCGAGAACCGTTGTCCGGCAACACCGACGAAGCAGACGTGGACGAGACCTGTCGATCGCTCCGCCGAGAACCGTTGTCCGGCAACAACAACGAAGCAGACGCGGACGAGACCTGTGAATCGCTCCGCGGGGAATCGCTGTCCGGCAACACCGGCACCGCACCAGACGAAGCAGACGCGGACGGCAGCGAATCCCCTGCACCGCGATCCGTAGGCGGCACCTCCCGTGAGCAACCGCCGTCACTCTTAGGCGCTTCGGTCTGCTGTGGGATCGACGAGCCAACCTCCGCCACTCCGGCAGCGAACGCGGCCATCACCGCCACCGCATCGTCGTGCGCACGCCACGCGCGCTCGGCCGCGGGACGCAAGTCGCCGGCGGCTTCGTGCAGTGTGTCGAATCCGCCGTGGGCGAAGAGGCGCTCGAGGGTCTCGTCCAGGTCGAACGGCACCGGTTCCGGCATCGCGGCGCGGGCGGCCTCCGCGGCGGGGCCGGCGGCGGTGTGCACAGCCTCGTACAGTTCGCGGTGGCTGCGCGCGGCCCAGTTCTGAGCGTCCTGCTCGCCCACGTCCGCGCTCCCTGTACTGATCGTTCCTGCCGAGATCACGCTCAGTGAAACCCGAAGCGACGCGCGACGCCAGCGACCACACGCCGCCATGCCCTATCGGACGGTCAACCCTGCCCGCCCACACCCGCCGCGCCCGGGCGGCGAGGGGCTTCGCCACCTCCGGCGCCTCGGTGCCCGGATCCGCGCGCCGGCTCAACCCGGCCCGGACAACAACCGCTTCGCCAGCTCCGCCGCCGCCTCGGTGCCCAGGTCCTCACACACCACAAGCGCCTCCCGACGGTGCTCGGCCGCCAGCTGGCCTCGACCGGTCGCGTCCAGCACCAGCGCCAGCTCCGCGAGCGCCTGCGCCCGCTGCCAGCGCGTCAGCACCTGCGTGAACACCTCCAAAGCCGCCTGCAGGCAGTCCTCCGCCAGGCCCAGCCGACCGGCCTCCCGCCAGGCCGCGCCCTCCTGGACGGCGCATTCGGCGCCCGGCACGGGGAAACCGCCCTCGTCGAACAGCGTCCGCGCCGTCCGGAACGCCTCGGCGCCGCCCGGCCAGTCACCGGTCTCCGTCAGCGCCCTGCCGAGCAACTGGAACGTCAGCGCGCGGAAGAACCGGTACGTGAACGGGTTCGCGTCGTCCCGGTAGCGGTCGGTGTCGGCGAGCACCTCGCGGTGCACCAGCAGCGCCTCGCCGGGACGGCCGACCGCGCACAGCACCTTCCCCAGCACGTTGCGGATCGACCCCTGCCCCATCCAGAAATCCATGTCCGCCAAGCCGACCGACCGCTCGACGTGGTCCAGCGCCTCCTCCGGCCGCCCCAGCCGCAACAACACCGAACCGAGGTACCCGAGCGCCCACGTCTGCTCACGCCGGTCGCCGATCTCGGTCGCGATCGCCAGCGCCTCCTCGTGCGCGGCGCGGCCACCTTCGTTGTCGCCGAGGCAGTAGTACCGCGCCCACCCGAGGAAGTTGAGCAACACGGCCTCGTCCGGCCGGCTGCCCAGCGCCCGCGCCGCGTCCACGCCCAGCGCGAACACCTCGGCCCACGGCAGCTGCTGGATCCGGCCGTCGGAGAACCAGTGCAACGCCCTGGCCAGGTCCACCACCTGCCGGTGCTTGCCGTGCGCGAGCGCGGCCCGTTGCGCGGCGAGCCAGTTCGCCGCCTCCGCGTCGAGCCAGGCCGCGGCCTCCTCCCGCGTCGCGAACCGGCTCGCCTCCAGCGAATCCCGCAACGCGTCCGGGTAGAACAGCCGCCCGGCCTCGATCCCGGTGTCCAGCAGGTGGTCCAGCACCGCGCACGTCGCCGCCGACGTCTCGCCGGCGTCCTCCTCGACGGCCAGCCGCTCTCGCGCGAACAGGCGGATCAGGTCGTGGAAGGTGTAGCGGCCGGGCACGCTGCCCGCCTGCAGGAGGTTCGCGTCGACCAGCTCGTCGATGTGGGCGCGCACGTCCGGGGCCGCCATGCCGGTGGCGACGGTGGCCAGGTCGGCGCCGAAGTCCGGGCCCGGGATCACCGCAAGGCGGCGGAACACCAGCCGCGCCGCCGGGGACAGCCGCCGGTGCGACATCTCGAACGCCGACCGCACCCGCAGGTCCCCCGCCGACAACGCGGCCAGCCGCGTGCTCTCGTCACGCAACTGGTCGACCAGGTAGGCGATCGTCCAGTGCGGCCTGGTCGCCAGCCGGTTGCCCGCGATCCGCACGGCCAGCGGCAGGTTCCCGCACAGCTCGGCCAGTTCCGCGGCCGCGGACGGCTCGGCGCGCACCCGGTCCGGCCCGGCGATCGCCGCGACCAGCGCGGACGCGTCCGCGGTCTCCAGCGGCCGCAGCCACAACCAGCGCGCCGACTCCAGCCCGGCCAGCGCGCGGCGGCAGGTGATGAGCGTCAGGCACCCGGTGGCGGCCGCCAGCAGGGGGCGGACCTGCGCCTCGTCGGCCGCGTTGTCCAGCAGCACCAGGACCCGGCGGCCGGCCAGCAGCGACCGGAACAACGACGACTGCTCGGCCACCGCGGCCGGGATCTCCGCCGCCGGCACGTTCAGACCACGCAGCAGGACGTCCAGCGCGGCGCGCGGGGTGACCGGCTGGTCGTCCATACCGCGCAGGTCGACCGACAGGAACCCGTCCGGGAACTCGGCCGCCAGCAGGTGCGCGGCCGTGCGGGCCAGCGCCGTCTTGCCGACGCCGGGGTGCCCGACGAGCGACACGACCACACCGCTCGGGGTGGTGAGGGCGTCGGCCGCGGCGCGGCGCAACGCGTCCAGCTCGTGGTCGCGGCCCACCAGGTCCGGCACCGCGGCCGGCGGCGGTCCCGCGAACGGCGCGGCTGGTCTGGACCTGCGGCGGCGGCCGTCGCGGGCCGCGGCCAGGAAGTCTTCACGGTTTCCGCCGGTCAGCCCGAGCGCGTCGGCGAGCGCTTCGGTGGAGCGGCGCTGCGCGGCGCGGGCCCGGCCGCGTTCCAGGTCGGACAGCGCACGCACGCTGACCCCGGAGGCCTGCGCGAGGTCGGCCTGGGTGAGCCGGGCCGCGCGGCGATGGCGTAGCAGCAGTTCACCGAAGGTCGGACCCTCCCCCGGCGACCCTATGTCCAGTGTCTCGCTCACCGCCACCCATTAAACCGGCAGAACTGCGGGCGCCGAAACCTGCCGGTGCTTCCGCCTGGTTCCGCCTGTATCGGTACGGTTAGGTGGCCCTATGCCTTACAGCACCGCTACGCGGGAGATCCCCGGCGGCCGGCCCGCCGCCCGCCTGCACGCCGTCCCGGCGGCCGACCGCGCGGTGGTCCGCGTCGCGGTGCTGGCCGACGACGTGTTCCTGCGCGCCGGCCTGCTCAGCGAGATCCAGGGCAAACCCGGCATCCACGTCGTCAACGGCACGCCCGCCTCGGCGGACGTCGTGGTCGCGATGACCGAGTCGGTGGCCTGTCTGCCGGAGCTGGTGGCCGACGCCCCGACGAACGCGCGGCTGGTCCTGATCACCGACGCGCCCCGCCCGGCGGAACTGTGGACCGCGATCGAGAACGGCCTGGTGGTGCTGCTCCCGCGCGCGGAGGTCACGACGGCCCGCCTGCTGCGCGCCATCGCCGACGCGCACCAGGGCCACGGCCACCTGCCTGCCGAACAGCTGGGCCAGGTGTTGCACGGACTGGCCCGCCTGCAGCGCGAGGTGCTGGCGCCGCGCGAGCTGATGCTGAACGGGCTGTCCCGCCGCGAGACCGAGGTGCTGCGCCGCCTCGCCGACGGCCAGGACACCGCCGAGATCGCCGCGGAAATGTCCTATTCGGAGCGCACCGTCAAGAACATCCTGCACAGCCTCACCAGCAGGCTTGGGCTGCGCAACCGCACGCACGCCGTGTCCTACGCGCTGCGCAACGGGCTCATCTGAGCGGCGCTTGAATTCCCGGTCAGTGGCGGACACGCCGAGGCGAGGCGGCGCCGCGGCGTGTCCGCTGGTCCCGGGCCAGGCGATGGCCGGCCCGGGAGTTCGGGGTCAGGCCACGGACGTGACGGGCCAGCGGTCTCCGGTGAAGTCGCGCAGCTCGGCCGCTTCTGGCGTGCCCAGTTCGTCGAACAGGGCGTAGGCGCGGCGCCAGTAGTCCTGCGCCAGGCCGGCTCGCGCGGCGCAGCGGTGCAGTTCGGCCAGTTCGTTGAGCGCCCGCGCCTGCTGGTAGCGCTCGCCGCGGTTGATCGCCGCACGCAGCCCGGCCTCGACCAGGTCCGCGGCGGTGAGCAGGTCGCCGATGTCGCGGTGCACGCCGCCGAAGTCGATGAGCACTTCGCTCTCGGTCGCCGGGCCGCTGACCGTGCGGACGATCCGCAGCGCCTCGTTGAGGTTGCCGAGCGCGTCGTCGAACCGGCCGGTCTGGCGGTAGGTGTTGCCGAGGCGGTGCCGCGCGTAGGCGATCCGCGGTTCCAGGCCGTGCGCCTCGGCGAGGTCGGCGGCCTCTTTCAGGTGCTCGATCGCCTCGCGGTGCCTGCCCAGCCGCCGCCACGCGTCGCCGAGGTCGGCCAGGGCGCCGCTCTCCCCGTCCGGGTCGCCCGCCTGCCTGGACAGCACCAGCGCGTGCCGGTACTGGTCGACGGCCTCGTCGAGCCGGCCGAGCGTGGCCAGCGTGGCGCCGAGGTTCGCGGCGACAGCGCTTTCCAGCCTGGGGTCCCCGGCGCAGCGGACGCCCGCCGTGCGGAACAGCCGCAGCGCCTCGGGGAACTCGCCGACGCGGTGGCAGAGCACAGCCAGCGCGGTCAGCGAAGTGGCTTCCAGTTCGCGCTCGCCGTTCGCGCGGTGCAGGTCGATCGCGCGCAGGAACTGCTCGCGCGCGTCGGCGGCGCGGCCGTGGTGCAGGTACGCGGCCGCCAGGTCGGAACGGGTGTGCGCCTCGCCGACGCGGTCCTGCGCCGCGGTCGCGGCCGCCAGCGCGGCCTCGTGCGTGTGCACCCAGTCGTGGTCGTGGCTGTAGCCGTAGAGGTACAGGTACGCGCGCAGGCTGCGGGTCAGCTGCCAGGCGTGCGTCGGCCAGCCCTGTTCGGCGGCCAGGCTGACGGCGGCGATCAGACACGGCCGCTCGGCCTCCAGCCACCGCTTCGCCGCCTCGCGGTCGGGCAGCACCGGGCCGTGCGCGGGCGCGGCGCCGGTGAGCGGGATGTGCTTGGCCGGGTAGATCAGCTGCGTCGCGCGGGCCGCGGTGTGCAGGTAGAAGTCGAGCACGCGGGTGATCGCGGCGCGCCGGGCCGGCTCCGGCTCGTTGTCGCGGGCGAGGCCGCGCGCGTACTCGGCGAGCAGGTTGTGCAGCCGGTACCGGTCGCGGGTGACGACGGTGACCAGGTTCTCGTCCACGAGGCGGTCGAGCAGCCACCTCGCCCGCGACGGGGTGAGCCCGGCGAGCGCGCCGACCGACTCGGGCGTGAAGTCCGCGCCGGGGTGCAGGCCCAGCAGGCGGAACAGGCGCTGTTCCTCGGCCGCCAAGGCCTGGTAGGACAGTTCGAACACGGCCCGCAGCCGTCGGCTGCCCGCGGCCAGTTCGTCGATGCGGTCACCGGTTTCGGCCAGGCGGGCGGCAAGGTCGGCGACTGTCCATGTCGGACGGGACTGGAGGCGGCGGGCGGCGAGCGCGACGGCCATCGGCAGCCAGCCGCACAGTTCGCCGACGCGGCGGGCGGCCTCGGGTTCGCTCTCCACCCGCTTGGCGCCGACGACGCGGACGAGCAGTTCGCGGGCCTCGGCCGGGGTGAAGACGTCCAGCGGCAGGGTGCGGGCGCCGTCGAGGGCGAGCGCGCGGCGGCTGGTGACCAGGACGAGGTTGGTCGGCCCGGCGGGCAGCAGCGGCAGGATCTGGTCCTCGCTGGCCGCGTTGTCCAGCAGCACCAGCACATCCCGGCCGTAGACGCGGTCGCGGTAGAGGGAGGCGCGCTCGTCGAGGCTCGGCGGGATCTGGTCGCCGGGGACGCCGAGCAGGCGCAGGAACGACGCGAGCACCGCGGCCGGGTCGGCCGGCGGCTGGTCGGAGTGGCCGCGCAGGTCGACGTAGAGCTGGCAGTCGCCGTAGCGGCCCTCGGCGAGCAGCTGGTGGGCGACGTGCACGGCGAGGCGGGTCTTGCCGACGCCGGCCATGCCTTCGATGAGCGCGATGCCGACCGCGGTGCCGCCGTCGATCGCGCGGAGCCCGTCACGCAGGGTGGTCAGCTCGGATTCGCGGCCGCTGAAATCGGCGGTGTCGAGCGGCAGCTGGCGGTGGGCGCTGACCGGGGCGAACTCCGGCCGCGCGACCTCCTGGCGCAGGACGCGCTGGTAGGCGGTGGCCAGTTCCGGCCCGGGGTCCGCGCCGAGTTCGGTGGCGAGGCGGCGGCGCAGGGTGTCGAACACGTCGAGCGCGGCGGCCTGCTGCCCGCTGCCGGCGAGGGCGATCATGAGGCGCGCGTGGACGGCCTCGTGCAGCGGATCGGCCTCCGCGACGCGCTGCAGGAGCGGCAGAACCTCCTGGTAGCGCCCCAGATCCGAGGCGGCGCCCGCGTACTCGACGACGACGGCCCGGTACTCGCGCACGAGCGCGACGACGATCGGGTGGGAGTCCAGGGCGCTCAGCCCTTCGAGCGGTTCGCCCCGCCAGAGGCCGACGGCTTCGGCGAAGAGACCGCACGCTTCGGCGAGTTCGCCCTCCTCGCGGACGTGCCGCGCGCGGGCGACGAGCTGGCGGAAGAGGAGCAGGTCGTGCTGGCCCTCGGCGACCTTGAGCTGGTAGCCGCCGCGCGCGGAGACGATGAAGCCGCTCTCCGGGTCGCCCTGGAGGCGGCGGCGCAGGCGGGAGATGCGGGACTGGAGGAGGTCGACGGTGCCGTGCTCCGGCTGGTCACCCCAGACGGCTTCGACGAGCGCGTCCCGGCCGACGGGGGCGTTCGGGGACAGCGCGAGGAGCGCGAGGAGGGTCCGCTGGGTTTCCGAGCCCGGGTCGACTGGTTCGCCGTCCGCGATGACCCGGAGCGGCCCGAGGACCTCGACCCGCAGCCCGCCGCCGGTGGCCTGCTCGCTGCCCGCCTCGCGGAGCAGTTCCCCCAGCTCCACACGGGACAGACCGAGCACATCGCCCAGCTTGCGCAGAGTGGACACGCGCGGCCGGGTGACACGTCCCTGCTCGACGTCACGCAGGCCGGCCACGCTGAGCCCCGCCAGGTCGGCGACCTCACGCTGGGTGAGGCCCGCGCGCCGGCGGAAGCCCTGGACCAGCGCGCCCAAGCGGCTCCGCGAACCGTCGCTCATTCGTTCACCGCCCCGATCTCGTCGTTCGCAGCCTGGGACGCACTGGTGCGCCAAGCCGTTCCCGCGTTACTCCGACAGAGTTACAAACTCCGCTTCGAAAATGCTTCGAAGGGGTGTGGCGGTTGCGTTGGTTGCTTGGGGTTAACGCAGGTGTTGCCTGGTGGGTGCGGGTGGTGAGGGGTGGTTGCGGAGGGTGATCATGTGTTGGGGCGGGGTTGGTTTGTCTGGGTCGGGGTGGGTGGGGTGGCTCGCGCGGCGATGAACGGACCATTCATCACTTCCCGGCATGGTTGGCCCAACCACCAACCCACGAGGTCGCCACCCACGCGCCGATGAACGGACCGTTCATCCCTTCCCGGCATCAGCGCACCCGGAAGCGCTCCACGAGAGGTCCACTCGCGCAGCGATGAAGGGACCATCCACGCCTTCCCGGCGGGCCTTCCCGGCGGGCCTTCCCGGCGCGAGTGGCTTCCTCACCGACGCACGAAAGAGCCACTCGCGCGGCGATGAACGGACCGTTCATCCTTCCCGGCATCAGCGATACCCCCAACGCCCCATGAAAGTGGCACTCGCGTAGCGATGAAGGGACCGGTCATGCCTGCGCGGCGCCCCGCGCGCGACGGTTGGTCCACTCACCACCTGCGCGCGACGGTTGGTCTACTCACCACCTGCGCGGCAGTTGTCCACTCACCACGGAACCGGCCAGCTCAGCCACCGAACCGGCCACCGCGGCCAGCTCAGCCACCGAACCAGCTACCGCGGCCAGCCCACCCCGAACCAGTCAGCGCAGCCAGCCCACCCCGAACCAGCCACCACAGCCAGCCCACCCCGAACCAGCCACCACAGCAGCCCACCCCGAACCAGCCACCGCAGCGGCTACGCCGACCACTCCGAAACCCCACCCAGCTTCGCGCGGATCTGGCCCCCGTCGGGCGACCCCAGCTCCTCCAGCAACTCCAGCGCCGCCCGCCAAGCACGTTGAGCCGCGGCCGAATCACCTCGCGCCAGGTGTGCGTCGCCGAGGCGGTTCAGCGTTCGGCTTTCGTAGTAGCGGCTTCCGTGGCGCCGATACAGCCCCACGGCGGTCTCGTAGCAGCGCACCGCCTCGTCCAGGTTTCCCAGCGACTGCTGCGCGTACCCGACGCTGTCCCACGCGTTCGCCTCACCGACCAGGTTCCCCAGCTCGGCCTGCACCGCGATCGACTCCTTGCAGTGCGCCAGCGCCTGCTCGTAATCCCCCAGCCGAGCACAGCTCCAGCCCATGTTGTTCAGCGCACTGGCGGCCCCGTACCGGTTCCCCGCCGCCTGGAACAACTCCAGCGCCCGCCGCGCGTGGTGGAACTCCTCGGCGTAATCCCCGAGCCGATCGCACACCCACGTGAGCCCCTGCCGCACATCGGCCTGGTACCCGAGGTCCCCCAGCTCCTCGAACAGGTCCAGCGCGCGATCGAGCTGCGCCCGCGCCTCCTCGTCCCGCCCCAGCGCCGTCAGGATGACCGCGAGCCCTCGGTGGCTGTGCGCCAGCGCGACCGGATCCCCCAGCCGCGCGGCCGCCTCCAGCGCCACCTCGTACGTCCGCGGCTCCCCCAGCCAGTGCCTGCCCTGCCGCACGAACGTGTGGCTCAACGCGCACGCCAGCTGCCACGCGTGCATGTCGAACCCGGTCGCCGCCGCGCGGTCGATCGCCGCCACCAGCACCGGGTGCTCCGCCGCGAACCAGGCGCCGGCGTCCGCGGGCGGCTCCACCACCACACCCGCCGACGGCGGGTCCAGCGCCAGCGGCTCCCGTTGCGGGCTCAGCGCCGCCGCGCCCGCGTGCGCCGTGTGCACGTAGTGGTCGAACATCCGCCGCACCGCCGCGGTCCGCTCCGCCTCCGCGTCCTCCTCCTGCGTCAGCTCGATCGCGTACGCGCGCAGCAAGTCGTGGAACGCGTACCGCCCCGGCGCGCGCTCGGCGACCAGGTGCGCACGCGTCAACTCGGCCAGCAGCGGCCGCACCCGGGGCACCCCGAGCAGACTCGCCGCCGCCGCGACGGTCACGTGCGGCCCCGGGTGCAGGCCGAGGAACCGGAACAACCGGGCCGCCTCCGCGCTGATCGCGTGGTACGACCACGAGAACACCGCCCGCACGTCGGAACTCGCGTCATCACCCTCGAAAGCGTCCAGCCCACCGCGCGCGGCGCACAGCTCGGCGGCCAGCTCCCCCAGCGTGAACCCCGGGTTCGTCGCCGCCCGCGCGGCCACGATCGCCAGCGCCAGCGGCAACCGCGCGCACAACGTGTTGATCGAGGCGACCGCCTCCGGCTCCGCCGCCACCCGGTCCGCCCCCAGCCGCCGCGCCAGCAGTTCTCGGGCCTCCGCGTCGGACAGCAGGTCCAGGCTCACCGGCGCCGCGCCCTCGACCGCGACCAGCCCGGCCAGCTGGTTCCGGCTCGTCACGAGCGTGAAACTGCCGGGCGCGCCGGGCAGCAGCGGGCGCACCTGCTCGGCGTCGCGCGCGTTGTCCAGCACCACCAGCACCCGCTTGTCCGCCAGCAGACTGCGGTACAGGCTGACCTGCGCCTCCACGCTCACCGGGATCCGTTGCGCCGGAACGGCGAGCGCGTCGAGGAACCGCCGCACCGCCTCCGCCGGGCTCATCGCGCACGCGCCGGGATCGAAGCCACGCAGGTTGACGTAGAGCTGCCCGTCCGGGAACCGCTCCCGCACCCGGTGCGCCCAGTGCACCGCGAACGCCGACTTGCCGACACCGGCGCCACCGCTGACCACCGCCACCGACACCGACGGCCGGTCCCCGCTGCCGTCCAGCGGCAGCAACGCGTCCAGCCGCGCGAGGTCACGCATCCGCCCGGCGAACTGCGGCACGTCACCGGGCAGCTGCCGCGGCACCGGCCCCTCCTCGGGCTCGTCGCGCAACAGCCGCACCTGCGTGTCCCGCAGCAGCGGGCCCGGCTCGACGCCGAGTTCGTCGATGAGCCGCGACCGGACCGCGGTGTAGACCTCCAGCGCCTCGGGCGTGCGGCCGCAGCGGTGCAACGCGAGCATCAGCAGGGCCTGCAGGCGTTCGCGGAACGGGTTGTCCTCGGCCTCCTGCCGCAGCTCGGTGACCACCGAGCGGTGCCGCCCCGCGGCGAGTTCGGCGTCGAAGTAGTCCTCCAGCGCGCTCAGCCGCTTCTCCGCGAGCGGCGGGCCCTCCCGGTCGAGCAGCGACTGGGTGACCCCGCCCAGCGCCGGCCCATGCCACAGGTCCAGCGCCACGCGCAGCCGCCGGGCCGCGTCGGCGACGCGACCGGCGTCGAGGTCCGCGCGCGCCCTGTCGACGGCCTCGTCGAACTCGTGCAGGTCCAGCTCACCCGGCCCGACCTGGATCACGTACCCCGGCGCGCGCCTGCTGATCACGTCGGCGCCGATCAGCTTGCGCAGCTCGGAGACGTACACCTGCACCTGACCACGCACCGTCGCCGGCGGCGCGGCGCCCCAGACCAGGGCGAACAGCTGCTCGTCCGGCACCACGCGCCCGGCGTTGAGCAGCAGCGCCGCGAGCACCGAGCGCTGCTTCGGCCCGCCCAGCCGCACCGGCCCGTCCGGCCCCGACACCTCGATCGGGCCCAGCAGCCGGTACCGCACCGGGCGGGACGGGTTCGCGGACACGGTGGGCACCTTTCCGTGGACAGGGTGGAACGGACACGGGAAAAGCAAGCAGAACCGGGGTACCTGGCGCTAGTCCCCGCCCCCACCGGGCGACAGCGCCCCGGCGACGACCTCGACCAGGTCGAACACGCCCTCGCCGGTGAGGATCAGCTCGGTTTCCGCGCCCGGGTTGAAGCACAACACGTGCGACTCGTCCGGCCACTGCGCCAGGACACCGAGGAAGGGCACGGTGGCGTAGGGCTGCCCGGGCGCCAGACGGTCGAGCATCGCGGTGGACGAGAAGAGTGCGACGACCGGGAAGTCCCCGCTCCCCGCGGTGCGCCAGGGCAGGTCCTCATCGGAGTCCTGGACGGGCCGGGTCGTCGCGACGACCACCTGACCGTTCACCAGTGCCTCCAGGTATGCGTTCTCGTCCTGCCCGCCGACCGCGGCGACCAGGGCGGTTTCCAGTGCGTTCGACGGAGCCGGCACCGGTCCCGGTTCCCGTCCCGCGCCGAATTCCTCCAGCACGAGCTCACGCACCCGGCGGCGCGTCTCTTCGAACGCGGCCTCTTCCGCGTCGGCCGCGGCCACCAGTTGCTCGCGTCCCTCCGCGAGTGCGATCAGCGCGTCCGGGGCCAGCACCGCGCCGATCGGCAGGCCGGGGTTGATCGCCAGCTGCAGCGAGCTGCCCGGCTGCCAGCTCCCCCTGATCTCCGCGAACGTGGTCTGGACGTGCTCCTGCGCGAAGGGCCCCAGTACCGCCGCCATCGACCGGGGCGAGGTGAAGACCAGGACGTGCTCGCGCTCCAGCGGCAGCAGGCCGACGAGCTCCTCCCACTCCGGTGTGCCGCGCGCCGGCAGCACGGGCAGGTACACGGGCGCGGCCAGCAGGAGCTGCGCGTAGCGCCGGCCGTCCCCGTCGGCGAGCGCGGCCTGCAGTGCGTGCTCGATTTCATTGTCCGGCTGCCACACAGGTTCCACGCGCGCTTGCCTCTCTGGGGTACCTTTTGTCCTGCAAACCCTAGTCGGCCGAACCACGGAAGCCATGCCACGCACCCTCTTCGTCGCCCCGGACCAGCGCGGCGCCCTGCCCACCATCCGCGACGCGCTCGAAGCGGCCGACGACGGCGCGGTCATCTCGATCGCTCCCGGTGAGTACCCCGAGCCGATCTCGATCACACGCCAGCACGTGACGCTGTCGGCGCGCGAGCCGGGCAGCGTCACCATCAGCTCGCCGTTTCCCGACCAGCCGGTCGTGTCCGTGACCGACAGCCGGGTCGACCTGATCGGGCTGAAGCTGACCTCCGAGGAGCACGCCGCCATCCGCGTCCGCGGCGGCCAGGTGAAGATCGTCGAATGCACGGCGACGGCCCGGTTCGCGCCGGGCATCGACGTCGCGGCCGCCGACCGCATCGAGATCCGCAACAGCCACGTCACCGGCTCCCAGTACGGGATCGTCATCGAAGAGTCGGACGGGGTGATCGACCGCTGCGAGATCCGTGAAATCGCCGACGACGGCGTGATCCTGCGACTCGGCGCGCGGGTGAAGGTCCAGCACACCACGATCGCCGGGTGCGGGTTCCGCGGCGTGTACATGTACCAGGCAGGCGACTCGAGCCTGGACCGCTGCGACGTCTCGCAGACCGGCGACGCCGGGGTCGCGGTGGCCGACCAGAGCTCGCCAACGATCAGCACGTGCTGGGTGCACGACACGCAGGGCGTCGGGATCAGCGTCGGGCGCGGCTGCGGCGGCGTGATCGAGGACTGCCGCGTGGAGAACACCGCCGTGCCGGGCATCCACCTCGCCGACGGTGCGCGCACCGAGGTCCGCGAGGGCGATCCGGCGCGCGGCAAGGTCCCGGTGGGCGCGGTCGCGACCACGGGCAACCACCAGGACCTGGAGACCGTGGACAAGCTGCTCGGCGAGCTCGACGGCATGATCGGCCTGGCGAGCGTCAAGGCCGAGGTGCGCGGGCTGATCGACGAAATCCAGGTCAACGAGTGGCGCCGCAGCGAAGGGCTGTCCGTGGGCACGGTCAGCAACCACCTGGTGTTCGCCGGCGCGCCCGGCACCGGTAAGACCACGGTGGCGCGCATCTACGGCCAGCTGCTCAAGGCGCTGGGGATCCTGCCGAACGGGCGGTTCAAAGAAGTCTCCCGGCGGGATCTGGTCGGTCAGTACATCGGTCACACCGCGGAGAAGGCGGCCTCGGCGTTCGAGGAGGCGCGCGGTGGCGTGCTGTTCATCGACGAGGCGTACACCCTGTCCCGCTCCAGCGGCAGCGGCGCCGACTTCGGCCAGGAAGCCATCGACACGCTGGTGAAGCTGATGGAAGACCACCGCGACGAGGTCGCCGTGATCGTCGCGGGCTACACCGACGAGATGGCGAAGTTCATGGACGCCAACCCCGGTCTGGCGTCCCGGTTCAACAAGACGCTGGTCTTCGAGAACTACAGCCCCGAGGAACTCGTCGCGATCAGCCTGCACATGGCCCGCAGCGACGACTACCTGCTCGGCCAGGACCTGGACGTGGCACTGCTGGAGTGGTTCGGGCAGATGGAGCGCGACCAGAACTTCGGCAACGCCCGCGAGGCGCGCAAGCTGCTGGAACGGATGCGCAAGTCCCAGTCGACGCGGCTGCGTTCGCTGGGTCAGCGCCCGACGAGGGACGACCTGCGGACGTTGTCGCTGGACGACCTGCTGGAGGCCGTGCGCGGCACGGGTTAGCCCAGGTCAGGCTCCCGGTGCGGCGCCGTTTCCGGACCGGCCGTTGGCGGAGCCACCGGCGGCCGCCGCCTCCGCGATCGCCGACACCAGCTCCGGCACGCTGCTGCCGGGCAACGTCAGTTCCATGCTCGTGCCCGGGTTGAAGCACAACACGTGGTCCTCCCCCGGCCAGTTCAGCAGGACGTCCAAAAAGGACACAGTGGCGCGTGGGCCGCCGCCGGGAGCGACGACATCGAGTACCTGCTCCGAGCTGAACAGCGGCACCACCGGGGTCTCGTCGTCACCGAGGATCCGCCACGGGAACTCACCGGACTCGATCACCGCCGGGTCCGGGACCGGCTCGGTGGCGGGCAGCACGACGTCGGCGCCGATCAGCGCGAGCAGGAACGCGTCGAAGTCCAGTTCGGACACCGACTCGCGCAGTCGCTCCTCCAGCTCGTTGACCGGCTGCAGCGCCGCGGCGGCCTCGGCGTCGCCGCCCAGCTCCTCCAGCACCAGGCGGCGGACCTCGCCCAGCACCTCGTCGACCATCGCGTTCTGCACGTCTTCGACCGGGACCAGCTCCTGACGCCCCTCGGCCAGGTCCTCCACCTCGCCCAGGACCAGGTACACGCCGATCGGGATGCCCGGGTTCACCACGAGCTGGGCGTGATCGGGGTGGAACTCGCGCAGCCCGCCGATGGTGGTCTCGCGCCAGCTGTCGACCACGCCGCCGAGCGCCCAGTCGAGCGACTCCTCCGAGGTGAACACGATGACGTGGTTGCCCTCGGGCATCGGCAGGCTGATCGGCCACGGGTCCCCCGGCTCCGGGGTGGCCGGCACGTACAGCGGGGCGTCGCGCAGCAGCTGGGCGTAGCGCCGGCTGTCGCTGTCCTGCAGCGCGGCCAGCATGCCGCTCTCGACCTCGTTGGCCGGGCGCCACTGAAAGTCCACTCCAGACACTTCCTTCTGCTCGTCGGTCCGCGGTGCACCACCGGCGTCGGGTCTCACGGTACCGCCGGCTTCGTCGTCGTGATGCTCAGGTCGAACTCCTTGCGGACGTACCCGGCGTAGATGTCGACCGGGCGGTCCGCGGCCGGCATGGCGCGCAGCTCGTCCTCGGTGTAATCGCCGAGGTCGGCCTTGGCCACCTCGGCATTGACGCGGAAGTAACGCAGCCGGCCGCTGTCGAGCTGGGCGCGCATCTCCCTGGCGACGCGGCCCTCGTAGCCGCCGCGCTTCTCCATCGCGTCAAGGATGTTGCGCACGTACTGCGGGTGTCCCTGCTCGTAGCCGCCGTTGACGTTGAGCCCGGCGCTCGGGCCCTTCGCCTCCACGATCACGTAGTCGCCGTTGCCGTCCCGGTAAACGGAGTCGAAGTGGTTGGCGCCCCGGTCCGGGACCTTGACCGGCCGCAGGTCGCCCCGGCCCGACTCCCGGTACTCCTTGCGCAGGTCGCGCAGCGCGTGCTCGGCCGCGATGTCGCCGAGCTTGTTGTTCCAGTGGTTGCTCGACAGGTCGTTGAACCCGGCCTGGTCGAACTTGTCCAGCGGCGTGGTGAACCGGCTGTCCGGCCGGTGCGTGCCCTTGATCGCGTCGTTCGCCTCGGCCAGGTACTCCTGCAGGCCGGGCCGCCCGGCCGCGAGCAGGTCCGCTTCCGCGCGCCGCGCGGGCGGCAACGTGTCGCGGCGGCCGACCTTGCGGCTGCCCTCGATGGTTTCCGACTTCACCGGCGGCGCCTCGGTGTCGTGCACGACGAACCTGCCGTCGGCGAGACGTCGCAGCACCGGGACCTCCACCCCGCGGTACTTGACGGAGGTGCTCAGGCGCGGGAAGACGCCGTCGGCACCCATCTGCCGCCAGTAGGTGCGGAGGAACTCCGCCGCCTTGTCGCGGTCCGTGCCGTTGACGATGCTCAGGATTTCCTGGTGGACCTGCGCCTTGCCCGGAGCGGGAACACCGGCGGAATCCGCCCCGCGCAGGTTTTCGTCGAAGCGGTTCCACACCGCCCAGTCCTCGCCGCGGCGGCGCGTGCGTGGCGCGACCGGGTTGATGCCCGGGTCGGCGTTGGCCGGCACCGGGGGAACGGACTGCGCCTCGCCCGGAACCGGCGGTGGCGCCTCCCCGGGCAGCGGCGGAACCCCGTGCACCAGCGGCGCGCCGAGCTCGAGCATCCGGGCGAACACTCCGATGGTGGGCCGGACGGTCAGGTCCGGGATGTCCAGCCGGATCTCGCCGTCTTCCCACACCGGCGTGGCCGCCACATACACCCCGTGCTTGACCTGCGGCATCGTCGCCATCAGCGGCATCCTGGCGTCGGCGAGCGCCGGGAGCAGGTTCTCCAGCGCGGCGACGGTGGCGCCGAGGGCGGGCAGGTGGGACTGGGTCACCTCCAGGCCCGACACGGCCCCAAGCACCCGCTGCACGTGGTCGGCGTTGCCGAAGCGCGGCGCGGCCATCAGACCCTGGTGGATGAGCGCGTTCTCCACGGCCAGCATCCACCGGGGAGCGGACGGCGACGGCGGGATCTGGAACTCGTTGGGCACGGCCACCTCGCGCACTCCGTCGGGGAGGTGCAACCGGACGAGGTGATCACCGATGCTGGGCATCTCCGTCACCAGGCGCTGCCGGATGATCTCCGGCCGCGCTCCGGCCAGTGCCCGCAGCACCTGGTAAGCCACACCGGTGCGGCTCCCCTCGGCCTCGAGCCGGCGTGGGTCGAGCGTCTCCATGAACGGCCGTTCGTCGCGACGCCACGGCCAGTGCGGCTGTTCCGCGCTCCGGATCATCGGCCGGTACACCAGCGGATACGGATTGGCCGGGTGGCGCGGGTCCTGACGCGAGAGAACGGAGTCGAGCAGCTCGCCGAACGCCCGGTGCACGAGCACCATGCCACTCTTGTCCGGGGTGTAGTAGAACTCGTGGTCCGCCAGCAGCGCGAGGGCTTCGCCGTTGTCCTGGTTGGCCGCGGTGTAGCCGGCCCGGGCAGCGGCCTGGTCCTGCGCCAGCCGCACGGCGGGGTCCGCGACGCTGCTCCGCTCGGCGGACGGAATCCGGCCCCGCGCAGCCGGCTGGTAGCGCCGCAAATCGACCGCCTGGCCGACGGGCCGGCGCAGGTGATGTTTCCGGACGAGCTCGGCGAGCACGGGAGTCTGTTTCGCGAACGCCCGCACCGCGTCGTCCGGCAGCTCCAGCGGCGTCCCTTCGGCCCCGGCGGAGAGATCACGCGGCGCGGCGTACCGCGCGGCGCCGGGGGAGAGCTCGTCCGGGAGTAGCGCCCCCAGACCACGCTCCCACTCCGCCGCCAGCGCCTCCTCGACGGCCTGCTCCGCGGGAACGTCCGGGTTCGCGTCGACGGCGCGAGCGCGGAAGGTCTCCAGGCCGCGCCGCAGCAGGGCCTGGTCGCCGCTGACCGCGTGGAACCAGGCGACCAGCTGACGCCGGGCCCGCGGATCGGTCAAGGTCCGGTGGACCTCGCCCAGCTCGCCCAGCTGCTCGGGCTGGACCTCGGACGTGGCCAGCCCGACGGCCCGGGTGACCCACTCCGCGAGCTCGTGGTCCTGCGCCGCGCGGACGTACTCGGCGGTCGGGGGGAGCTGGCTGATCGGGCTGCGGGTCGTGCCGCGCAGCGGCACCGGCTTGCCGTCGCCGTCGATCGCCAGCACGTCGGTTCCGTACTGCGTCGGGTAGCCAGGGCGGCGTGTCATGCGCTCCTGGGGCAGCAGCTGCCTCGGCCGGATCCGCGGGCCGATCCCGTACTTCGCGTAGATCTCAACGGTCGCCACGGCGGACTGTGCGGCGTTCGCGATGCGTGTGGCGCGTTCGCGGGTCCGGTCGGCAACCTCCCGGATCGTGGGCGGCCGCAGCGACACGCGCTTGCCGCTGATCACCTCGTCCGTCAGCCAGTACAGCGTGCCGTCGTGGTTGATCACGACGACCCCGGCGTGCGGCCCGTGCGGATCCTCGGTGAGCCGGTGCAGCATCAGGGCGATCGCCCCGGGCTTGTCCCGGAGGGCGAACTCGATCGCGCTCGGCGCGTCGACGCCCGGATCCTGGCCGGGATAGGTGCGGAACCGCGCGCCGGTGACCTGTTCCACCCGGCCCGCGGCGCCCAGCTCGGAGCCGAACGGCTCGCCGTCGCGGATGCCCTGGAAGGCGGCCATCGCGGGGAGCTTGGGGCTGCCGAGGTGGTAGATCGACCGGGCGGCGAGGAACGTCTCGAACGCCGAGATCCCCGGCCGCCACAACAGGTGGGCCCACTTCTTCGGGTGCACCTTCTTCAGGAACGCGCCGGTCGCGTCGCTGATAGTCTCCGCAACCTTCTCGAGGGCGCGGGCGATCACCGGCCGCAGCCCGCCCGGCTCGTCGTAGGGTGCGTCGACCTCGGCGCTGGTGTCCGCGGCGCCGTGCGTGGAGTTCAGCAGGGCGAGCAGATCGGGCCGTACCTCGCCGAGGCGGAGCAGCTGGGCGGGGGTCAGCTTCTCGGCGTCGATCAGTTTCAGGACGTGGTAGATCCACTCCTCGTCGGACATCTTGCTCGCCGGGTACCGCAGCGGTGTCGCGGTGGCCACGTCGGTGGGCAGAACCCCGAGCTCGCGTTCCCACATCGTGGTGAGCAGCTCGGCGACGGGGATTCCCTGCGACCGGGCGATGCTCTGCAGGCTCCGTACCGCCATCGCGAACGCGGCCGGGTCGCCGGTCGTGTGCGCGAGGGCCCGCAGCTGCAGCCGGGCAGGCCGGTCGTCGACCAGCGAATTGTAGAGAGCGGCGACCTCGGGCGGGAACGACGTGGGGTGGGCCGCGACATCGTCGTTGATCATCTCGAGGACGTGGATCTGCTCGGCCAGGCTATTCCAGGCGCCGCGATCGACCTGGGGGATCGCCTCCAGGTAGCTCCGGGTGGGCGGACGGGAGCTGAGCTCGGACAGCTCCAGGCCGTTGATCGGCACGGCGGCGGCCACCGCCGCGGACCTGCTCGGTCCGCCGTGAACGATGACGTCGAGGGCGTACACGCCGTCCTCGTGCCGGTACAACGGTTCGGACGCGGACCTGCCGTGCGCGGGGTCGAGGAACACCGGTGATTGTCCGTCGCGGGCGGCGATGGCAGTGACGTGCGATTCGGCGCCTGCCCGGTGCACCACGACGTAGGCGAACGCGTTGCCGCTGGTGCGCGCCAGGGCGTTCACGACTGTCTGGTAGGCGGCGTCGATCGCCCCGGCCCGCTGAGCCGGATCCAACCGACGCACGTCGACCAGGCGCTGGAACCGTCCACCACGGTCCTCGATGCGGCCGACCGGCTCGCTGCCCAGCGGCTTGCCGGGGTCGCCGTCGGCGAACCCGTCGAACGTCCGCCGCGCCGCGACGTCGATGTCGAGGCCGATCCAGTAGTCGTGGAGCACCATCGCGGCGTCGGCGTGCGCCAGCGGCCCGGCCGGGTCGGCCGGCCACGGCGCGAGCAGCCGCACCGCACGTGCCAGGTCGTCCGCGGTGCGCTCGCCGTCCTCGCTCAGGACCGCCTGCGCCATCGCCAGCCGCGAGCCGGGCGAGGGCACCAGGCCACCGCGCTCACCGAGCACCCGCGACGCACGCGCCGGCGGGAACGGCGATTCGCGCGTGATTGCGCGGACCTCGCCGCGGACGACGTTGTGCGCCGCCCACTCCGGCTCCGGAAGGCTGCGCTGCTCCTCCGTCGTCAGCCGGCGCAGCTCCTCGCGGGTGGCGAGGTCGAGGAGGTCCTCCTGCTCGGCGAGCAGAGCGCGGGTCAGCGGCTGCAAGTGCGCCTGGGCGATGGCGTCGAAATCCCGGCCCTCGGGCAGCGCGATCACGATGTCCCCGGCCTGCTCGGCCAGATCGCCCCTCACTGCCCCGTCCCCGTGCTCGGCGACGGCCTCGGCCTGCTGGAGCGCGAGCACGTCCAGGGTGAGGAGCCGTCCGGCCAGCGGGGCGTCGACGGCCATCGCCTCGTCCGGGCCGCGCAACCTGCCGCGACGCAGCCGCTCGAGCCGGGTCTCGTGGCGCAGTTCGTGCCGCGCCTCGCCGAGCGGGCCGGCGAGCTCCAGCATGGCCTGATCCCGCCTGGTGCCGGGGTCCAGCTCGAGCCGGATGGTGCGGGACGGCCCGGCGGGACTTCCGGCGAACGCCGGCATGAGACGTGGACCGCGCCGGCTCCTGGCATCGCTGTAGTCCACCACGATCGGCACGCCCGACAGGTGGGCTTGCAGCTCCCCGTCCGTCCGGGACAGGTGCAACTCGGGCAGCAGCCGCGCGAGAGCGGTCAGTGCGAGGTGGAGCTGTTCGCGGTCGTGCCGGACTCGTTGCTCAACATCGTCCCCACGGCCGGCGCCGGTTCCCCCGTCCGTCGCAGCAGCACCGTCGTCCACCCGTTGCGGCGCGCCAGCGGTGTCGGGAACTCCACGGACAGGACCGTCCAGACGCGACCAGTCGCCGAGTCGGTCAGCGTCAGCCCCGGTTCGATCGGATCCCCGTCCTCCGGCCCCAGTAGCCGGATCCCCGGGAACGCCGCCAGATCGTCCACCTTGGTCACCTGCAGCGTCGTCATCGCCGTCTCCTTCCCCGTCCTGGTGCCCCTCCGCTGCCGATGACCCGGCCTCGCGCACGTGCCGGTCGAGGTCGGACCACCGCCAGCCCTCCTCCAGCTGCTCGGCGCTGACACCGTGGCGCGCGAACACCTCGGCCGCCGGCGTGCCGTCCTCCAGGACTTCGCGCAGCTGCGCCACCGTCTGCGGCGCGTGCCAGCCCGCCTCCTCGGCGAACTCCAGCAGGTCGAGCACCTGGCGCCGGCTGTACTCGGCCATCCGCTGCGCGAGGTAGTGCGCGAGCTGGTCGCGGTCCGCCGACATCACCACGCCGTCGTAGGCGTAGCCGCGGCGGAACAGGTCGAGTGCGATGAAATCCCCGCGCCCGAACCACTTGTTCACCAGCTGGTTCGCCCAGCTGGACAGGCCGCCCGCCAGCACGTGCAGGGCGAAGTTGCGCGGCCTCGGGTCCGGGCGCATCCCTTCGGTGGTGCCGCGGCTGATCGCGCTGCCGAGGTTGCCCGGTCCCAGCTCGTTGACCAGCAGCGCACGCCCGCTCGGCATGCCGAACGCGCCGCGGTGGAACACCTCGGTGATCCGGGAGATCAGGTCCAGCGCGGCGTCCACGTCCTCGCCGATGACGACGAAGCTCGAGTCGACGGAGTTGCGGATCACGCGCGTCGCGCCGCCGGGCTCGCCGGGCACGAACTGGAACAACAGGTGCTGCCGGTGCGCGCCGCGCAGCTTGGCGAACAGCTCCTTGGGGCCCGGCCGCGACAGCCGGTCGACCTTCAGGAGCAGCTGGTTGTCGCCCCGGTCCTCCGCGTCGGCCAGGTGCCGGACGCGGCGCGTCAGCTCACCGGTCTCGCGCATCCGGCGGATCTCTTCGAGCAACGTCCCGGGCGGGACCGGTTCGGGGCCGCGCCGGTCGAGGATCTCCCGCGCCTTCGCGCCCAGGACCGCGTCGTCGAGGTGGGCGGTGAGCAGTGCCCGGAGGCGGGTTTCCGCCGCCTGCGCCTCGGTGGCGGTCGCCCACGCCACGTCGTCCATCGCCCGCGGCGTGGCACCGGCGCCGGGCATTTCCTTGCGCACCTTGACCGCGAACCGCTCGACGGTGGCGCGGGTGGTCACGAACCTCATGGCGCCGTCCGCGGTCCGCTGGGCGGCCTCCGCGGCCGACTGCCCGGCGGCCGCGGTGTTGCCCTGTTCGAGGCTGACCGCGGCGTTCACCGCGCCACTGCCCGCGGCCTGCCCAAACGCGGCGGCGGCGAGCTGCCTGCTGCTCCTGCGATGCAGGTAGCGCTCGCGCATGAGGAGGTCGTCGATCTGCCGGTGGACCAACCGCGCCAGGTCGTCCGCGGGCAGGGTGCCCGCCCACTGCGCGGGCAGGTACGTGAGGAACTCCCGGACGTCGGTCGAGCCCCGCTTGTAGATGCCGGTGTGGCTCGTCATCGGCGCGGCCGTGGTGGGCAGCTCGTCGGAGACACCGATCGTGATCCGCAGCTCGCCCGGCAGCTTGGGGGTGTGCGGGCGCGGTTTGGCAGTGATGATCACCGTCAGCCCGTCACCCTCGCGGATCGCCGCGGCGATCTCCTCCTCGGTGAACGCTTCGCCCGCGGCCTTCCGCTTCGCCTGTTCCGCCGCTGCCACCGCCGTCTCGCGGGCGACGCGCTCCGCCGCTGCCGCCTCCGCCCGGGCCGCGGCGAGCTCCGCCTCGCCGGCCTCCTCCGCGGCGGCGACCGCGTTCTTGGCCGCCTCGTGCGCGGCTGCCGCCTTTTCGGCCGCGATCTCCTCCGCGGTCAGGAACCGGACAGCCTTCACCCCGGGGTGGCTCGCGGCACGGAGGACCATCTCCCCGGCCGCCTGTGCGATCAGCGCGGCCGGCTCAGCGGGCGCCAGTGGCCGCGCGGCTTCCGTGGGCAGGTGCGCGTCGATCTCCGCGCGCACGCCCCGGACGATCCCGTGCGCAGCGTCCATCAACCGCAGCGCCGTGTCCGCCGCCTGGATCTTGGCGCCGACGCCGATGATCTCCTGGAACCCCTGCTGCGCCCGGACGCCGTCCTCCCACAGCTTGTACGCGAGCATCAGGTCCAGCCAGTTGCGGTGCCGTGCCTTCACCACGCCGCCGCGGGCTCCGCCGCTGCCCGCGACCAGCGGTGCGATCAGCTCCGGGCTGCCCGCGGCGAGGTTGAAGGCGGTGGTGATCGCGGCTTCCATCGGCAACGTCGCGAAGTGCTCCTTCGCCAGGGTCGCCAGGCTGGGCTGGATCCACATCTGCTCGCCCTTGACCACGACGTCGACCAGCTGCTCGGACACGGCGGCCCGGATGGCGTCGGGCCCGGCGGAGTAGGTGTTGGGCGAGACGCCGATCCAGTAGCGCTGCTCCAGCGTGGGCACGTGCCCGCCCTTGAGGATCTGGTACGAGCGCTCGAGACCTCCCACCACCAGCGAGACCTTCAGCGTCTCGCCGCTCGGCAGTTCCAGCACGAGCGTGCCGGCGTCCCGGACGGACTGCTTGCCCGCGTCCCGCGCGGCGATCCGCTCGTCCTCCCAGCGCGCCGACCGCATCCGCTCGAACGTCCGCTGCAGATCGGTGCTGTACAGGTAGGTCCGCGGGAACTCGCCCACCGCCAGCTGCGCCGCGATCTCCGCGCCGGCGCGCCCGATCAGTTCCTGGAACTCGGCGAGTTCCGCGGTGGTCAGCCGGGCGGGCAGCTCGGCCGGGGGCACGTCCGGCATCCGGTTGCCGGTGAGTTCGGCCAGAGGCTGCAGCGCCGTGGCGGCTTCGCGTGCACCCTCGGCGATCGAAGTCGCGGTGGGGCCGATGCCGCCGCGCATGAGGGCCGCGTCCTGGAGCGCGAAGTCCATCAGCGCGTTGATCAGGTTGGCGTACGCGATGTAGTCCGCGACCGGGCCGAGGACGACGGACCAGCCGAGGTAGACCCCGCGACCGACGAGGAACACGGTGCTGAGCCCCTGGCCGGCCAGCAGGGACGCGAGCGTCCCGGCGGCCACACCCGCACCACCGCCGAGCTGCGCCATGAGCGCGGCGCGGATCTGCACCACGGCGTCGGGCAGCTCCGACCGGTAGGCGGAGACCTGTGCCTCCAGGATCCGGTCCCGGGCGTCGTCGGCTTCACCGCGGGTGGCGTCCGGCCGCACCGCGACGACCGACTGGGCCGCGTGGACCCACCGCACCGGCACCGCCGCCGGCATCGGCAGGTCCACACCCTCGGTGGGATCACCGTGCTCCCGGATGTACTCCTCGAGGTCCTCCGCGGTGGAGATGGTCACCCCGAACCGGTCCTCGATCCAGTCGGCCTTCCTGCGCAACCGGAACTCGGCGGCCAGCGGGTGCGTCCCCGCCTCGATCTCGGCGAGCGAGGGCCCCACGATGGACTGCAGGGTGAACCCGGCGCGGGGCAGCCGGCCGCCCCGCGACTCTTCGGTGCCCGACCACCAGTCGACCTTGTCGACGTTGTGGTAGTACCGCTCGACGGCGGCGAGCCGGTCGGGCGGTTCCTGCTCGTGCACGGGGGTGTACAGCGACGTGACCGGGAACTGGTCGGTCTGCGTCACCGACACGTGGTAGATCCGGTCGTCCAGCACGCCCTTGGCGCCCGGGAACCCGAGGCCCTTCTCGCGCAGGCTGGACAGCCAGTGCGCGAACCCAGGCGCGGGGTGCTCCTCCGCGGTGCGCAACTGCGCGAGCAGTTTGAGCATCGCGAAGGCGTCGGTGCTCCGGCCGCGGAAGCGGGGGTGCGTCAGCAGGACGTCCTCGAGGAGGTTGAATCTCGCGTCGCTGCGGCTGATCGCCTTGTTCAGCCCGAGACCGTGGTCCTGGCCCGCCGCGTCACCGCTCACCAGGCGCTTGAGCTCGTCCTCCAGGGTTCGGAGCTCGGCTGCCGCCTGCCGCACCGCCGGGTCGGGGTTGTCCGCGAAGTCGCGAGCCCTCGCGCCGGACAGATCCTGCGCGGTCAGGGACCGCACGATCCGCTGGTGGTGCTCGGCGAGGTCGAACAACCGCTGGACGGCGGCGAGGTCGCGTTCGGACAGTCCCGCCACCGTCAGCTTGCCGCTGGTGCCGACAGGGTCGGGGCGCAGCGCCCGGGGCGCGTCCTGGTCCGGGTCGATGTCCTCGCCGTGCGCGACGAGACGCGGGTGTTCCGCGTACACCCGGTCGAGCGCCTGGTTTTCCCCGGCGAGTTCCGACAGGGCGGCGGCGAACGGGACGTGCAGCTCCTCGGCGCGCTGGAGCTCGCGTTCCAGGCGCGACCGCGCGGCTTCGGCGCGCTGCTCGGCAATGGTCGCCGAGGCGCCGTCCGGCTGCGGCCGGCCGCTCGCCCGCTCCTGCTCGACGACCTGGCTCCACAACGTGTGCTGCGCCAGCGCGACCGCGGCGCGTTCCAGTTGCGCCTGGTGGTCGTCCCGGGCGGTTCGGATCTGCTCCAGCAGGCCGGCGAGCCGCCGGTACCGCTCGGTGAGCGCGAGGTCGGCCTCGCTCGCACCGGTCTCGCGCCGCGCCACCAGCTCGGCGACCTCGCGCGACAACCGCTCGGCGCGCGCACCGATCGAGTCCAGCAGGCCGATCATCGGGGCCGCCAGTTCCTCGGCGCGCTGCATCGCCGCGATCGGGTCGTCCGCCCGTGCGGGAACCGCGGCCAGCGCTGCCCACCCGCGCTGGTGCGCCTCGGCGAGCGTGATCATCTCGTCGAGCTGCGCCCGCACCGACCGGTCGGCCGCGAAGTCCTCCGACGGCGCGGGACGCCCGCCGTGGAACAGGTACTTCACCGGCTCGCCGTCGCCCGGATCGGGCAGCTGGTCCGGCTCGGCGACCGGCGGCCGCGACGGGCGGCCGTGCAGGCGGTCCACGGCGGCATCCGCGTGCGCCTCGGCATTGCGCTCCAGCGCGTCGACCAGCGGCTTGGTGGGCACGACCCCCGCGCGCAGCTGCGCGGCGTGCGCCAGCTCGTGGGCCAGCACTCGGACCAGCGTCTCGACCGACTCGAACGCCTCCGGCATCAGCCAGATCGCCCTGCCGTTCAGGTGCGTCGGCGTGACACCCTTCTGGCCCTCCTCCCGCATCGTCCGGGCCAGCTCGGCGTCCTGCACCATCCCGATTTCGACACCGGTCGCGTCGAGACCCGCCCGCGCGGCGACCCAGCGAACCGTCTCCGGCGAGACCTCCAGCGGGCCGGACGGCAGCTCCGGCAGCTCGGTGACCGCGGTGGTGCCGCCGGTGTGCTCCTCGATGAGCGCACGCACCGCGGGTTCGCTGAACCGGCGACCGGTGCCCCACAGCTCGTGCGCCTTGTTCAGTTTCGCCGTGAGGTCGGCGACCAGCACGTCCTTGCGCGCGTCGGTGGTCGCCGTGTCGGCGAAGGCCTCCGCGACCCGCGCGGTGTCAACGAGGGCCGACTTGATCCAGGCGTGGTTCTGGTAGCGCGGCAGGTCCTCCTCCCACCCGGCGATGGCCTCGGCGGGCATCAACCGGGTCCAGCGCTCCATCAGCTTCGCGTGTTCGGCGTCGGAGTAGCCCATGTAGTAGAGGTGGTTCGCGAGGTCGGCGACCGGGTCGCCGTACAGCGCCAGTTCCCAGTCCAGCACGGCGATGTCGTTCTCGCGGACGAGGATGTTGCCCCGGTGCAGGTCCATGTGCACCAGGCCGAACCGGCGCCGAGTCAGCTCCTGCCAGCTGTCGCGCACCACCGCGAGCGGATCGTCCGGCACGCCGAACGCGTCCAGCAAGGCGCCGTGCTCGTCGGCAACCTGGTCGTGCACCGTCTCGGTCATGTCGGACAGCCGGCGCGCGAAGCCCGCCGTGTCCCCGCTGGCCGGCCAGCCGGCCGGAAGCATCGGCAGCTCGGCGGCCACGGCGTGGCTGGCCTCGGCGAGCAGCGCCGCGATGCCGTCGAGCAGGTGATCGGGTGCGGCCTCGTCCGTAGCGAGGAGCCGACCGTCTTCGAACGCGTGGACCTGACTGCCGCCGAGCGACTGCCACATGCGAGCGGCGTTCGACACGAACGCGTTCCGGGCGGCCGGGGCCATCGCCTGGTACAGGTCCGCCTCGTGCCAGATCCGGAGGTCCATGTAGGTCGCGTCGGCGGCCGGGACGCGGACGATCACCTTCCCGAAACCGGTCCGGACCATGACGTTGGTGTTGTAGTTCCCCGCGAGGCCGGCGCCGTCCTGGGCCTTGGCCATGGCCAGGGCGATGACCGTCTCGCCCCACTTCTCCCGCAGCTCCTGGTGCGCGCGATCGCGGTCGGCCGGGTGCACGCCCTGCTCCCGCATCTCGTCCTCGATCAGCGCCAGCAGCTCAGCAGCTTCGCGCTCGGCGAGCGCGGGCGGCTGGTTGTCGCGCACGTGCTGGTCGAGGTCCGCCCACGTCCAGCCGTCGGGCAGCTGGTCGGCCCGGACGCCGTGGTGCACGAACACCTCGGCGAGCGGGCGCGCGCCCTCGGCGAAGACGTCGCGCATGATCTCGATCGTCTTCGGGCTGTAGAAGCCGGCCACCTCCGCGAACTCAAGGAAGTCGAGCTGGCGGCGGCGCAGGTGATCGGTGATCTGCCGGGTCGCGTAGTGAGCGAGCTGGTTGCGGTCCTCGCCCATCACGGCGCCGTCGTAGCCGTAGCGCAACCGGTTCTGCTCCAGCGTCAGGAACTCGCCTCGGCGGTTCCAGCCTGCCGACAGGACGTTGAACAGGACCGACACCTTCGCGGTCAGCACCTGCATGGCGGCGTGGAAGAGGTTCGTCGCCGGCCCGATCCACGCGGTGAGCAGCCGGGCGAGGAGGTTCGGGACGTTGCCGGTGGCCAGGTCGCCGTACATCAGGTCGAGCATCCCGGGCACACCCGTGTACCCCAGGTGCGCGGCCTTGACGAGGAGGGCCATCAGCTGGACCGCGGTCTCCGGGTCCTCGCCCTTGATCAGGTAGGCGGAGTCGTAGCTGTTGACCACGAGGTGCGTGGGGGCGCCGGGCACGCCGGCCTGGAACCGGAAGATCAGTTGCTGGCGGTGCGCGCCCTGTGCCTTGGCGCCCAGCTCCCACGGCCCGGGATGGCGGACCTTGTCGATGTAGAGCACGAGTTCGCCGCGGCCCATCCGGCGCGCCATGGCCAGGTGCTCGATGCGGCGGGTGAGCTCGCCGCTCTCGATCATCTCGTCCAGCTTCCCGATCAGCGACTCGGGCTCCGCGAACTCGGCGTCCCGGCGCGCCAGGATCTCCCGTGCCTTGGCCCCGAACTCGGGGTGGTCGGCGTAGGACGCCAGCACCTCCCGCAGGTTCTCCTCCTCCCGGCGGATTTCGCGGGCCGTCATCCAGGCGAGGTCGTCCATCGCCCGCGGGGTCGCGATGAGCGGGCTGACCTCCTTCTGCATCCGGATCGACAGGCGCTCGAACCCGCTGCGGCCGGTGACCATCCGCATGATTCCGTCGAGCGTTTTCTGGATGACGTCGGTGACGGTCTGGCCCGCGGCGGGGATGTTGTCCTGCTGCAGGCTCAGAGCGACGCTCATCCCGCCGCTGCCCGCCGCCTTGCCGCCGGCCGCGCTGCCCAGCTGTCCCATCGACCGCGGGTGCAGGAAGCGCTCCCGCTCGACGAGGTCGTCGGCCTCCCGGTGCATCCACTCCGTGAGCTCGGCGGCGGGCAGCCGGGTGTCGCCCCTGGACCACTGGGCGGGCAGCAGCACGGTGAACTCGCGGACGTCGGTCCGGCCGCGCTTGTAGAGGCCCGCGCGGGTGACCGCGGGCATGGTCGGCACGGGCAGTTCGGCGCTGACCCCGATCCGGAGCCGGATCTCCGCGGGGATCTTCGGGGTCCGCATCCGGCCCTTCGCCAGCGCGACGAGCGTGAACGACCCGCCGCCGGCCTCCAGCGCCTCGGCCTGCTCGGACCTGATTTCCCCGGCCAGCTCCGCCGCGGCCTGCTCGTCCTCGGGCGTAGCGCGGCCGGCCACGATCGTCTCGGCCAGCTCGGTCACCCGCCGTTCCCGCTCAACCGACGCGCGCCTGGCCGCCTCCGCGACCCTGGTCGCCTCCTCGGACGCGGCCTTCGTGGTCTTGACTGCCTCTTCGGCGTCCCGCTGGGCGGCCCGGGCCCGCTCGGCCGCCGCGGTCTTCTCCGCGACCTCGTCCGCGGCGGCCTCCTTCACGGCCTTGGCGGCCTTCTCCGCGGCGGTCTTGGCCTTGGCGGCGGCCTCGACGGCGCTCTTGTGCGCGGCGACGGCCTGTTCCGCGCGGACTTCGTCGGCGGTGAGCAGCCGGGCTTCTTCGACCCCCGGCCGGGTGCGGATGCGGTCCCGCATCTGGATGGCGCCCTCGTGGAGCATCCGCCCCGGATCGTCGGGCACGTACTCGGGATCCGCCTGACTGGCGGGCAGGAAGCGGCGGATCTCCGCGCCGAGCTTCCGGTTCAGCTCGGCCGCGGAACCCATGAGCCGCAGGGAATCCTCGGCCATCGCCGTCCGCGCGCCCGTGCCGACCAGCGCCTTGAAGCCCTGGCGTTCCCGGACCGCGTCCTCCCACAGCTTCCGGGCCAGCGCCAGGTACTTGAAGTTCAGGTAGCGCGAGCTCACCATGCCGCCGCGGCCACCGGCGCTGGAGCCGATCGAGGACCCGAGCATGTTCCAGCCGCCCGTCGCGGCGGCGAACCCGGCGGTGATCAGGACTTCCAGGGGGTAGGTCCCGTACAGCTCAGTGATCAGGGACCGCAGCGGCGGCTGGAGCCACAGCTGTCCCGCCTTGATGACCACGTCGACCAGCTGCTCGGAGACCGCCGCGCGGATCGCGGCGTCGCCGGCGCGGTAGACGTCCGGCGAGATGCCGATCCAGTACCGCAGCTCGGTGGAGGGCACGTCGCCGCCCTTGAGCAGCTGGTACGACCGGTCGAACCGGCCGACCTCGAGCGAGACCTTGACGTGCTCGCCGGTCGGCATCGTGAACATCAGCGTGCCGGCGTCCTGCACGGCCACGGTGCCGGCGTCGCGGTGGGCGATGCGCTCGTCGGACCAGCGCACGTCGGTCAGCTTCGCGAACGTCTCGATCAGATCTTCCCGGCCGCGCAGGTGAGTCCGCGGGAAGTCGTCGTCCACGAGCTGCTGGGCGATCTCGCCACCGACGGTGCTGAGCTTGTTCTGGAAGTCGGCCGCCTCGTTCCCGGTGAGCGGCTCCGGCTTGCTCGGCGGGGCGGTCTCCGGGACGCTGCGGACGGCGGCCAGGTCGGCCATCGGGCGCAGCTCCTCGGCGGCCTCGTGCTTGCCCTCCTCGAGCGAGTCGGCGGTCGGGCCGATGCCACCGCGCATCATGAACGCGCGCTGCCGCCGCATCTCGTTGGCGGCCTCGGTCTGCTTGCCCGTCGCCGTGACGTAGGACCACGGGGCGAACAACCCGGCCCACGCGAAGTAGAACAACCGGCCCAGCAGGTACAGCGCGCTCACGCCCAGACCGGAGAGCAGCCCCGCGGCGGTGCCGACCACGATGCCGATGAGGTTGCCGCCCTGCGCCAGCATCGTGGTCCGCGCCTCGATGCCCGCCGACGGGTTCTGCGACCGGAAGGCGGCGACCTCCCGCAACACCAGCCGGTGAAGGGCCTTCTTGGCCGCCTCCGGGTCGGCGTCCGGCCGGACGGCGACGACCAGCTGCCCGCCCTCGACCCAGTAGACCGGGATCAGCGCTGGCAGCGGTAGGTCGAGGCCCGCCGTCGGGTCGTGCCCGAGCCGGCTGATGAACTTCGCGAGGTCGGCTTCGCTCTCGATGCGTTCACCGGGGTGGTTCTGCTCGATCCAGGCCGCCTTGCCGTGGAAGCGGAACTGCTCCGCCAGCGGGTGATCGCCGGCGCGAATCTGCTCGGCGGTGGGACCGACGTTGATCTGCATGGTGAAGCCGGACCGGAAGACGCGGCCGCCGCGGGTCTTGTCCGTGCCCGAGTACCACACGACCTTGACGATGTTGTGGAACGACGGCTCGCCGACGGCCACCATGTCCGGCGGCGCCTGCTCCTCGACCGGCACGTACAGGCCCTTGATCGGGAACTCGTTGACCTGCGTCAGCTTGATGTTGTAGAGCCGGTCGCCGAAGACGCCCTTGACCTCGGAGTTGCCGAAGGTGCCCTGCAGGACCTCCTTCATGACGGCGGCCCAGGCGCCCGCGGGGTGTTCGTCCGCCTGGGCGAGCTGCGCGAGCAACCGCACCCCGGCGGGACGCACGCGGCCGCGGAACCGGCGGTGGCTGATCATGACCTCTTCGAGCAGCTTGAACCGGTGGTCGCTGCGGGCGAGCGCGACGCTGAGGCCCAGCCCGTGGTCGGTGGCGGCGGCGTCGCCGCTCACGAGGCGCCGGAGCTCCTCCTCGACCGCCGCCAGCTCAGCCCCGAGCTGGCGGAGCGCCGGGTCGGCGTGCTGGGCCAGCTCGGCGAAGTCCGCCGCGCGACGGCCCTCGTAGCCCTGCTCGCGCAGGGCCCGCACCATCGCGTCGTGCTGGCCGAGCAGTTCGACCAGGTGCTCGATGGCCGCCAGATCCCGCTCGGCCACGGTCGATGCCGTCTGCCGCGCGAGTCCTTCGACGTCCGCGCGGAAGACCCTGGACCGGTCCTCGGCCGGGTCGATGTCCTCGCCGTGCGCGGCGAGGCGGGGGTGCTCCTCGTGGATCTGCTCCAGGGACTCGGTTTCCCGGACCAGTTCGCCGAGTGCGACCTCGAACGGCCTGCGCAGCTCGTCGACGCGCCGGAGCTCGGTCTCCAGTTCGCGTGCGGCCTCGCGCGCGTACAGGTCCGCGAGAGCCGGCGTCACCGTTTCGCCGCCCAGCACCGGCAGCGGCCCGTTCGCGGCTTCCGCGGCCCGCGCCTCTTCGGCGAGTTCGGTCCACGCCGTGAGCCCGTCGAGCGCGGTGTGCGCGAAGGTCAGCTGCTCCTGCTGGTCCTCCCAGCGCGTCCGCACCAGGTCGAGGGCCCCGGTCAGGCGCTGGTACCGGCGGGTGAGGGCGACTTCGGCGCGGCTCTCTCCCGGTTCGTGCCGCCGGGCCAGCTCGGCCACCTGGCCCCGCAGCTCGTTGACGCGCTCCCCGATGGCTTCCAGCAGCTTCGTCATCGGTTCCGCGAGTTCGTCGGCGAGCGCGATCGCGGCGGCCGGCCCTTCCTCGGCGGCCTCCCGGAGCCGCTGTTCCGCCTGCACCAGCCCGCCGGATCCGCGCTGGTGGGCGTCGACGAGCGTGAGCAGGTCCTGCAGCCGGGCCCGCACCTGGCGGTCGTCGCGGAAGTCCGGCTCGGTCACCGGCGCCGCGGGGGTGGCGGGCACGAGCGCGGTCAGCTCGGCGGCCACGTCCATTTGCGCGTACCCGTGGGTGACGGCGGCGCCCGGGATCTGCCCGGTGAGCCAGGCGGCGAAGGTCGCGCCGTGGGCGTGCAGCGCCGCCCGGATGCGGTCGCGCACCGCTGGGGACACCTCGGCGCCGCCGCTTCCGCCGGAGAAGAAGCGGTGCAGCATGGCGTCCGCGTCGCGGCTGAGTTCCGCCTGGCGAGCGCGCGGGAGGCGCTCGATCTCGGCGAGCGCGGCCGGCACGAAGTCGGCGTCCGAGCCGGGGAGCAGCGCGTGCGCGGTCAGCCCGTCGGGCAGGCTGTGGAACGCGTCGCCGATGGCGGTGGGGTCGGCTTCCGCGAACTGGCGGCGCTGCGCGGCAGTGACGAAGTGGTCGCCCAGCACCATCAGCGCGGCGACCTCCCGCAGCCGCAGCAGGTCCGCCTGCGTCAGGTCGGCGGGGATGCCGGCCCGCTCCAGCCAGGCTGTGAAGGCGGGGAGAGCGTCGGCGCGGAAGCCGAACCAGGGCGCGGCGTCGGAGAGGGTCCGCGGGGTCGTGCGCGGCGCGGTGCCGCTCAGCGCGGCGTTCAACCCGGTGCGCAGATCGCACTGCCAGCGCTCCGCCAGCTGGGTCAGGTACCCGGCGCCGTGGATGTGCGCGGCCCGCACGGCCTGCGGCAGGAGGTCATCGAAGGTGCGGTGCAGCGCGGGCAGGTCGAGGTCCCGGCCCAGCAGCGCGTAGGCGTTGTCCGCGTGCTCGACGGTCTCCCGCAGGACGTCGAACGGCACCGACGGCGTCGGGCGGGCCGGCACGGCGGGGATTTCGGCGCCCTGCCACGCCGGATCGAACCGGTTGAAGGTGAACCCGCGCTCGACGCGCCGCACGTTCCACGGGGCCACCTCGGTCGGCGCGGGTGGCCGCGGCACGGGCCGCTCGGCCAGCATCTCGCGGGTCCGCGTGCTCAGCCGCTCCAGCTTGACCTGCTCGAAGTCGAGTCCCGCCGGCAACGCCCGCCGGATCTCGTCCTCGAGCGCGAGCATGTCGGCCAGCGTGGTGAGCTGACGGCCGGCACGCTGCTGGGCCATGACCTCGAGCACGGCCAGCCGGCCGACCACCTCAGCCGACGGAACCGGGAGCTTGCGCCGCCGCAATCCGCGGAACAGCCGCTCCGCGGGCAGTTCCTCCAGTTCGTGACGGGACTTGCCGATCTGGAAGGCGATCTCCCGCGCGGTCACTTCCGGGGTCAGTCCCGCCGCGACCGCGATCCGGATCGCGGGGCCACCCCGGCCGCCTGATTCCAGTCTCGACGCGGACCTGGCGCCGCCGAGTTCGCCGTCGTCCCCGATGACCACCTCGGCCGGAACGCTGCCGACGTGGAACCGGACGCGGCCGCTGCCCTCCTCGTCGATCCTGACGCGCGGCAGGCCGGCACGCACGGACTGCATCGCGGGGGCCAGCACTTCACCGGCGCTCGTGTCCACGACGCGAGCGGAGATCACGACCCGGCCGTCCTCACGTGACGTGGTGATCTCCAGCCGCCCTCGCCGCGCGGGCGGTGCCGGGTCCAGGTCGCGCGTGCCGGTGGTGATCCGCACCTCCGATCCCGGAGGCAGCGTGGCGCCGAGCTTCTCCAGCTGGTACCAGCTGAGCTGCCGGGTCGGCCAGTGTTCCATGTGGACGGTCACCGGGTCACGGGTGGCGGCCGGGGCGCCGGCGGCCTCGGCCCGGTGGACCGCGAGCCGCTCCTGAGCGTGCTGCAGCTCGTAGGTGTGGTCGTTCGGCCGGGCGGAGAGACGCTTGACCGCCTCGGTGTAGGCCGCCATGTAAGCCGCCGCGTCGGTGGCGCCCTTGCGCGCGGTCACCGTCACCCCCGGCTCGCCGGTCAGCACGATCTCGGTGGCGCCGAGGGTGACGAGGAGGTCGACGAGATCGCCTGCCTCGTTGCGCACCTTGCTCGCCGGGAAGGTCACGGCGCTCTGCTCGGCGGCCCGTGCCCGGAACAGGCCGCCGTCGCGGAGGGCTTCGAACGCGGCCACGATCTCGCCCGTGGACGGTGGGTGCGAGATCGCCTGCAGGCCGTCGATCGTGACCTCGGCGAAGGAGCCGCGTGCCGGGGCCGCGGGGGCGATGTCCCGTCGCGACTCGGGCCAGGTCAGATGCCGGGCGGACAGGACGACATCGGCGGGGCCGGGGGCCGGCAACGCGGACGCCTCGCCGACCAGCAGGCGCGGGCCCTCGGCTCGCGGCACGGCGGGGAACTCGCGCGGCAGCGCGGCGACGAGCCGGCGTTCGCCGGAATCCGACGTCTCCTCGTGCACGCGCAAGAACCATTCGCCGAACGCCGCACGCGCCTCCACGATGAGGTCCGCGTCGGTGTCCGGGCCGAAGGCGACCACGACGCGGCCGTCGCTGTACAGCAGACGTGCCACGCGGGCCGCGGCCGCGCCCATGCCGCCGGTGACCGGATCGCGGGCGAGCCGGTCCAGGACGATCTCGTCGTACTGCGCCGAGTCCGCCACCTCGTCCAAGCGCCGTGCGTCGAGCGTCCCTGTCCACGGGGTCTCGGCGTGCCACGGCAGCCCGGGTTCGGCCATCTGCGCCCGCGGTTGCTCGTACCGCCCGTCCGCGGCGAACTCCAGCGCGAGCAGCCCGGTGGCGCCCACGGCCGCGATATCTGCGGGCGACGGGAAGCGCTCCGTGCCGAACGGGTGCTCGGCGGCGCGGCGGAGGACCTCGTCCGCCCGCGCGACCTCACCACGCAGGACCTCGGCCAGGTGGGCGCGTACGGCGTCCTGGTCTCCCCGCAGCTCGGAAGGGGTCAGCCGGTGGCCCCGCACGCGACGCTCGACGTCCTTGACCGTCTCGGTGTCCCAGCGCTTGGCCCCCTCGACGCGGGCGAGCAGGTCTGTCACGACGGCGCGCCGTTCCCGCAGCAGCTCCACGACCTCCGCGGCGTCCCGGCGGCCCTGGTCGTCGGCGGCCCAGCCATGGGCGCCCGGCTCGAACCGCTTGACGCCGGTGATGGCACGCGAGGGCAGGTGGTCGAGGTCGAAGCCGGCGCCGCGCAGGGCGTTCTCGATGACGGCGCGGTCGGCGTTCCGGCCGGTGGTGATCGACACGGTCGATCCGACCGGCAGCGCCGCACCTGCCGCGCGGAGGACCTCACCGGTCAGGTCCGCGTGGTCCCACCGTTCGATCCGCAGCCGCACCGGCGGCCGCGGCTCCACGGTCTGCGCGGCGGCCGCCGCCTGGTGCCGGGCGTGCTCCGCGCGGGCGTGCTCGAGCATCGCCCGCAGCCGCGCGTCGTCGCTCCGCGAAAGCTCCGCTTCGATCCGGTCGATCGCCGTGGCGTAGACCTGGGCGTAGCCGGACGCGTCGGAGGGACCCTTGACCATGTGCACCGCGACGGTGTCGGTCCAGAGGCCGGTGAACGTCAGGTCGGTCGCGCCGAGCGAGACCGCGGCGGCGACCAGGTCGCCGGCGTGCGGCGCGAGGTCCGCACTCGTGACCATCGACACCCGGCCGCCCTCCGGCACGGCCTCGAAGGCGTTGGGCAGCGCCCCGATCGCCGGGCCGGTGAAGGCGTCGATCTGCACACCCTCGAAGTGGACGGCGTCGAACTCACCCACGGGCAGCGGGTTCGCCGCGGCATCAGGCTGGGTCACGGCGTCGGTGTTCACCGCGAGGTCGCCGGGGCCCGGGGGCGGCGTGCCGGGCGCGCGATCGCCCCCGATCACAAGCCGGTTTCCGGCCGGGATGTCCGGGTCCACCGGCCGTGCGCGCTTCGCCCAGCCGACGAGACGTCCGTCGCCCCAGTCGTCGATCTCGGCGCCGATCTCACCGAAGTACCACTCCAGGGCGGCGCGGATCTCCGCCACGGGAGCGCCGCGTTCGACCTCGACCACGAGACGTCCGTCGTGGCGCAGCGAGCGCCAGGCCGCGCCGACGACCTCGGCGACGCCACCGGTCGCCGGCTCCGGCCGGACGCCGCGCAGCACGATCTCCGGGGCGGGCTCCCCGCGTGCCGATCGCACGGCGTCGGCGGTGGCGTCGTCGACCACCAGCTGTCCGGACGGCGCCGGCCGCGGACCCGGCGCGGTGCCCGGATCGTCACCACCGTCGTCCCGGGACAGGTCCTGGAACGCGGCCCACGTGCCTGCGGCGCGCAGGACGTCCTCGCCCGGCCAGGGATCGGTGTAGCCGTGCAGCAGGACCGGTGCACCCACCTCGACGACGTCGTTCGGAGACGGGAATCCGGTGGTGCCGAACTCGTGCTCTGCTGCCCGGAGCAGCACGGTGTCGGCATCCCGTACCGCGAGCCGCAGCCGGTCGGCGTGCAGCGGGCCGTGCTCGGTCTGGAACGGGCTGCCCTGCCCGAGCGCTCGGGCCATCGCGTCGCGCTGCTCGCGCAGGTGTGCCAGTGCCCGCGCGGCGTCCTGCCTGCCGCGCTCCCCCGGGTGCCAGCCGTACCCGGCCTTGGCGAGGTCGACGCCACGGTGGCCGCTCACCTCGTGCAGGAGATGGGTGAGACCGGCCTCGCGGTAGTTCGCCACCAGAATCTGGTTCACCTGCGAGGTTCGCTCCGAGTACCGGCGAGCATCAGGAGAGTCCGGGTTGCGGTGCTCGGCCCACATCCGGCCGTCCGGCTCGCGGTGCAGGCGCACCTGCAACGTCGCGTCGTCCGCGTTGCCGCGGCCGATCGCGAAGGTCAGCGTGACGGTGTCCCGGCCGGCGGCGCTGACGGTGGCCAAGTCGGCGAGCCGGACCTCCCGGCTGGTCAGGTCGATGTAGGGGAACCAGCCGCGCACCGTCTGCTCGATGTCCGGCGCCCATTGTCCGCGGTGCGGGAAGAACCCGGCGATGCCGTCCGGCCGCTCACCCGGCTCCGGCGCGGGGGCGCCCTGGAGCGGCACGTCCATCGGCGACCGGGTGTATCCGCGGAGGACGGCCTTGTCGGTGCTCGTCTCCAGGGTGACCTGGACACCCGCGGTGTCCAGGATCGTCCGGATCACGGCCACCGGAGCGGCGGCGGACGTGCTGATGTGGACGGTCGACCCCGCAGGCAGTGCCTCAGCCAGCTGGGCGAGCGTCTCGCTCGTCAGGTCCCGGTGGTTCCAGTGGTCCAGGCGCAGCTCGATCGGGCCAGGGCGCCGTCCCGTCGCGGTGTGGGC
This sequence comes from Amycolatopsis sp. ATCC 39116, assembly GCF_000231075.2. Classification (NCBI taxonomy): domain Bacteria; kingdom Bacillati; phylum Actinomycetota; class Actinomycetes; order Pseudonocardiales; family Pseudonocardiaceae; genus Amycolatopsis; species Amycolatopsis sp. ATCC 39116. The sequence continues at coordinate 264,272 of NZ_AFWY03000003.1, read as the reverse complement.
GGCGAGCCGCTCGCGCGCGTGCGCCAGCGCGTCCCGCAGCTCGGCCGGGGCGTCCACGTTCGCCGCTCCTGCCGCTTCGAGGCGCCGCACCGCTTCGGTGTACACCCGCGCGTAATCGGGGTCCTGGCCCTCGGCGAACCGGCTGGGTCGGCCGTCCAGCTGTTCGATGGCGGGGCCGCCCTTGCGGGCCGTGATCGCAACGCCCACATCCCCGGTCGCGGTGATCGAGACGGCCCCCGAAGCGATCAGCGCGCGCATCAGATCGGGCAGGTGCGGAGCGACCCGGACGCCACCCGTGATCGTCAGCGTGCCGTCCGTGCGCACAGCCGACATCCCGTTCGCCACCGCCGCGATCGCCGGCCCGGTGAACGCCGCCGGCGGCAGGTCCTCCAACAAGACCTGGGCGAACTCGCCGTCCGGCACGGTGCGCGCGATGTCCGCCCCGGCGGTGAACACCGGCCCGGGTCCGGGTGCGGTCAGGACCGGGCGGCCGCGCGGCACCCAGGCGACGATCTGCCGCGCGCCGTCGGAAGCCCGCTCTTCGCGGGTGCGGGCGAACCACTTGCCCAGGCTGTCCCGCAGCTCGCTGACGTACTCCGGCGCCGCTGTGTCCGGGATGCGCACGACGAGCCTGCCCTCGGCGCTGAGCAGGTGCCACGCCTCCCCGGCCGTCCGGCCGAACCCGCCGGTCCGCTCGTGCCGGGGCAGCTCGCCGAGGACGATTTCGTCGTGCACAACGTCGCGGCGCTGCAGCACCAGGTCCGCGCCGGTCGCGAGTTCCAGCACGGCCACCGGCCCCGGCCGCCACGACGGTTCCCGCGCGGGCGCGGTCAGGTCCTCGCGGAAGCGGAGCGACGCCGGCTCGGTCAGGGCGGCCCGGCCGGGCGCGCCGAGCTCGGCGATCTCCCGCGGCGTCGGGTAACCCGCCGTCGCGTACTCGTTCGCATCCGCGCGGCGCAGCACGTCCTCGACGGCCGCGATTTGGCTCTGCAACGCCCCGGCGTCCGGCACGCCGTGACGGCGGAGAGTCTGTTCGACGCCTGCCCGCGCCCCGAGCGCGAGCTGGCGGTCCAACCGTGCGGCACTGTCGCGCAGGGTGCCGAGCTTCTCGGAGAGTGCGCCGATGACTTCGCCTGCGGCGTTCCGCCCGGAGGCGCCCGGTGCCCAGTCCTGGCCCGCCAGCGCCCTGGCCACGGCCGTCTCGCCCGCGGCGAACTCGTCCACAGAGGACACGCCCCACTCGCGGTAGCGCTCGCGCAGGAACTCGTCCAGAGCCGTGGCGGCCGGCGAATCGGCGAGGTGGTCGTGCCGCGCCCGGAGCGTGTCGCCGTCCCAGAAGAAGGTGCGCAGCGCGACGAACTCCTCGCCGGCGGAGGCGAAGCGCAGGTGGACCGAGTTCTCATCGGTGCGAGCGTCCGCGAGGTGCACTTCCGCGCCGGCGAAGGTGGTTTCCCGTACCAGGCGGGCGAACCCGCGACCGGCGTCCGCAGAGGACAGTGGCGTGCCGGGGCGCGGAACGAAGTCACCGATCCCCACCGGCGCCGGCACCACGGGCTGCACGAGGTTGGGCAGCAGCCGCAGGGCGTGGGTCATCGTCTTGCCCAGGAGCACGGTGCGGTGGGCGGCATCGGCCGGCATCCACGGCAGCTTCACCTCGGCGAGACCGTCGTCCCCTGGCGGGTACAGGCGTGGCCGCGGCGCGTCCGGATCGACCGTCACCCGGGCGCGGAAGGTGTCGCCCTGCGAGTCGGTGAACTGCCACACGCCCTGCTCGTCCTGCTCACCGTGGCGGTTGCGCATCCAGGCGCCCAGCGCCTCGGCGAATCCGTCCTCCGGGTCGGCCGCCTGGTCGACGTTCCAGGGACGTCCCAGGACGTGGTGCGGCCGTTCCCGGAACGGGACGACCTCGGGTTCCCCGAAGACGTTTCCCTCACCCGGGGTCTCGCCCGGCGCGGAGTGGTAGGCGAACGCGCCACCAGCGAGGCCGCCGGGGTCGCGGCCGGTACGCGGCGCCGGAACCGGCGCGGTGTCGGTGTCGACGCGCCCGGTGCCGAACGGGTCGTCACCGCGGTGCACGGTCCGCGCCGGGCGGGCCGGGCCCTGCGCCGGCCCATCCCCGCGGTCCGCGGTCCGAGCCGGACCACCGGCCTCCGCCGGACTATCGCCGCGGTGCACGGTCCGCGCCGGGCGGGCCGGGCCCTGTGCCGGGTCGCGACGGGTGCCCGGGCCGGTCGCCGGGCCGCGCGACGCGCGCCGGGCGTGCTCGGCCAGCTTCTCCGCGTCGCCCTCGCGAAGGTTCTCCGCGACCTTGGCGGCGAGCGTGGACCGTTCGGCCGGGGTGGCGGGCTCGGGCTGGTGGGAGAGGCGGCTGACAGCGTCCAGGCCTCGCCGGACCCGTCCCCACGACAGCTGGGTGCCGTCGCCGAGCGCGGTCGCGGCGATCTCCGGCCGCTCCGCCCGCTCCGGCGAGTCGCCCTCGTACCGGGTGTGCACGGCCGGCTTGAACCGCTCGATCGCCCGGAACCTCGCCCACGCGCCGCGGGCGAGGTAGATCGCCGGGCCGGCGAGTGCGAACGCCCCGGTCGCCGCCAGCACCACCGGATTGGTGGTGATCATCGACGCGCCGATCGCGGTCAGGGCGCTCTGCGCGAAGAACATCGCGCCGGGACCGAGCTTGGCGCCGACCCGGCCCTCCTTGCGCTCGATCTTGAAGCCGATCTGGGTCAGTTTCGCGGTGGCCGCGGTGAGGCTGGTCGCGACGACGGCATTGAGCCAGTTCCCTTCCGCGATGTACTGCACGGTGAGCGCCGCGTTGCCCAGGGTCAGCAACGGGAACGCCAACAGGTTCTGGAGCTTGCGCATACCCGGCCGCGCCACCGGGTCGTACTGCGCCCAGATGCCGGGCACCGCGGTGATCGCGAAGAACAGCGAGGACGGCACGTAGGCCAGCGACACCCACGCGGCCAGCCCCACCGTGTGCAACCCCTGGTACAGCTGGTTCAGCCCGTTCACCAGCCACGTCAGTGCCGTGACCACGTGCGAACCGCGGCCGAAGAAGCCGGCGGTCGGGTTCATCCGGTTCATCGAGTCGGCCGTGGCGCCGATGATCCGGTTGACGTAATCCTTGAGCTGGGAGAACTTCATGTTCGCCCAGACCCGCCTGCTCTGCGCGGTCACGCCGTCCGGAAGTCTGAAGTGGACGGTCACGATGTAGTCGATCAGCATCTGCTTGACCCGCTGCTCGAACTGCGTGACGACGCGCTCGACGATGTGCGCGAACTGCTCGCGGAGGTTCTTCCCGCCCGGCGCGATGTCGTTGACCATCAGCTGCCGGGTCATCTTCATGAGCCGGTGCACCGACTCGACGTCGACGCGCTCCCGCTCCATCATCGACTCGACAGTGACGCGGAGGTCCTGCCCGTGCGCGACCTTCAGGTTCGACAGCAGCGACCGCGTGACGAACGCCATGCCCGCGATCGCGGTAGCCGAGCCGACGATCGCCGCGGGCACGGCACCGACCACGACGGCGGTGGCCGCGGCCGCGGTCCCTGCCGTGACGGTCGTCCAGCCGACCAGGCCGCGGTTGCGCCAGTACTTGTGCAGCTTCCGCTGCGTCTCCTCGGTCGCGAGGCGCTGCTCCTCGGTCCTGGTGACGTCGTCGAACACCTTGCCGACGAACTTCCGCCGGTCCTCCGGGCTCAGGTCTTCCGCCGCCTGCAACGCGAAGTGCGCGGCGATCAGCGCCTCCACCGGCGTTTTCGAACCGTCCCGCTCCACGGGCTCGAGCCGGTCGCGGTTGCGCAGCTGGGCCCAGCGCTCGGCGACCGTCCGGCGGATCTGCGAGCGCATGTCGCGCACGACCTGCCCGGCGGCCTCCGTACGCCGGAAGTCGCCGTAGGCGATCCGGTAGGCCTGAATCGACGACTGGATCTGCGGGTTCTCGCGCCAGATCCCATCCCGGGTGCCGGCCGGACCGGCCGCCTGGCCTTCGCGCGGGCGGAAGCCCTGGTCCCACAGCTCCTGCGCGCGGGCGTGGAAGGCCTGCCGCACCTCCTCGGGCGCGTCGGCCATGGTGTCCAGCCAGGCGTCGCGGTGGTCGGAGTAGTACTCGTCGACGAACCGCTGGCTGCGGTCGTCCGGGGTTTCGGCCTGCCGCGCGTCGGACCCGTCGCCCATGCCGACACCGGGGCCGACGGCCTGGTCGGGGTGCGGCACGAACCCCTTTTCGACGAGCTCGGCAGCCTTGCGGTGGAAACCCTCCTGGACGTGCTGCGGGTAGTTCGACAGCAGCTCCACCCAGGCGTTGTGGTGCCGGGAGAAATACTCGTCGACGAACCGCTGGCTCGCGTCCCGCTCGGCCTCGTTCATCACCCGGACGTAGTTGCCGCCGCGCATCTTCGCGACGATCGCCTCCCCGTCCGGGAAGCGCTGCATGATCGCCCGGTAGACCGGCTCCATCTCGGTGGAGTGCCGGTCCAGCTGGGTGCTGGGCATCATGCTGATGCCGTCCGACCCGAAGATCAGCCGGTCCTGGTACTTCACCGCGAACTCGATGAACCGCTCGAACACCGCGGGGTCGTCGCGCATGTACTGGCCGAGCGGCGTCCACGAGAAGTCGTAGTGCAGGCCGGGGACCAGCTGCATCATCCGGTCGAGCATGTCGATGTGCTCGGGGGTCAGGTGGGTCCAGTTCCCAACGCCGAGGTGCGCCCAGATGATCCGGTTGTCCCGGAACTCGGGGTGGTGCTTCATCAGCGCCATCATCGGGATCAGGCCGCGCTCGTCCGGCTCGCCCGCCCGGAACAGCCCGTTCAGGTCGACGGTGGCGAACCCGTTGTCCTTGTGCAGCAGGAAGGTCTGGCCCGTCATCCGGTTCCCGCGCAGCTTCGACAGCAGGTGCGGGTTGAACATTCCAGGCACCTCCGCGGGCAGGCTCGCCGCCATCTCCGGATGCCCGGCCGCGCGCAGCAGGTACCGCAGGGTGTCACCGTTGCGCACCAAGTGCTCCAGGTAGTCGGCCTGGTCCACGGGCGAGGTCACGGACTGGGAGTCGCCGACCAGCGCCCGGGCCTCCTCGGCCGCGGTGCCGGTCAGCCTGCCCTCGGCCAGGTCCTTCTTGACCTGCACGGCGGCGGCGACGGTCAGCTTCAGCTGGTTGATCCACCGGGGGTTGTAGGTGGTGTTGGCCTCGTCGCCGAGGAGCTGCTTGATGGCCTCCTTGTCGTCGGTCTGCTCGGCGCCGAGGTAGGCGAACTCGGCCATCAGCATGGTCAGGTCGTAGCCCTCGGCGCCGGTGATATCCCAGCGGGTGCCGACCAGGCCCACGTCGGCCCGCCACCGCACGTCCTCGGACATCTCGCGGTACATCTTGAGCATCAGCGCGTCGGCGAGCTTGCCCTGCAGTTCCAGGACGTTCTTCTTGTCGATCAGGCCCGCGCGCAGCGAGTGGACCAGGCCGTAGTAGGTCGCGCCACTGGCCGCGGCGAGACCGAACGCCCGCTCGCGGATCGCCGAGTACAGGATCCGCCCGAGGTCGCCGCGCGCCGCCCGGTAGCGCAACTGCCGCTCGGCGAGGCTCATCTTCGGCTCCTGCTTGAGCCACTCGAGCAGCTGCTTCATCCGGGTCTTGGCTTCTTCGGTGTTCTCCCGGCCCGCCCCCAGGTACTGGTTGTCCAGCGCGTAGCTGAGCAGGTGGTGGTGCACGTCGCTGATGTCGCGGGTGGACAGGCGGTTGGTGAACATCGCCAGCGCCGTGTCCATCGACGTGCCCAGGTCGAGCAGCTGCTGCAGGGCGTCCGGCGAGTTCGGGTCGATCGCCTCGACCTGCGCGATGAGCCCGTCGATGTCGATCAGCGCCTGCGTGCCGAGGAACCGGCGGCCGAGCTTGGCCAGCAGGCCGCGGCCCTCGAGGTAGCGGTCGACGTACGGCAGGCTGTATCGCGACTCCGTCTCGGCTCGGCCGGAGGCGACCACTCGCCCGGTGATCTCGCTGACCTCGGCGTCGGTCAGGCCGGTGCGGTGCGCGATCTCGACGAGCCGGACCCCGTCGTCGGCGGCGGCGTTGACCGCCGGGCGCAGTGCGTTCACGTATTGCTCGTGCGCGGCGTCCCGCTCACGCTCGGCGGCCAGGTAGGCGTCGATCGCCCGGTCCAGCTCGGCCTGCGCGGCGCGGACGGAGTTCGCGGCCTGGCGCAGCACTTCGGCCCGGTTGCCCCGGAACGGCAGCTCGGCGTCGGCGGCCTGGCTCGCGGTGACGTACCGCACCGGGAGGTTGAGGGCGTTGGCCACCACCTGCGCGGCGCCGGGCGAGTCGCCCTCGTTGCGCAGCAGGCCCGGCACCCAGCCACGGCGTTCGTTGAGCCGCGACCGCGCCTGGCGCAGGTCCGCCGCGGCCGCGCGGTATCGCCGCTCCGCGGCGCGGCGAGCCGGTTCGTTGGCCCGCACGGCACGGGAGAGATCGCGGCGGGTGCCCACCAGGTCGCTCGCGCGGAACCGGCGCACCCCGTAGGTGATCTTGTTCGTGCGGTGGTCGAACTCCCGCGGTGTGAAGCCGGGCCGCCTGCTCGCGTCGAGGATGCGAGCGAGCGCCTGGGAAGTCGCGTTCCGCGCGGCCCAGTCCGGCAGGCCGTCGTCGATCGCGTCCTGGCGGACCCGTTCCAGTTCGCGGACGCCGCCGTCGCGCTCCCGGGTCCACCGCTGCTCGGCCTCGACCTTGCGGTTGCCGGCGTTCTCGGCCGCCACCAGGAGGCGATCACGGTGGTCGGCGACCAGCCGCACGGTGTCCGCGGCGTCCTGCCCGATGATCTCGCGCGCGATCTTCGGCGGCGGCTCGACCACGCGCGCGTTCGGGAGCACCTTCGCCGGTTCGACGATGCGCGCCTCGATCTCCGCGCGGGGAAGGTCGTACGCCGTCTCCAGGGCGTCGAGCACCCGGCCGTCGTTGAGCGGGACGCCGAGCAGGTCGGACAGCCGCTGCGCGACCCACGGCAGGTAGGACTCGTCGTCCTCGATCGCGTTCAGCGCGGCCAGGTGCGCCTGCTGCGCGCGGAGGAATTCCGCGTGCGCCTCGCCGACCCGGTCGGCGATCCCGTCCACCGCGGTGCGCAGCGGCTCTGCCTGCGGGAACAGCGCGGTGAGGTCCATCGACCGGATGCCGAACTCCGCAGGCAGCGCCGGGTCGGCGGGGATCGCGGGCAGCAGGTCCGCCTGGCTGTCCGGCGCGGTCGCCGCGCGGGGCGGCGGCGGGTCCCCCAGCCCGAGCGCGGCGTGCCGGTACCCGAGGACGTTTCGCAGCCCGTCGGCGACCATGCGGACCTGGGTCGCCTGCGTGGCGCCCGGCGGCACCTCGACGACGTAGGGCCGGTGGTCGCCGACCGCGACCCGCAGCCGCGGGGCGTCGATGCCCTCGACGGTCCGGAACTCGACGCGGAAGGGCCTCCCGCCGGAGTCGGTGGCCCGGACGGTGACCGTGCCGGTTTCCGGGCCCGCCGTGACGAGCAGGTCGCGAGCCGAGCTCCCCAGACTCGCCCGCGCCACCCCGCGCTCGGCCACCGCGGCCGGGATGGCTTCGCCCCGCTCGTGCGAGAACCGGACCGCGTCCGGCGTGTTGAGCTGGGCGCGGAAACGGGACAGCGTGATCTGCAGGACCGCGTCGGCGACGACCGCGGGCAGCGTGTCACCGAGCGCCGCCAGGGGCAGCTGGATGTCGTAAGTGTTGCCGGTCAGCAGCCCGAACGTGTCGTCGCGCGGTGGGACGCCGTCGCGCAGGTCCTGGAAGTACGGCCACACCTCGCTGCCTTCGCGGACCACGACGGTGAAGGGCCGCTGGTCGCCGTAGGCGATCTGGAGGTGGACCTCGCCCGCGTCGACGCGCGTCGCGGTGACCTGAACGGGGTGCCCGGCCATCCGGGCGACGACGGTTTCGGCGAGTGTCCGCATCGGACCGTCGCTGCCGTCGCCCTGGCGGATCCAGGCGGGAGCAACGGGTTCCACGACGGGCGCGGGACGGGACCGGATCTCGGCCGGCGCCGGCGACTGGATCTCCTGCGGGCCGGGCCGCAACGGCTCGGCCTCGGCGAGCGCCCATTCGGCGGCGAGGCTGCGCAGCTCGGCGGTGATCATCTGAGTGCGGATCTCGTCGGTGGCGTCGCGCGGCACCGTGAACCGGGCCGTCCCGACCCAGCGGCCCTCCGGCTCCACGAAGTGCCCGTCGCCGAGGCTGATCCGAGCGCGGAACGAGCGGCCGGCGCGGTCGATCACCACGACCTCGACGTGGTCGGCCTCGCGCACGCTGGCGGCCTGGCCGCCATGGCTCCGCAGGCCGGCGTCGACGACGGCGCGTTCGACGGAGGCGTGCAGCGCGGCGATGGCGGCCTGCTGGGCCTCGTCCGGCGCCGCGGCGGGTTCCGGCGCCGCCGTCGGCAGCAGCCTGTCCAGCGCTCGCTGAGCCAGCTCCGCCGGCGTCGGACTCGGGATGGTGTGCCCGATGCTCGGCAGCAGGATCTCCGGCTCCTGGGACCGCGCTCCGACAACCGAGCGGAGGAGCCTGTTCAGGTCGCGCGCCCGACCGTCCTCGTCGGTGAACGCGGGAATCGCCATCCGTTCGACGCCGTCGTCCCGGTTGGGCAGTGTGGCGATGTACGGGTAGATCGCCGTCCGGATCTCGACGGACCGCTCCCGACCGGCCGCGCTCACGGTGATGCCGTCCGCTTCTCGCACCACGGTGAACTCGGAGTCGCTCCACCCCAGCTCGCGCATCGCGGCCGCGATCTCGCCGGTGCTCACCAGCTCGGGCGCCGCGGTGAGTCCGGAAGGCAGGTTCGTGCCAAACCGCTCCTCGATGCGCCGGACCTGCTCCGTGATGTCCTCCGCCGGCGCGCGGGGCGACAGGTGGACGGACTGGATCGAGCCGTCGGCGTAGTACAGCTGGACCAGCACCAGGCCGTTGCGGACCCGCGCCATCACGTGCACCGGAGTGCCCCGGCCGGCCGGGGCACCGTCCAGGGCCATCGTCAACAGCCACTGGTCATCCGCGTTCCCTTCGGCCGGGGGCACCACCTCATCCACGTCGACGACACGCGCGGTCGACTCCACGATCTGGCGCAGCGCGTCCGCGATCCGGTCCGCCCGGCTGCCGTCCCCGGCCCACTCCGAGACCACCACCTGGTTCGATCCACCGGGTGAGGAGATGGCGAAGACGTCGGCGTCGTCCCCGGACCGGATCTCGACCCGGTGCGTCCCGCCGGCGCGGTCGCGCACCGTCAGGTCGGCCCCGTCGGTGTGTTCGGTCAGCATGAACGAGCCGTCCCGCACTCCCAGCCGGGCGAGAGCAGTCGTCACGTCCTCGACGACTCCGGTTGCCGGTGGCTCGGTCCCGAACCGCTCCTCGACAAGCCGGACCTGCTCAGCCAGCTCTTCGGCGGGCGCGATGGGCTGCAGGAACACCGTCGCGGTGCGCTGCCCGCGGTAGTGCACTCGCACCGCCACGCGATCCCCGTCGACGTGCGCACTCACGTGGACCGGGGCTCCGAGCTCCGCCGGCAGACGGTTCTCCGCCATCCGCAGCAGCCAGAGGTCCTCGTCACGCCCCAGACTCGGCTCGACGATCGGCTCTCCCCGGCTCAGGGCGAGTGTGAAGCGATCGACGTGGTCCGTTGTGGACGGGTACCGCCACCGCAGGACCTCGGTCAACAGCTCCGGCGTCCAGGTCCGCACCTCCGCCAGCTCCGCAGGCAACGCTCCCTGCAACCCCCGCACCCACTCCAGCAGAGCGAGGTGGTCCTCGATCTCGCGCTGCAACATCAAGTCCGCCGGCGATCCCTCGAACTCCGCCGCGGCCACTGCGGGGTCGGGGCGGAAGGAGGTGATGACCTCCTTCACCAAGCCCGTCGCCATCACCGCGAGCGGGTCGCCCGGTCGCAACCCCACCCGGCCCGATGCCCAGTCGTACACCGCCGCCGCACCGACGTACGGCGACAACCGCTCGTACGCCGCGCCGTCGGAGACGAACTCCGCAGCCAGACCGTCATCGGTCAGCTCGAACGCCGAAACGGCCTTCTCCTCGATCCGCCGCTCCAGCTCGGCGATCGACACACCCAGCACGTCGGCCAGCGCCCGGAGATCCCGCTTCGCGAAGTCGGCGATGTCCTGGCGCGCCCCCGCGTCCAGGGTCCCGACCACGGTCTCGGCCGGTGTCCGCACGCCGTGGAAGTCCGGGTTCGGCAACCACGTGACGGATTCGATCTCGTCCGCGAGGTCCCGGCTGACCTGCCACCAGCCGGAGATCTCGCTCAGCGGAACACCGGAGTGCAGAACGAGGTTCTGCTCCGTCGCTTCGTTCCCCTGGAGGGCGTTGGTGGCGTCGACGTCGAGACCACCCGGAGCGTGATGTTCGTAGATCCACCCGCTTCGCGAACCCAGGATCCGCAGCGCGGCCACGAGGTCGCCGCCGGACACGACCAGGTGCCACGGCGTCTCGCCGCCATCCAGCCCGCGGACGTCCGCAGCGGTGGGCGTCCGGCCGCGGTTCACAGCGGTGATTCCACCGCGGGCCGCCACTTCGGCGGGGCTGAGCGTACTCACGTGATAGACCGGAGCCTGGGGATGCAGCCGGGTGCGCTGGGCGCCCGGGACCGGCTCACCACCGGGATCGCTCAGCGGCACCGTCCGCAGGTTGGCTGGCAACGGATCGCCGGGGCGAGGAGCGACGGTACCGCGCTCACGCGTCGCGCCTTGTTCGTGCTGGGCCAGTGCGCGGTTCAGTTCCCACACCCGCGCTCGGGACCCGCGGCGGCTCTCGCCGGCGATCTCGTCCGGCACGAGCCGGCCGGGAACCGGTCGGCGGTGCTCGGGGACCGCGGCGATGACGGGACCGGTCATCGCGTCGATGGTGCGCGGCACCATGTCGAGCCCCTGGCGGAGCACGAGTTCCAATGCGATCCGCCGGGCGGCGCCGTCGACTGGCACACCCGGCGTGACGACCTCGATCGGTGCTTCCTGCTCGATCCGGTCGCCGACCCGGAGCGCGCCGACCTGCAGCCACGGCCCGGTCAGCTGGTCGTCGGCCCGGAACCGCAGCGCGAATTCGAGACCGCCCGTAGTCGTGACGAGCCAGAGAACGCCGTCGTCACCGGGGTCCGGCACGGTACGCACCGACTCCACGCCCGCCACCCCCTCGGCGAACAACTCCGCGAGGGTCGAGTCGATCGCCGCCGGGTCCGCGGTGCTCTCGCCTCGCGGCCAGACCTCCGACAACGCGAGAGCGCGCCCGGGCAGCCGCACCGAGCCGTTGCTCGCGAACCGCATCACCGCGGTCCTGGCCGCCCTGCCCATCTCAGGGACGAGGGCGGACCGCACCGGGTGCTCGCTCCTGGTGTCGGCCTCCGGTGAGTAGAGACCCTGGAACCCGAGGGTGTCGATCGTGCCGTCAGGACGGGTCACGCGCACCGCGTCGGCGACACCGGAGCGCCCGTCCGTCCTCACGCCGTCGATCAAGAGCTCGACTCGACCGTGATCACCGACGTAGGCGCCCTCCGCGGTGTTCCACGTCAGCCGCGCGTCCCAGCCGGGGGCGCCGTCCTCGGCCCCGGGCACACTGACCACGAGCGACCCGGTCGTGGGATCCGGCTGAATCCAGACGATACCGGCGTCGTGGCCAGGGGACGAGTAGTACAACCACCGCCCGGACAACCGGTCCACCGCCACCGGTTCAGGCACGTGGTGCACGGCGAGCGTGGTGGCGCCGTCGAGCATCCGCTCCCACAGGCGCTTTCCGGGCGTGGGCACCTCGAGGTCGTACAGCGACGCGATCGATCCCGTGTGGACCTTCCGCGGGGTGGAGCCGACGATGTCGAACTCCCGGGCCAGACCACTGCGGTGGAGGACCTGCCAGCTGGCGTCGGGGATCACGAACGGACCGACCGGAAGCCCCGGCCCCGGATGCCAGTTGTACCGGTCGTAGACGTGCACCTGGTAGTCAACCCGGACGTCCGGGCGAGCACCGTCGGCACCCGGCACGACGGTGACGGACCCGCTCACCGCGTAGTAGAACGTGCCGACACCCAGGTACCAGTCCTGGCTCTGCTCCGCGACGGTGACCGTGTCGAACCGCTGCCACCCCGACGAGAACGTGAACCTGCCTGTCTCGCCTCGTGCCTCCGCGGCCTGGGCGAGGCGGAGCGCCTCGTAGCGCACTTGGGCCGCCGCGTTCTCGCGCAGTTGCGGGATGTCCCGGAGGAGACGGTCGGGCTCGACGATGAAATCCTCGCCGGTGTTGCCGAGGAAGTGACGCATCATCCCCGCGGCGACTGGCCTGCCGGTCAGCAACCCGCCAAGGACGATGGCGTACCCGAGGGCCTTGGTCCGGTACGCCCGAAGACTCGGCGTCTCACTGTTCCAAAGGCCCGAGCCGCCGCCCATCATGTTGGCACCCGGCGCGGGCTTGGCGGGGCGGCCGGGCAGGACGGGGCCGGCACTACCGTCCCCTTGTGCCGGTGCCACCCAATCCGGGGTCGACACGTCCACGCCGTGCATCCCGAGCGTGAGCAGGCTGTCGCGCAGCCGTGCGAGCGCATGGGCCACCGTGCCGATTTCGCCGGGCTCAGCCTCGGCGAGCGCATTGTCGAGAGCACGGGCGTCCGCCACGACCGCGTCCAGCGCCGCGCGCGCTTCGGTGGTGCGGCCGGGCTGCTCCGCCGCACGTGCGGCGGCGGTGAGCACCCTGCCCGTCAGGTCCGTTCCCCCGCCCGCTCCATGCACCGCAGCGGTGATGTCGAGGAGGTCGCCCAGCGAAACCCCGTCGAGGAACGCCGGAGCCGACGTTCCCGTGGGCAACAGCTGCATCGCGACGAGGTGCCACTTGGCGGACAGCTCGGGGCCGATGTGCCTGCCCAGTGCGGCAACCAGGTGCAGCCGCGCGAGTTCGCCGCGAGCGGGAACACGGTCCAGGAACCGCCGGTCGAGCGGACCGCCGGTCGTGTCCATCCAGGACATCAGAGCGCGCTGGGTGCGCAGGTGCTCGAGCATCGAAACGCCCGGGAACGCGTTCGCGCGCACGGTCAGTTCCGGCGCGTAGCGGAGGAACCACTCCGCGGCCCGCACCATGTTGTCGTGCAGGGCCGAGATTCCCTCGGCCGGCGCGAAGGACCGTCGCGGCCCGTGCAGCTCGGGCCAGCCACGCGCGAGCGCCACCGCGCCCGAATGCGTCCGGTACTGCTCGGAGATGTGCAGCGCGTCCGACGGGTCCCTGGTCCGGTCCAGGTAGCCGTAGGACCGCTCGACGGCATCCGCGACGTCCCGCAGAAGCTGTTCGAAGTCGTCGTTGTCGATCCAGCCCCGCGCACTGTCCCGTCCCGGTGGCGGAATGTCCTCGGTCCCGGCGGTCAGCGCCCGGTACGCGGTCATCGCCCGCAAGGCGTCCGCGATCGCCCGCTCCTGGTCCGCACGGTCCATCGCGGTCGGCAGGTCGAGCAGGTGGGTCGACGGGTCGCCGGTCGACAACCGCAACCGCGGCTCAGCGAGTTCCGCTTCCGAGCTGATCCGCAGTGCGAACTCACGACCGGCCCGGTCGACACCGGTGATCGTGACCGTGGGCGGGCTGTGCACGATCTCGACGCCGCGGAGGAACCCGTCGAGGCGAGCCTTGCCCAGGCCGCTCCGGACCACCCCGTCCCACGACTCGCGGGTCTGCCCCGGTTCCGCTCCCCGTGTCCGCTCGGCGGCAACCGGAGCGCCGCTCGTCTGGTCCTGCCCGAACTCGATCTTCATGAGGTCGGCGATCATCTCGCCCAACAGCGGCGACGACAGCTCGCCGAGCTTCGCGAGCGGCAACGAGGCCTCGAAGGTGTTCGTCGCGTCAGCAGACCGGGATGGCCTGGCCGCGATTCCGTCGCGCACGACCATGGTGAAGCTCACGTCGCCCATCGCGACGTCGAGGAGCAGGCCGACCGCCGGCTTGTCCACCAGATCGAACACGCGCGCGCGGACGCCGGCCATGCCGTCGGTGACGGCTGCGGCGACAGCCTGCGCGACGCTCCGATCCCGTCCGAGACTCGGCTCGACGACCGGAGAACCTTCCCGGATCGCGGTGGTGAACCGGTCGACATGGTCGACGGTGGACGGATACCGCCACTGCAGCACCTCGGTCAGCAGCTCCGGCGTCCAGGTCCGCACCTCCGCCAGCTCGTCCGGCAACGCTCCCTTCAGTGCCTTGACCCAGCGCAGCACGACCAGGTGATCCTGGACCTCCCGCCGCATCAGCACGTCCGCGGGTGAACCGTCCAGAGCCGTCGGCACCGTCCGGAACGAGGTGACGACTTCCTTCACCAGACCCGTCGCCATCACGGCGAGCGGGGTCCCCGGCCGCAGACCGACGCGGCCCGTCCCCCAGTCGTACACCGCCGCCGAGTCCAGGTAGGGCGACAGACGGGTCCGTGCGGCCTCGTCGTCCGGGAACGCTTCCGCCAACCCGCTTTCGCTCAACTCGAACGACGAAGCAAGCTTCTCGTCGATCCGCCGCTCGACCTCCTCGGCCGGTATGCCCAGTGCGTCGGCCAGCTTCTCGACGTTCTGCTTCGCGAACGTGGACAAGTCTCGCCGGGCGCCGTAGTCGAGGGTGTCCACCACGGCTTCAGCGGGACCGGGCACCCCCCGGAAGCGGGGATTCTCGTACCAGGTGACCTGTTCCAGGAACCGGCCGGATCGCCGGGTGATCTCCCACCAGCCGGCGATCTCCTCGATCGGGACCCGGTCGTGCCGGATGCGCGTCTCCCCCGTCGCGTCATCGGTTTCCGCCTCGCCCCCGCCGGCGTGGTGCTCGTAGATCCAAACCGTCTCCACCTCATCGGCCGTCGCGACCGCCACAGCGTTCGCGAGGTCGGCGGTCGACACGAGCGGGGACTTGGTCAGCAGAGTTCGGTGGGAGTCCAGTGCACGCGGGCTCAGGTCAGTGGTGGCGACGTAGAGCGGAGTGCGCGGCCGGGTCCCGGCGTAGACGATCTCGAGGTCTTGCGGCGGTTGCTTCCGCCCACGTGCCTGCCCGATCAAGATCTCGTCGAGCCGCCACCGCCGGAGCGTCCACTCGCGGAGGCCCGTCCGCTCGCCGTCTTGTTCGCGGATCACCTCCGGGACGAGGTCACCGGGCTCCGCCAACTCCGGTCCCTTGGCTTCGGCGACCGCCGCGAGCATCGAATCGAGGGCCTGCGGCAGCAAGTCCACCGCCTGTTGCAGGATCCGCCCGAGCACGGCGCGCCGTGCGCCGCCGTCGGCGGGGAGTGCGGGAACGGCGAGTTCCATCGGAATGAGCTGCTCCACCCGCTTGGACACGCTCAGCGGAGCGACGTGCAGCCAGGCGCCGGTATGCGTTGTCTCGGACGTGACGCGCAGCGCGAACTCGGAACCGCCGGTCAGCCGGACGAGCCAGAGCACACCGGAACCGGAGGGATCCGGGATCCGGCGTGCGCTTTCGACATCCGGCACACCCTCCCCGAACAACTCGGCGACCGTGACTTCGACGGCCCCGGCATCGCTGGTGGTGGGAGCGCCACCGGGCAGCTCGGACGTCAGCGCGACGTCGCGCCCCGGGATGCGCACCGGCTCCTGCCGTCGCCAATCGTCGCGAATCTCGTACCGGGCGACCACGTCTTCGGTGACGGCGTCACGCACGCCGACGATTCCCGAGTGCGCCGGATGCCCGTTCACCCGGAGCTGATCAGGGGTGTGGACGCCCTGGAACGCGAGAGTGCCCCGCAACCCGTCCGCGAACCGGACCCGCAAGGTGTCTGCCACTCCGTCGAGGCCGTTCGTCCGCGTGCCGTCGAGGAGCAGCTCGATCCGGCCGGCGTCGCCGACGTACGCTCGCTCTGCCTCGTCCCAGTGCAGCCGTGCGGTCCATTCGCCGTCCGGGTCGTCACCGGGACGGCTGACGAGCACGGATCGCGACGGCGCGTCGAACCGGATCCACGTGGCCGCGGTTCCGTCTTCGGAAGCGGCGTAGTGGATCCACGTGCCTGCGACCTGCTCGACCTTCTCCGGCTCGAGGGCGTGGGGCAGGACGGGGCGCAGCACGCCGTCCAGCAGGCGGTCCCAGCGGGAGGGCACGCGTCCGGCAGGCACCTCCAGGTCGTACAGCGACGCCATCGTCCCGTGGTGGACCTTTCGCCCCGTCGAGCCGACGATGTCGAACTCCCGCGCCAGGCCCGCGCGATGCAGGGTTTGCCACGCCTCGTCTTGAACGTGGACCAGCCCCTGCGGGAAGGGCCCGACCTGGAACAGGCGACCAGGATCGTTCGCTCGTTCGAGCAGCCGTCCCAGTTTGGTGCCTGCGACGCGACCCCACAACGCGGGCGGAATGTTGAACTTGGTGAGGGTGAGACCCGGTCCGGCGTGCCAGCTGTACCGGTCGTACACGTGGACCTGGTACTCCACCTGCACCTGGGGGCGTCCGCCCGTGGGGCTCGGGCCGACGGTCACGACTCCGGTGACGGCGTAGTAGAACGTGCCGACCGCGTGGAACCAGTCATTGCTGGCTCCGGTCGATCCAGGCTCGTAGCGCCACCAGCGCGTCGAGAACGTGTACGTCCCGCCCTCATCACGCGCTTCGGCGGCCTGGGCGAGCCGGAGCGCCTCGAACCGCACGCGCTGCGTCACGCGCTCACGCAAACCAGGGATCTCGCGCAACAGGACATCGGGCTGGACCACGAAGTCCTGCCCGGAGTTGCTGAGGTAGTGACGCAACATCCCGGCGGCGGCAGGCATTCCCCGCGCCAGACCGCCGAGCACGATGGCCCTTCCGAGTGCCTTGAACCCCTGGGACCACACAGTGGGCCGCTCCGAGCCCCATTGACCGGAACCGCCGCCCATGAGGTTCTCGCCCATGGCGGGCTTCGGTGGCGCGGGAGGCAGGAAAACTTCGGCGCCCGTGCTGTGCGCGGCCGGCGAGGTCCAGGTCGGCGACGAGACATCGATGCCGAAGACGGCGAGGTGCCGCAGACTCTCGCGCAGGTCCGACAACGCGTTCGCGACCGGATCGATCTGGCCACGCTCGGCGTCGTGCACCGCGTCGTCGAGCCGCTCCACCCGTTTCGCGACTTCCGTCAGTGCCTCGCGCTCCGCATCCGTCAACCCCGTCACGCGCAACGCGTCGTCGACCGCAGTCAGGATCCTGGACACGAGAGCCACTTCGGTGCCGGGCCCGTACACGGCAGTGGCGAGGTCCACCAGGTCAACGACCGACACACCGTCCTCGTAGGACGGTGTGCCCGGACCCACCGGCAGGAGCTTCTGCGCCGCCGGGATCCAACGGGCGTTCTCCTCGGGGCCGATGTGCCGTCCTAGCGCGGCGACCAGGTGCGCCTGCGCGAACGTGCCCCGTGCCGGCAACCGGCTCAGGTAGCGGCGGTCGAGGGGCCCGCCGATCTCGCGCATCCAGGTGGTGAAGGCCTGCTGTCCGCGCAGGGTCTCGAGCAACGACGAAGCCGGAGCCGGGTGCGCCCGTGTGACGAGGTTCGGCTCCTCGTGGTGCAGCCACTCGTCGAGGAACACCATGTTGCTGTGCGTGCTTTGGACTTCCTCGGTCAAGCTCACGAGATCCTTCTCGTGGGTCGGCGCCATCAGCGTCGAGCTCGTGTTCTCGATCGCGCGAGCGAGGTAGCGCGCAGACCAGCGGTCGGTCGGCGACTGGCGTCCCCCGATTTGTTTGATTGTGCGGAAGAACTGCGCCGCCGCCGCGATGTTCTGTGCCGCCTCCTCGAGAACCTGCCCCAGATCCCACGCGGAAATCCACCCGGCGGGGACTTGCGGGCCTCGCTCGCCCGGTGCCGGAAAACCACCCTCGCCGGTCAGCAGCGCCCGGTACGCGACCACCGCGTGCAGGGCCAGCGCGACCTCGCGCTCCCGCCTGCCCGGAGCCAGCAACAACGGTGACAGCTCGAGCCGGTGGACTGCGGGATCGCCCGTGTGCAGCCGCAGCGCCGGGTCATTCCCGAACGGGGCGGTGATGACCAACCGGAACCTCCGACCCGCGGCGTCCGTTCCCGCCACTGCGACGCCATGCGGAGCGATGGGCATGAGGACGAGGTCCGGGACGTATTCGGACAGCCCGGCGCGCGAAATCCCGCGACGGACGATCTCTTCGAGATCGGCCTGGCCGATGCCCTGGGCCGCGATGCCGGCGGCCGTGGTCGCCGCGGCACCGGACTCCCCGGCTGACGCCTCTGGGCCGGCGAGAGTGGCGGCGATGTCGCCGAGAACCGGCACGACCAGGTCTCCCAGCCGAGCCAGCGGCAGCTCCAGTGCGACCTCGCCGCGGTCCGCCCCGGCGTCGGCCAGCCGAGCCCGCAGCGCCGGGAGATCGACCCTGCCGGAGCCCTCCCGGACGACGATGGTGGTGTCACGGTCGGCCGTCGACACCCGGATCGTCACGCCCGACGGGTGAGCCTCTACTTCGGCGACAGCGCCGGGCAGCCGATCGTGGACGGCTTCGGCGAGCGCCTGCCTCGTCGTGCGTTCCCCGCCCAGGCTCGGCTCGACCACGGGCTTGCCCTCGCGGATCGCCGTGGTGAACCGGTCGACGTGGTCCACTGTGGACGGATACCGCCATCGCAGGACCTCCGTCAGCAGCTCCGGCGTCCAGGTCCGCACCTCCGCCAGCTCGGCGCTGAGCGGTGCGTCGAGGGACCGGATCCAGGCCAGCACCGCCTGGTGGTCGGCGATCTCACGGTCGAGCAGCAGGTCGGCCGGGGAGCCGGCGGAATTGTGGGCGGCTTCGGCGGGGGATTCGCGGAACGAGGTGACGACTTCCTTCACCAGGCCGGCCGCGACGACGTCCAGCGCCGCGCCGGCCGCGAGGCCGACCCGGCCCGACGCCCAGTCGTAGACCGCCGCCGAGTCGAGGTACGGCGTGAGGCGGTCCCAGGCCTCCCGGTCACCGCCGAACGCGCGGACGATTCCGCGCGGCGTGAGGTCGAAGACCGACGCGAGCTTCTCGTCGATGCGGCGCTCGACCTCGACCACTGTCACCCCGAGGGCTTCGGCGACCGCCTCACTGCCCTGCTTGGCGAAGGCCCCGATTTCCGCGCGCAACGCGGTCGGGGACGTCACGACCGGGTACGGGGACGGGACGAGGTCACCGGGGTGCGGGAGTGGCGGTTCCCCGGTCAGCGCGCTGTCCAGGAACCGCACGTCGCCGCGGATGTGGCCGTTCACCAGTTCGACCGTCGCAGTGGCCAGTTCGGTGAGCGCCGCCGCGTCCGTCGTCGGCGGCACGGCGAGCTCCACGGGGGCCGCTTGGATCCAGCGGCCGTCCGCGACGCGGCTGCCGGAACGGCCGTGGCCGGCCATCGAGCTGTGGCCGAGGTGCAGTTCGATGGCCGGGACGTGCACCCGCGGCGCGGACGCGTCCGGATCGACACGCACCTGGTACTGCCAGCGCAACCCGTCGGCACGCACGATGCCGATCGCCACACCGTCGACAGATGTGCCGACGCCGACGGCGGCGAACGCCTCGTGCACGGCACGGACGACCCCGTCCGGATCGGCGGTGGGATCCACGGCGGAGGACGGCAGCCCCATCTCCGACGGCCCGGTCGCCAGCACAGCGGTCGAGGCCGGTGCCGGCGGCGCGACCGTCGCCGTGCCGGCGAGAGGTTCGGTGGCGAGGTGGGCGAGGTCGGGCAGAGTCACCGCCCACCGCCCCCGGAGGTCCTCTACGGAGGAGCGCAGGGCTTCCGGCAGGGTGACGCCCAGGGCGACGGCGACGGGGACCAGCGCGCGGCGCTGCCAGGACGGTTCGACGGGCATGGGGGGCACCACGACCTCGGCGACGCCGTCCTGCACCCAGCGTCCGCCGGCCAGCCGCGCCCACGAACCGCCCTCCGCCGCGGCTGTGACGTCGGCGCGAAGCTCCAGGCCCGGCTGCACGACCCGGGCAGCGGTGGCGGCCGGATCGACCCGCACGCGGAACCGGATCACCGGTCCGGCGTCGCGAGCCACGAGCAGCCACGTCGTCCCGTCACCGTCCGGGTCGGGGCGGACATCGCCGGCCCAGTACGCGCCGGTGAGCATGTCCAGGAGCGTGCTCTCGATCCGGTGCACGTCCGTGGTGCTGGTGCGCCACGACCCGCCATCCAGCCGCACCGGCACGTCCCGCTCGCGTCCCGGCAGCGTCACGACGGTCTGCTCACCCCGGGGCGGCTCGACCGCCACGGCGGCGCGGGAATGGGCGTTCGAGGAAAGGTCCGTCAGGGACGGCAGGTCATCCTGCCGCAGGTTCTCGATGACCCGCTTCACGGGCTGACCGGCCTTGGACTGCGCGTCCCGCAGCGCGGACACCACCATCGGGTGCCGGGAGACCGGATCCACCGCAACCGGGGGCAGCACGATCTCGACGGCGTGTGACTGCTCCCAGCGGCCGTCCCGCAGCCGGGTCGCCGGGTCCGCGGCTGGATCGACGCGCAACCGGACGACCGGCAGCGTCACGGACGGGTGGGTTGCCCGGGGGTCGACCCGGACGGTGAACCCGAACCCCTCTGGACCGAAGACCCCGGACACCGTGGTGCCGTCGAAGGTGACGTCGCGGGCGCCGGTGTCGTCCAGTGTGCCGTTGATAATGGCGGCCACGAGCGCCGGGTCGGCCGACGTGGTCAGCCAAGGCAACACCGGGGCGACATCGAGTGCCACGGTGCCGTCCAGGGTGTGGAACACCAGTGCCGGGTCGACCGCCAGCACCACGGACGGGTCGGCCGCGGCCGTGCCGGATTCGGGCGCGGTGATCTCCCGGGTGGCCAGCGCCGGCCACCCGGTGGACGCCACGTTTTTAGCGAGCCCGCGGATGGCGGGAGGCACCCGCGTCAGGAGCGCCTGGACCAGCGCTTCGGCCACCTCGGCCTGCCACATCGGATGCACCGGCACCTGAGGGACCAGAACCGTCACCGGGTCCTGGACCCAGCGCGCACCATCGAACCGTGGCGGCGGCACCGTCACCGCGGGCTCGGTGGCGTCCGGGTCCACGCGAACCGCCAACCGCCACGAGACGCCTCGGTCCGTCAGCGTCCAGGTCGTGGTCGCGCCATGGGCCTCGCGGTCGGCGTGCACGCCGGCGCCGGCGAGCGCTCGTTCGACCGCATCGGCCATCCCGTTCTGGTCGGGTGCCGTCACGAAGATCGACGAGGAGCGCGGCAGCGCCACCTGCAGCACGCGCCCGGCGCGCTGCTCGGCACCCAGGTTCGGCTCGGGCATCGCGCGTCTGCCGTCCGCCGCCGACAGCACCTCGCCGACGTGGTCGATCCGGTCATGGAATCCGAGCTGGGGCGCGGCGCCGAGCACTCGACCTTCCCGGGCCCGCACGTCCGCGAGCACCTCGCGCCGCGGACCGTCGAAACTGTCGAGCCAGGCCATCACGACACGGTGCTCCGCCGCCCGGCGCCGGGCCGTCAATCGCCGGACCTCGGTTGGGTCGCGGGAGTCGAGACCGCGGACGTCCTCGGCCAGGGTCGTCGGTCTCAGCGAGGCGATGACACCCCGGGCGAGTTCGGTGACCACGTCAGCCGCCGGTACGCCGAGCCGGACACCGACGCGGCCGGCCTCCGCGTCGTACACGCTCGCCGCGGTCACGTACGGTGCTAGCCGCTCCCGAGCGGCGTCATCTCCGGGGAACGCGCGGGCGATGCCCTGCTCCCCCAGTGCGAACGCCGTCGCCGCCAGCTCGTCGAACCGGGCCTCCACTGTGGACAGCGGCACGCCAAGCGCGTCGGCGATCGCCTGGGCGCCGGGCTTGCCGAAGTCGGCCAGCGCCTGCCGCGTGCCGTCGGCGAGGTCGGTGACGGCACGGGCGTCCGCGATCAGCGCTCCGGGATCGCCAGCAGTCCCTCCCGGGACAGATCCATCGCGTCCAGCAGCAGCCACAGGGTCCGGCGTTCCGCCGCCGTCACCGGGATCCGGTGCCGCGACAGCAACCGTACCGTCGCCTGCGTCAGGTCCTCCCAGTCCTGTTCGTCCTCGGCGTCCTCCAGTTCCCAGCGGTCCGTCTCCGGAATCCGCTCGCCGAACGTCGCCCGTAGGGTCTTCGCCTTCTCCGCGATCTGCGGCTCGCTCAGGCTGGTCACCTCGGGCAGCCCGGTCAGCGCCCTGCGCAACCCGTCCAGCGTCGTCGCCAGCCACTCCGGCTGTCCCGGCTTCGCGAACGTCCGCAGCAGTTCCCGCAGCTGTGCCCGTTCCCGGGTCGACACCGGCCTGTCCGTCCGCGCCAGCGTCCCGATCAGCACCTGTGCGGTCTCCAGCCACTCCCCCGCGTCGCGGTCCTGCCGCACCGTCCGCAGCCTGTCCGGCGGAATCCGGTCGGCCAGCCGTTCCGGCAGCTTCGCCATCAGCGCGGCCACCTCGTCCTCGGACAGCGCCACCGCTTCCACCCTCTCCCCTCGGCGGATTCGTCCGGACGCCCGGCGCGTCGGCGTCCGGCACGGCGTCGCGGATCCTGTTCTGCTGGTCGATGAAGATCTCGACGTCGACGCCAGCGTAGTGCGCGTGCACGACGTCCCGGTCATCCGATCCCGGCGCCGGTTCGAAGTTCCCCGCCAGGAGCGCCTCGTCGGTGATCCGCGTCAGGACGCCCTCGATACCGCCCGGTTCCCGGGTCCAGGCCTCGGGGAACAGGGTCACTCCCGGCGCCCGGCTCGCCGGCCCGCGCCGCTTCAGGAGCTTGTCGAGCGTCTTGGGCAGGATGCTGGCCGGTGTGGCGTGCCGCGGCGGCCCCGCCGGGTTCTTGACGACACCGCGGCCGTCGATCGGGTAGGCGGTCTTGATCTGCCCGCCCGGCAGCACCACGACCCGGACGAGCACCCCGTCCCGCTCGGCCTCGAGCCGCCACGCCGGCCCCCGGTCAGGGTCCCACTCGACGCGGTCGGGGTGGCGGGCGATCGCCCGGATGATGTCCAGGACAGCCGGGTCCTCGCCCCACCGCGCCGGGAACTCGGACTTGTTGGGCACGCCCTGACCAGAGCGGTGCCCGCCGCCGGTCTCGTCGCCTTCGAAGATGTGTCGGCGCCGGTCCTCCTCGACGCGCAGCGTGGACAGGTCAGGGCGCTGCGGATGCTTGGCCACCTCGGGCGAGTTCCAGCCGTTCGGGCGGGTGCCGTCGGCGAAGGCGGCCACCGTCTCCGCCACGGTGCGGCCGTCCACGAGCGGCGCGACGGCCATGCCGACGACGGCGTCGCCCAGCGCCGCCTTCCCGACGAGTGCGACCGGCAGGGTGGGGCCCACGACTTCGAGCTCGGCACGCAGTGCCGCGAGGTCGCCGTGCAGCCGCACCACCGCGACATCGGTGCCGTCGGCCCGCCGCAGCGTGAAGTGCGCGGGCACCGCACCGGTCTGCTCACCGTCGACCCGGACGAGGGTCACCTGCCCCTGCACGCCCAGGCTAGCGGCCGCGAACGCGGCGACCTTCCCGGCGGCGAACTGGCGCATCGGCCCTGCTGAGTCGCCACCGTCCCGTTCGGCCACGACCAGGCGCTCCAGGAAACCGACGTCGACGGGTTCCCGGTCGTCGCGCACGGTGTCGGGGGCGCGCGCGGGCTCGGTCGTGCCGTCCGGGTACCTGGCGGCGAGGTCGTCGCGGCGGGCGATCGCCATCTCGGCCAGCTGCCCGGCCAGGACGGGGTCCGAAATGATGCCACGGACGGTCCGGCGGATCGCGTCGTCGCTGATCGACGTGACCGCACGCACCGAGGCGCGTTCCAGGTCGGCGGGCATGTCGCGGAACAGTTCGGCCGTCTGTGGGCTGCGCACCGGCGAGCGGAGGTGCTCCGCCTCGGTCACCACTGCGCCGAACGGGAGGTGACCGGCGATCGAGCTCTTCGGGTCACCGGTGTTGGCGTGCGTCATCGTGCCGCCGAACTCGACCCGCATGGGCCCCTTCGCGGTCATCACGATGTTGCTGCCCTCGAAGCCACGCAGATCGGAGTGGCCGAGCCAGGCATCCGCGCCGAACAGCGCCCAGAACACCCGCTGCTGCTGCTCGTCCAAGGCGGCGAAGTCGGTCAGCGCTCCGGTGTTGTCCACCCAGCGGCTCGCGACACCGACGGGCCGGCTCTCCCCGAAGCGGCCGTCCAGTCGCACGAGCCTGGTCTCCGGCACCGGGGCGTCGATCCCGGTCGCGGTGCGCACCTCGTCCGCCACCATGCGGTAGAAGGATGCGGCGAGCACCTCCACCTCCGCCTGTTCGACGGTGACCGGCGCCTTCACGTACCAGCGGCCGTCGGGGCCTTCGAACACGCCGCCGCGCAACGACCCCTGCCTGCCCCCCACGTGGTTCAGGTCGTCGAGCCCGGGCAACGACTGTCCGGCGACCGCAGCGTTGAGGACCTTCGCGTCGTTCTCGGCAACCCGCAGCAGCGCCGAGTCGGTGTACGGCCAGCCCTTGCCCTCCCAGTGACGCTGGTAACGGCCGGTCTCGAACAGCTGCTGCCCGGTGATCCCGGCGCGCAGCACTTCGACCTGCTGCTCCGGCTCCAGCGAGCCGACGAGATCGCGCAGGGCGTCAGCGCGGACGACGTGACCGTCCAGGCCGGCGGACCACCGCAGCACACCGGCCAGTTCGGACGACGGCGCCGGCGCCGCGGTGACCATCCGCGCGGACTCGATCGAGCCGTCGGCGCGGACGACGACGGTGAGCGGCAATCCGTCGTGGGCGCCCCGGACCTCGAAGGCGCCGAACAGACCCCGGGCGGTGGCGAGGATCTCTTCGGGCTCCCTGGCGACCGACAGCAGCGCCTCCCGCACCCGGTCCGCGGCGTCATCACCCACTTCCGCCGCCACGGCGGCGACCACGTCGTCCGCGACGGAGACCGTTCCGGGATAGGCGACGTCGGACCAGCCCTCGGGGGTCACCCCGTGGATCCGCGGCGAGCCGGCCACGTCCGGCCCGTCGAGCACGGCGCCGAGTTCGTCGGCGAGCGTGCGGGCGAAGACCCGGGGGTCGCCGGTCAGCGCGTCGCGCGGGACGTCGGCCGCGACCGTGACGAGCACGTCCTCGCCGGACCACGGGCTGTCCTCGGCACGCAACTGTTCCGCGGCCCGCCGCGCCAGCTCGTCCGGTGCCGACCTGCCCTCGCCGTCGAGGACGACGACCGCCGGCTGACCGGGGTTCTGGTGCACGACGACCCCGGCGCTCCGGTTCTCCGGCAGACGCAGCTGGTCGGCGCCGGAGGGCACCGGCGCGGTCCGCAGGATCTCCAGCCTGCGCGCGGCGAGCCACCGGCGCTGGAGGGCGTCGGCGCGGCCGAGTTCGGCGATCCGGCGGTCGATCTCGGCCACCCGCCCGGCGTGCGCCACCGCCTCGGGCGTCGTGAAGCGGATCGTGAGCGAGCGGCCACCCAGGGTACGCCAGGTGGTGCGCCAGCCGTGGTCACCGCGGCGGCCCCACGCGATGTCGGCGTCCCGCAGGGTGAGCCCGCGCCGCGCGAGGTCGTCGATCACCGTTTGCGCGCCGTCGGCGAAGGAGTCCTCGGCGAGGGTGATCGTGTAGCTCAGCGGCTCGTCCGTCGTCACCGCCGCGCCCGGCACCGCCCGCACCGCTTCGCCGACCGCGGGCACGTCCGTGTCACGCGCGTCGGGGGAAGCGGTCGCCGGCTCCTCGAAGCGCAGGTGCAGGACCTGACCGGAGTCCTGGTGCGTGATCGCGACGCGGCCGTCCGGCGTCATCCCCGTTCGGCGGAAACCGTTGTCCTGCAAGGCGTCGAGCACCGTCCGGCTGTCGCCGGCCTCGTTGACGTGCACCACGTACCGGATGGGGCGTCCGGCTGTCAGGTCGGCCAGCGACGCGGCGGCCTCGGGCAGGAGCAGTGCGCCCTCGGCCGCGCCGACCGCCGCCACCAGCGGCGAGAGCCAGCGGCCCGCGTCACCGGGAGCCGGGCGTCCCGCCTCGGTGTGCGGGCCCGGCGAGGGCTGGCCACGCAGGATGTTGCCGTGCTCGTCCAGAATGAGGTTGAGAACGACGCCGTCCCGCTCGCCCCGCACGAACCAGCGTTTCTCGTCGGCGTTCCAGCGCACCCAGTCCGGCCGTCGCGCCACGTCGCGTGCGAGGGCGCCGAGCTCCGTCCGCGGATCCGCGCCCTCGGCGAACCAGCGGGCCGCGACCCGCAGGCGGCGCGGATCCGTCGCCGCCGGGCCGTGGTCGTCCGCGAGCTGGTCGCGGACGTCGGCGGACAGGCTGATCGCGACCAGGTCCGGGCGCTTCGGGTGATCGGCCACGTCCGGGGCGTCCCAGGCGTTGGGCCGGGTTCCCGCTCCCTGCGGAAGCGCGATCTCGTCGACGCCGTGCGGCGCGATCGCGGCGCCCAGGATCTCCTGCCGCTGCTGCGGCGAGGCGTCGTCCAGCCGGGCGAGGTGGGCGCGCGCGGCCACGGAATCGGGCGTCTCGAACCGGAGGACGATCCGCTCCCCCGACTCGGTGCGGGTCCACTCGGTCGTCACCCCGGGATCGTCGCCGTCCCACGCGAGCCGGGTGGTGTCGAGGCGGAGCCCGGTGTCGGAAAGCGCTTGCAGCACCGCCGTGGTGTCGTGCGCGAACGTCGCGGGCTCGGGCATCCGCACCGAATACCGCACCGCCTCACCGGGACCGGGTTCCGGCGCCAGCGGATCCGGCACGAGCCGCGCACCCCGCACCGAGGTCGCCACCGCGTGCGCCACCGGCCGTAGCGCGGGATCCATGTGCGCGGCGACGGAGCCGTCGGAGAGGTCGCCGAGGCCGCGCACCATGCCGTGCAAAGTGCCGAGCGCCTGGCGCATCAGCATGTTCACCACGAACCGCTGCTGCGCGGTGTCGCCGGGGGCCTGGCCGGAGATGCGGATCTGCGCGGGGCTCACCTGCACGCCTTCGGCGGACACGCGCGGCGGGACGACGACGTAGGTGCCTGGCGGCAACTGGGAGTCCACCACCGGAGCGACGTCGAGGTTGACGTCGTCGTAGAACACCCGCGCGGTGCGGGCGCCGATCTCCGCCCTGCCGGGCAGGACGGGCTGGTCGCCGTCGAGCCGCACCGGCATCGCGTCACCGAGGGACGGCGCGGTCGGGGTCAGCACCGTGGTCGGTGCGGCGGCTTGCCCGAGGCCGCGGAGGTAGTCCTCGATGCGGTTGCCGACCTCGGCGCTGTGGTCGGCCGTCTCCGAGCGTAGGGTGCCCACGGTCCGCTGCACCGGTTCGGTCGGCACCTGCTGGATCTGCCGCAGGCCGACCGCCCGGTGCGGCTGCTCCAGCCCGGGCACGCCCTGCGCGAGCGTGCGCAAACCGTTGTCCAGCAGGGAATCCAGCTGATCGGCCGTGGTGCCCTCGCCGATCAGGATGGTCCCCTCGGTCACCTGCTGGGCCGTGCCGTCCGCGCCGACCAGCCAGGAGCCGGGGTCGACACGCACCGTGCCGGCCGGGACACGCCCGTCCAGCCCGACGTCGAACGCGACGCGGGTGCCGCCGTCGAAGTGGGCGAGCATGGTGCCCTCGCCGGGGTCCCCGGTGAGGGCGTGCAGGCGGCCGCGGTCGGGCAAGGCGGTGGAGCCGGGGACGGACGCGCTTTCCTGGCGGTGGCGGAGCGCGCCGGCGAGGGTGTCCTCGGTCGTCACCTCGTCGCTCCGGGGCTCACCGGCGCTCAGCGAGCGGGGCAGCGCGCGCCAGTGCGTCCCCTCGGGGTGCCGAGTCATACCGCCGCGCGGAACCGACCGCCCGTGCGCGGCGGACACCGAGTCCGGCCGCACCACCGGCGACTGCGCGAACAGGTGGTCCATCGCCTGGTTCAGCGCGAAGTGGGCATTCCGGCCGAGGGTCGACACCTCCTCGACGTACTCGCGCGGCTGGCGGAACTTCGGGATGAGCCGCCGCTTGACCACTTGCCCGCGGTCGAGCGAGACGTGCGAAGAGACGTGGAGCACCGCGGGAGCGACCTGGACGGCGCCCTCGAACCGGCCCGCGTGGACCTCGACCGTCTCGGCGGGCAGGGTGCTGTCGAGCACCACCCGCACCTGGACGACCTGGCCGTCGGACGACGTGAGGGTGAACACGCCGGTGTTCTTGTCCAGCTCGATGTGACCGTCGGGCCGGAACCCCTCCAGGAACCGGGCCACGACGGACTTCGCGGCGTCGGGCCACTCCGTGGTGGACTCCGGCGTCTGCGGACTCGCGAAGCGCTGGACGCCCGCCGCTTCGGACCGGTGGTCGGTGGTCCTGAGGCCGGCCGCCGGTTCCCGTTCGCTGTCGGGGATATGGTCGTCCGGCGTCCGGGTCCGGTGCTCGTCGAGGCCAGGAACCTCGTCCGGGGCCGCACGGGTGTCGCTGGTCTTGGGGCCGGTGGGCTCGCGCTCGCTGTCCGGGATCTGGTCGTCCGGCGTGCGGTGGCGCTGCTCGTCCAGACCGGGGACGTGGTCACCAGCCCCGCGCCGGTCGGTGACCTTGAGGCCGGTCTCCTCCTCGCCGGCCGTGCGGTGGTCGTCAGTGGTGCGGCCGTGATCCGGAGCGGTGCGGTCGTCGCCCTGGCGGCCGGTTTCGTCCTGGCCGCCGGTGTTCACGCCCTGACTGTCGCCGGACCGGCCGTCGTTCTGACCGCCCGTGTCCGCGCCCTGGCGGCCGGCGCCCGCGGGCCCGCTGCCCTCACCACCGGCGTTCGCGCCCTGACTGCCGCTGTCGGCTGACCCGCCGTCCCGGCCACCGGAACCCTGGCCGCCGGCATCCGCGGACCCACCGTCCCGGCCGCCGGCGTTCGCAGCCTGGTCGCCGGTGTCGGCGGACCGCCCGCCGGCATCCGCGCCCTGGCTGCCGGCGTCCGCCGGACGGCCGTCACCGTTGGCGTTCGCGCCGGAAGCGCCTTCGGGCGCCGTCGTGCCGGGGCCCGCGCCCGCGGCGACCTGCCGTCCTGGCTGCGCCTGGGAACCGTTGTCCGCAGCGGTACTGGCGGTGCGGCCGCTGTCTGCCTCGCCGGAACGCTGCCCGCCATCGGCACCCTCGCCTCCGGAACGTCGCCCGCCGTCGGCACCCGCGCCCGCGGAACGTTGCCCGCCATCGGCACCCGCACCGCCGGAACGCTGCGCCGTGTTGCCGCCGTCGGTCTGCCGTCCCGGACCACTGCCGGAATCTCCCCGGGTGGTGCCGCCGCTCTGGCCCGACGTCTGCGCACGCGTCCCGGTGTCGCCGCCGCGTGCGCCCGTGTTCCCGCCGCCCTGCGACCCCGCGGAACCGGAACCACCAGAACCCCCGGCCGAGCCCGCGCCACCGGGATCGCTGTACCCGCCCCAGGCGCCGACCGTCGACGGTGTCGCCGTGGGGGACGGCGCGACGAACCGGGTGAAGTCGGGGGTCGTCAGGTGCTGGAAACTCGTGTTGAGGACCTGGAGGTTGAGCCCCGCTTCCTTCCAGCTCGCCTCGCCGATGTACTTCTCCCAGGCGCCACCGACCGCACCACCCCACGCGGCCTGTTTGATCGCCTCCCAGCCGAGCGGGTTGTCGGCGCCACCGCGCTGCGCGCCGACGGGCACCACGTCCCCTTTGCTGTCGACCCCGTATTCGTTCCACTCGCCGGTCTTCGCGAACTCCACGAGGCTCTTGCCGAACCCCTTGAAGGCTTCCGGGTTGGTGAACGCCACGGAGCCGAACTGGCCGGCCGCCCCGCCGAGGGCGCCGGCGGCCAGGTAGCCGGGCAGTTTCGTCGACAGGCCCAGTGGCGCACCACCGAGAGCGGCACCGGCGAACGCCCCCAGGGTGCTCATGCCGTTGTACGAGAAGTCGCCGCTGACCGGCTTGCCGTTGTCGAACTTGCCGTACTCCTTCAGCTGGAAGTAAGTCTTGGCTTGCCCGACCACATCGGGGATGACGCCGTAGATCGCCGCGCTGCGCAGGCCGTAACCGACCACCCGGCCGCCGACGACCCGCCTGGCCGTCAGGCCCTCGACCCGGAGCGTGTGCCGGACGGCGTCGTCGATCACGCCGCGCATCGCGGCAGGCACCCGGGCGCCCGCCGCGATCGCCTCGCCGCGGAACCCGCGGCCGAGCTGGATGGCGATCTCCCGCTGCACCGCGCCGCCGCCGAGCTGCCGGAGCTCCTGGAAACCGAGCTGGCGGCCGGCCGCGTTCTCCAGCGCCTGGCGGATGATCTTCTGCTGGACCTCGCGGGCGGCCTGGCGTCCGGCGATGTTGGTGAACCTGAGGTTCTGCGGGAGATGGGTGACGATTTCCAGCCCGCGCCGTCCCGCCGCCGCCCCGAGGTGGACGAGGCCGCTGCCCAGGCGCTCGAGCCCCTCGATCAGCCCGTGGATCGCCGCACTCCGGGCACCCGCCCAGGTGAACTCGCGGAGGGCGACCCGGATCGCGATGTTGCGGATCGCGTCCAGCGCCTCCATGATCAGGCGCCGGAGGGTGATCGACACCGTGGTGATGATGATCGGGATCTCGATCAGCGAGACGCCCCACGTCGCCAGCGCCTGGAACAGCGCTCGCCCCAGCTCGAACGCCATCATCGCCAGGTTGAGCTGGTAGCTGTTCTTCGTCAGCACCACGGTCTGCAGGAACTGCTGGCTGGCCTCCATCATCTGACGGCTGCCCTCGGCCAGCTGCAGCACCGTGGTGTTGAACTGCGACATCATCATGCCGAACTCGGCCGGCGCGGCTCCGTGGTACTGCTGCTGGATCCGCTCGGTGAGCTTCGACGCGTCGATCTGGAAGTCGTAGGTCGCCTGCTGCTGGTCCGCCCAGAACTTGACGACCTCGACGATCTTGTCCGGGTCGCCCTTCGGGTACTCGCCGAACAACCCGCGGATGAGCGTGGTGGTCTTGACCGGGACGAGGGTGACCCCGAGGAACTTCTCCCAGGCGTCGATGTAGGCGTCGACCTGCCCGGCGAAATCCATCATCGCGTTCGCGAAGGCTTCGGTCCAGTCATCCGTGGGACTGCTCACCGATCACCTCCCCGACTCGACGACACGAAAAAAAACGTTGCTGGCGCGGAAGAACTAGGTCTGAACGTCGTTCACCATCTTGAGGTTCTCCAGCTCCCCCTCGTACTGCGTCATCGCAGCCTTCTTGACCATACCGCCGATCTCGGCCAGTTGATCACCGAGAGTGCCCTGCGCCTTGAGGACCTTTTCGGGGTTGTCGTTCTCGCCGTACTTGGCGAAGAAGCCCTCTCCCATGCGGTCGTTGCCGAAGGTGTCGAGTGTGGCCAGTTTCGCGTGTTCGGCCTTCGCGGCCGCGGCCTGTCCGCTGAACTCGGTGCCGATGCCGCTCAGCTGACCGCCCATGGACGCGATCTCGTGGGCGCTGGTGTTGATGGAGACGAAACCACCGCTCATTGCTCTGCCTTCCGCTCGGCGTAGATTTCGGCGTCGGTGCGCTGGAGGTAGTCCATGGCGCCGGCGCGTTCGGGCTGCACCTGGTTCTGCAGCTCGGTGAACACGGGCGAGAAGTTCTCGGCCATCACTTCCTTGATCTGAGCCTGCACCTGGGCCACGGCCTCGGCGGACGCCTCCAGGATCGCGGCCTGAAGCGCGGCGGCGTCCGGCTTGCGGAACACCCGCGGGTCGATCTCCAGGTCGACGAGCTGGCCGCGCAGCCCCACGACCACCTTGACCGTGCGGTCCGGCGACCAGGCGACCCCGGTCATGCCGAGCATCCGCTCCTGCGCCGCCGGGAGGTTCGCGGTCGCCTGCCGCAGTTCGTCCAGCATTTCCTCGAAAACCGGGTCCACCCGGTCGGAAGAGAAGTTCAAGCCCGTCTCCCATCCGTTCGTCCCCCCGGCACAGCGGCGACATTGCCACATGCGGCGGGCACTCCGATAGCATTCGGCGCGTGCAAGCCAAGCGTCTTCGATCGGCACTGGCCGCCGCGGTCACCGGGCTCGCCGTCGTCACGGTGACCCCGCAGGCCGCGCAGGCCCAGCAGAACTGTGTCGTTTCGGGGGAGCTCCTGGTTCCCGTTCCGTGGTCCCAGAAAATGCTCGCACCCGATCGGGTGTGGCCGCTGAGCACGGGGGCCGGGCAACGTGTGGCGGTCCTCAGCACCGGCATCAGCGACAACCCGCTCCTGGCCGGGCACATCGCGGAGCGCGCGAACTTCGCTCCGGCCGGCACCGGTCAGCCCAGCGGCCTGCCCGACTGCCTGGGCAACGGCACCGGGGTCAGCGGCATCATCGCCGCACAGCCGAGCGGCGCGGTGGGGTTCCACGGCATTGCGCCGGGAGCGCAGGTCCTGTCCGCGAAGGTCGTCGCCGACCAGTACCCGTCCAACCGAAACCCGCGCGAGACCGTCGCACCGGAAACGCTGACCGCGGCGATCAACTGGGCCGTCGACCGCGGCGCGACGGTGATCGCGGTCCCGACCATCACCTACGACGACAACGCCGCCCTGCGCGGCGCCGTGCAGCGGGCGCTCTCCCGCGGCATCGTGGTCGTGGCTGCCGTCGGCGAAACCGCGAGCAACGAACCGCCCGGCCTGGTCCCCTACCCGGCGGCTTACGACGGCGTCGTCGGTGTGGGCGCGATCGCCGAAAACGGCGTCGTGACCCAGAACTCGCGCCCCACGGCCGTGGATCTGGTGGCGCCGGGCGCGAACGTGGTGACGACCTTCCCGAACGCCGGCCTTGGCACCGCTTCTGGCACACAGTTCGCCACCGCGTACGTGGCGGCCACGGTCGCGCTCGTCCGTTCCTACCGGCCGCAACTGTCCAACACGGACGTCGTGCAGCGGCTGTACGCCACCGCGTCCCCGGCTCCCGAAGGCACGGGCAGCGCGTACTACGGCTTCGGTGTCGTGAACCCGTACCAGGCCGTGTCCGACGACATCGCCGCCGGCAACCCGGTGACGCTGCCACCGCTCACCCCGGTCACCGTCGACCCCGAGGTCGCCGCGCGACAGGCCGCCGAAAACCGCAGTGACGACTGGGCGTTCATCCTGGCGGCCGCCGGTTTCGCGCTCGTGCTGCTGGTGACCGCGATCGTCGTGTTCGGACCGCTTGGCCGCCGCCGCCGCTGGCGCGCCGGACTCGCCCCGGTTCCGCAGGACCGGCCCGAGGACGAGCGTCCGGAGCCGCCCGTCGAACTGTTCAGCGACCGCCCCAAGCGGTCCTGATCCCCTGCTGCACAACGATTCCCTCCCCGGTGTTCCCAGCGTGAGACAAGCCGGTCCCGGAGCGTGTTCGCGCTCCGGGACCGGCTTCGGCGGTCGAGCTCTCAGATGTTGAAGTAGCCCCTCGCCTGCATGTCCTTGTCGAACGCGTTCTCGGCTGCCCTGATGACGGCGTTACCCATGTCCTGGTGGGTGCTGCCGAAGTTGTTGACGCGCTGGTTCCAGATCTCCTGGGCCTCGTCGAACGCCGTGGCGGCCGCACCGTTCCAGTCTTCGGCCAGGATGTTCTTGGCCTTCTGCTTGAACTGTTCGAACAGCTGGATCAGCTCGCCGGATTTCGTGATGTTCGTGGTGCCGGTGTCACCGACCGTGCCGTCGTAACGCAGAACCATGTCTGTCCCCTTCCGAAGCTGCTGCGCCGTCAGGCGGAGGCGGTTCCGCCGAGCCGGCCGAAGTTCATGCCGCCGGAGCCCGGCGCGATGGCGTTGATGACGTTCTGGCTGTCCTGGTCCTGGTTGGTCAGCAGGTTGGTGGTGCTGAGGATGCCGTTCACCAGGTTGTCGAGGATGGGAGCCAGCTGGCTCTTCCAGAAGTTCAGCATCTCGTCCTGCTTGCCGAGAGCGGCGGTCGAAGCGCCGCCCAGCCAGCTGGCGCCGACCACGCCGGCGTAGTCGCTGTGGATGCTCGAGCAGAGCTGCTCACCCTGGTCCTTGGCATCGCTGAGCAGCGTCCTCAGGTGCTGGGTCTGTGTCTCATCGAGTTTCAGGACCACGCCTGATCACCCCCATATCACGGGACATTTATCAGCAGAATAGGCGGCGCGGCTGACATCCCCCCGTCGCCCCGTACCACCCTGGCACGAAGCAAAACCGCTGGTCAAGACTTTCTGCCAGAGATTCACGGACGCCCGGTGCGGGCCGACTACGGGACCGCCGACACCATCGCCGCGGACGGGTTCAGCGTCGGGCCCTCCGGGATGCGCTGCACGAGCGCGGCGGGCATGTCGACGGCCGACGACGTTGAGTACCCGAGCTGGGCCAGCACGTCCTGCGACGGCACCGGGTACCGCAGGCCGGTGTCGGTGACCAGCGTGTACGCGCCCGTGGTCGCCGTGGCCGACGGCAGCACCCGCACCACGGCGACGCTGCCCGGCGGGACCAGGACGCGGTCGGCAAGCTTCGTGCCGGTGCCGCTCTCCACAGTGGTGTCGATGGCGGCCGTCATCGCGTTCGGGTCACCGCCGATCGAGATCACCGGGTCGGTGCGCGCGTCGTGGGTCTCCGAGCACAGGGCGGCGCGGCCTTCGTCCGGCACGGTGGCGAGCTCCGGCGGCAGCGACGGCGGGGCCGCCTCACCCTCCGCGGGTGCCAGCGCGTTGCTGGTCGGGGCCGCGTTGGCGGCCGCCGCGGGGATCTCCTTGGGCTGCATGGAGTACTGGCCGGAGATGATCCGCACCTGCAGCTCGGTCAGCGGGGCCAGCCCCTCCTGCCGGACTAGGTAGTACTGCACGCCGCGGGACAACGGGTAGTAGACGACGTCGCCGACGGCGAACCCACTCAGCACTGTGGACGGCGATCCCTGGCCGGGCACGTCGATGCGGCCGATGTCCTGCCCCACCGGCAGCCCGTTCAGCCACGCCGTCCCCGCGTCCACCGCGGCGGCCTGCGCGCCGAACACCGAGCGGATCACGGCGGCGTCGGTGATCCGGTAGCGGTGGTTGTTCCACACCAGGTAGACGGTGCCGTCGGTGGAGTCGCGGGCCAGGATCGCGCGCTGGCCGAGCGGGGCGCCGCCCGGCATCGATTGCCCGACCATCAGCGTCGTCGTGGTCAGCGGGGCGCCGGCCAGGTTCTGCCCCAGCAGCGAGCACATCGTCCACGGCGTCGCGGTCGCGCGGTTCGCGGGCGGCAGCGAGGCAGGCGCGCCGGGGATGCCCACGGCGGGCCTGCGCGGCAGCCCGGCGAGGTCCTTGCCGGACACGCGGTGCGGTCCGGCCTTGTCCGCGCTGGTCAGCAGCCGTGCCGAGGCGTAGTTCAGGGTCGGCTGCAGCTCACCGGACTGGTACACGAACGTCGCGCCCGTCTCGCGTTCGATCACCACCGCGCCGTCGGCTTTCCAGGACGTGCCACCGACTCCGGTGAACACCCCGTAAACACCGAAGCCCGCGGCGACCAGCACCGCGATCATCACCCCGGCGAACACCGCGCCCACTCCGCGCCGCAACGGGGTCAGCTCCGGATCGGTCTCGTGCACGATGAGCGCGGAGGTGACCCGCTGCATCATGAACTGGTAGGCCTGCAGCTGGTCGCGACGAGTGGGCACGCCTATCCCTCAGCCGATCGAGGCCATCAGGCCCTGGACGTATGCGAAGAATCCGGTGATGAACCCCGCGAACGGGATCAGGGCCACGATAGCCATGACGTCCACGATGTCCGCGATCCGGCCGAACCACGGCGACGGGTTCTTGCGGGAATAGACCAGCCCGGCGGCCGCGACCAGCAGCGCGAGCACCACCAGCGCCAGCAGGAACAGCCCGATCCCGCCGTTGCCGGAGGCGGTGGAAAAACACCAGTCGGCCAGCAGCGCGAACACCCACAGCCCGGCGACCAGCAGCGGGATCCGCTGGCGCGGCACCGGGAACAGCCGGGCCCGCAGGAGCAGCGCCGCGCACGCGAGGATCAGCATGATCAGCCGCGATCCGCCGCCGTGCGCGGCGAGGGGGATCGACGACAACGCGCTGATCAGCGCGGCGCCGGTGAGGAAGCCGGTGAGCAGTTCGTCGGCACGGGCGGCGGCGTCGAACACGGCCGGGGTCGCCGGGTGCGGTTCGTCGTTGAGCAGGTCGGCCGAGCGCTGCGGCAGCGCGGGCAGCGGGACCCGGCCCAGCCGCAGCGCCAGCCACGGGTACCCGGGCAGCAGGCCGATCGCGATGGTCAGGACCAGCGCGCCGGCCGCGTCCGGGTCCATCCAGCCGCCGAACAACGCGCCCAGCGCGCCGAGGAATCCGGTGCTGATCGCGGCGACGAACACGCGGCTCATCGCGCCCACGCCGAGGTAGCCGACGATGCCGAAGACCAGCAGTGAAATGGTCCCCAGCAGCAGCTGCGCGGACCCGAAGGAGAACAGTCCCAGGTGGTCCGGCGCGGTCGGCAGGTAACCGCCGAGGAAGGCGTACGGCAGCGCCGATCCGGCGAACACCGCCCCCGCGTAGGCGTCCGGCACCGCGCGCGCCACCACGATGCCCAGCGCGGTCAGGACCACCGCGGCCCCCAGCGTGATCAGGCCGGCGCTCAGCCACGGTGGTTCGAACAACAGGGCGGCGAGGCTGCCCGCGCACAGCAGCACGGCCGCGATCACCAGCCCGGCCCGCCGAGTGGCCGCGCGACCCCAGCTGCGGCCGTAGCGCCGGGCCCCGCTGGCGATGGCCTCGACCAGGTCGTCGTACTCGATCTCGGGCCAGTCGACCGGGCCGGGGACCAGGTGCAGGATCTCGCCGTCGCGCACCTGCTGCGCGGCGAGCGTCTGCTGCCCGTCGAGGCGCTCGCCGGTGGGCCGCCGCAGCGACCAGCCGCCGTGCTGCTCGCCGGTGTCCGGCGCGTCCTCGCCCGCGTGGCGCAGGATGTAGGGGAGCAGTTCCGCGACCGGCACGTTCTCCGGGAGCGCGACGTCGATCCCGCGCTTGGGCGTGGTGATGCTCACCTTCGCGAGGGTCGTGCCCATCGCCGACGTCATGCTGCCCCTACCTCCAAATTGGACCCCGAGACCGGCTGGGAGAGTATCAATTAAAGCGCGACACTAGGCTGGCGGAAAGCTCTATGCTGGCGCACCCGGGCGCTCGGGAGGTTTTCGGTCTTGGGAACGATCATAGTCAAGCGGCCACTGCGGCGGCCCGCGCCTGACCTGCCCTCAGGCGACGTGGTGCTCGATCCCCCGCCGGAAAATCCGCCGCCCGCGGGCAAGAGCTGGACGCGGGTGCTGATGATCCTGCCCATGCTCGCCGGCACCGGCGGCATGGCGCTGCTGATCGGCGCCGGCCGGTCCGGTCCCCTGATGTACGTCGCCGGCGGTCTGTACGGCGTCGCGGTGCTCGGCATGATCCTGTTCCAGATCATCAGCCAGAACGGGCAGGGGCCGAGCAAACAGGAGATGATCGCGAACCGCCGCCGGTACATGCGGCGGCTGTCGCAGCTGCGCGCGCAGGTGCGGGACACGATCGACCAGCAGCGCAAGGCGATGTTCTACCGCCACCCGGACCCGTCGCGGCTGTGGTCGACGGCGCAGAGCGCGCGCGTGTGGGAACGCCGTCCCGGCGACTGGGACTTCACCGTCATCCGGATCGGCCTCGGCTCGCAGGAGCTCGCCACCCCGCTCGTGCCGCCGGAGACCAAGCCGATCGACGAGCTGGAACCGCTGTGCGCGATGGCGCTGCGGAAGTTCGTCACCACCTATTCGACGGTGCCCGACCTGCCGGTCGCGGTCGCCCTGCGCGGGTTCTCCCGGATCTACCTGACCGGCGACGACGACCGCAAGCGCGCGATGGCCCGCGCGCTGGTCGCGCAGCTGGGCACCTTCCACGCGCCGGGCGACGTGCTGACCGCGTTCTGCGTGCGCGAGCGCGAGCTGTGGGACTGGGCCAAGTGGCTGCCGCACGCGCTGCACCCGACCAAGACCGACGCGGTCGGCCAGATCCGGCTGGTGGCGCCGAGCGTGACGGCGCTGGAGGCGATGCTCGACGACGTGGTGGCCAACCGGCCGCGCTTCAACCCGGGCACACAGCCGATCGAGGGCTCCACGCACGTGGTCGTGTTCGTCGACGGCGGCGACACCGGCGGGTCCGAGCACCTGATGATCGAGGGCGGCGTCGAGGGCGTCACCGTCATCGACCTCTCCGGCGAGCCGCCGCGCCTGCTGGACGCCGCCACCCTGGTCCTGGACATCTCGCCCGACGGCAACCTGACCAGCCGCACCATGGACGGCGCCGGCAACATCGGCACCGCCGACGGGCTGGGCGTCGAGGAGATGCGCGGCCTGGTGCGCACGCTCGCGCCGCTGCGGCTGTCCGCGCTGACCGCGAGCGAGCAGCCGCTGTCCGGGTCGCTGGAGCTGACCGACCTGCTCGGCCTGGGCGACCCGTACGAGTTCGACCTGGCGAAGAGCTGGGAGACGCGGTCCAACCGGGACCGGCTCCGCGTGCCGATCGGCATCACCGCCGACGGCCGCCCGATGGAGCTGGACCTCAAGGAATCCGCGCAGGACGGCATGGGCCCGCACGGCCTGCTCGTCGGCGCCACCGGCTCGGGCAAGTCCGAGCTGCTGCGCACGCTGGTGCTGGCGCTGGCCGTCACCCACGACTCGGAGATCCTCAACTTCGTGCTGGTGGACTTCAAGGGTGGCGCCACGTTCACCAAGCTCGACCGGCTGCCGCACACCAGCGCGGTGATCACCAACCTGGCCGACGAGCTGCACCTGGTGGACCGCATGCTCGACGCGATCGGCGGCGAGCTGGTGCGCAGGCAGGAACTGCTGCGCAAGGCGGGCAACTACGGTTCGCAACGCGACTACGAAAAGGCGCGCATCGCGGGCGCCCCGCTCGACCCGCTGCCCGCGCTGCTGATCGTCGTCGACGAGTTCTCCGAGCTGCTCACCGCGCGGCCGGACTTCATCGACATGTTCGTCCAGATTGGACGCGTCGGCCGTTCGCTCGGTGTTCACCTGCTGCTCGCCTCGCAGCGGCTGGAGGAGGGCAGGCTGCGCGGGCTGGACTCGCACCTGTCCTATCGCATCGCGTTGCGGACGTTCTCGGCGATGGAGAGCCGGGTCGTGCTCGGCACGCCGGACGCGTTCCAGCTGCCCCGCTCCCCCGGCAACGGCTTCCTCAAGACCGGGGTCGACGAGCTGACCCGGTTCAAGGCCGCGTACGTGTCGGGGGTGCACCGGCGCGGCACGATCCAGCGCACCGACGACGAGGGCCGCCAGATCGACCCGGTGCAGGACTACTCGACGGCCTACCTGCGCCCGCGGCTGGCGGAGAAGCCGGTGGAGCAGCCGCAGCCCGCCGAGTCCGACGACCTGGGCGAGACGCTGATGGACGTGCTGGTGGAGCGGCTCGAAGGCCAGGGCGTGCCGGCGCACCAGGTGTGGCTGCCGCCGCTGGCGGAGCCCCCGTCGCTGGACAAGCTGCTGGAACCACTGGTGCACGACCCGCAGCGCGGGATCACGACCGGCCAGGAGCAGTACCGCGGCGCGCTGCACGCGGCGGCGGGCATCATCGACCGGCCCGCGGATCAGCGCCGCGACGTGTGCTGGCTCGACCTGTCCGGCGCGGGCGGCAACATCGCCGTCGTCGGCGGCCCGCAGAGCGGCAAGAGCACGGTGATCCGCACGATCATCGGCAGCCTCGCGCTCACCCACACCCCCGCGGAGGTGCAGTTCTTCTGCCTCGACTTCGGCGGCGGTGGATTGACCGCCATGCGCGACCTCGCCCACGTCGGCGGGGTGGCGACGCGGCGCGACGTCGACCGGGTCCGGCGCAGCATCGCCGAGGCCAGGACGCTGCTCGCCGAGCGCGAGCAGCGGTTCGCCGAGCACGGCATCGACGGCATGGCGACCTATCGCAAGCTGCTGCGCGAAGGCCGGTTCCCCGAGGACCGGTTCGGCGACCTGTTCCTGGTCATCGACGGCTGGGCCACGGTGCGCGCGGAGTTCGAGGACCTGGAACCGGGCGTGACCGAGCTGCTCAACCGTGGCCTGGCGTTCGGCATCCACGTCATCGCCAGCTCCAACCGCTGGCTGGACCTGCGGATGAACGTGCGCGACATGTTCGGCAGCCGTATCGAGCTGCGCCTCGGCGACCCGGTCGACTCGGTCATCGGCCGCCGCCAGGCCGCCGGTGTGCCGGAGCAGTCCCCGGGACGCGGCCTGTCGCCGGACGCCATGCACTTCCTGTCCGGGGTGCCCCGCATCGACGGGCAGGAGACCGCCGACGGGCTCGCCGACGGCGTCCAGCACTTGGTGGAGACCATCAGCGGCGTCTGGACCGGCAAGCCCGCCCCCAGGGTGCGCCTGCTCCCGGACGTGCTGCCGTACGCCGAGCTGCCCGCGCCGGACGAGAAGAGGGGAATCCCGATCGGGATCTCCGAGACCGACCTGCAGCCGGTCCACCTGGACTTCGTCACCGAACCCCACCTGGTCCTCTTCGGCGACGTCGAGTCCGGCAAGAGCACGTTCCTGCGGGCGCTGGCCAAGAGCATCATGGCTCGCTACACCCCCGACGAGGCCCAGATCGCGCTGATCGACTTCCGGCGCAGCATGCTCGGCCTGGTTCCGGACGAGTACTTGATCGGTTACGCGACGACGAGCGGAACCGTTCAGGAAATGACGCGTCTGACCATCGACGCGATGCAGAAACGACTTCCGGGGGGTGACATCACGCCGGAGCAGCTCCGCTCCCGCAGCTGGTGGAGCGGCCCGGAGCTGTTCATCCTGGTCGACGACTACGACCTGGTCGCACCGAACCCGCACGACAACCCGCTGACCCAGCTGCTGGAGTTCATGACGCAGGGCCGGGACATCGGGCTCCACCTGATCGTCACCCGGCGCATCGGTGGCGCCGCGCGGGCGATGTACGACCCGGTGATCGCCCGGATCCGGGACCTGGCCTCGCCGGGGATCCTGATGTCGGGCAGCCGCGAGGAGGGGCCGCTGCTGGGCAACATCAAGCCGCAGAAGCTGCCACCGGGCCGCGGCTGGTTCATCACCCGCGGCGCGGGCGCCCGGCTGGTCCAGCTCGCGCACCTGCCCGCGGATGAATAGGACAGTTTTCCACCGGGGTTGACATCGGATGGTTACCTGAGAGAGGCGGGTGCCGTCCGACCCCTACCCCCGGTCGGCACCCGCTGCCAGGCTCGTCAGGCAGCACGAGGTCAGGGAGGGACACGATGGCTATTCCCGACGAGGGCGAGGGCACCCCTCTCGCGAAGTGGGTCACCGAGGGCAAGCCGCTGAAGATGGAGCCGAACTCGTTCCGCGGGTACGGCAAGAACATCGCGACGCTGCAGAGCAACCTCCAGAGCGACATGCTGCCCGCCTCGACCTCGCTGCAGGGCGTCGGCAAGGACACGTCGATGAGCACCGGTGGCTTCCCCCCTGGCACCCAGATGGCGCAGCTGGCCGCGCGCAACGCCGGTGAGGTGGCGCAGTTCCTGCCGAACATCGGCCAGAACTGCATGGCGATCTCCTCGGTCGCCTGCATCATGGGCGACGTGTTCGAGGGCATGGACGGCGACAACGCCGAGATGCTCAACGCGATCCAGTGGGCGCTGGGCATGCCGGGCGCCAAGAGGCCGGACAACGCTCCGGCCTACCTGGATCCGAAGAACACCCTCCAGAGCCTCGCCGCCGAGCAGGACAAGAAGACCGCCGAACCGGGCGAGGACGAGCTGATCGGCTCGTACAACATGCCCGGCGTGCACGTCGAGCTCTACCGGACCGGCGACGGCGGCACCCGCAGCATCACGAGGACGGCCGACGGCATCACCGAGACCGTGACAGACAAGGACAACAACACCGTCTACACCTCGACGACCACGCCGAGCGGGCAGACGACCACCGTCAACTACCGGGACGGCAAGCCGGTCGGCAAGACCGTGACCAGCACGCAGACGGTGCAACGGGCGCGGGGGATGACCGACGAGGTCACGACGAACACCGAGTACGACGCGGACGGCGACGTCGTGAGCACCACGTACGACCACGCGGTCACCACGACGTTCCAGGACGGGACGCACACGCGGGACTACTACTCGGTCGACGACAAGGGGAACAAGTCGGAGACGCGGCACATCGGGGTGCAGGGCGATCCGGTCACCGGCCAGGACTGGACGGAGCTGGCACAGAAGCGGATGGAGGCCACGCGGCGGGCCACCGGGGGGATGTGACGCGGGATGGCGGACGAAAACGACCCGTACTTCGGGTTCAACACGAACTCGCTCGAGCCGGGCTACATGCCCGTCCCGTACGCCCCCGGCTACCAGCCACCGCAGGGCCCGCTCCTCGGCAGCAACTTCTACTACTCCGACATCGAGAACAGCCAGAACGGCCAGACCGGCGCCCAGGGCGACGACGGCGGCGGGGATGCGAGCGCTCAGGTCGACGGGGCCGACATCGAGGTCATCAACAAGTGGATCATGGGTGAGCAGCCCGGCACCACCGCCGAGCGCTCCCAGCAGTGGACCAACATCGCACAGCTGCTGCAGAACACCGCCGACACCCTGCGCGAGCAGACCCAGGCCCTCGCGGAGAACTGGGAGTCGCCAGGCGCGAAGGACGTGTTCCTGAGCAAGGTCGGCGAGACGCTGGCGTACTTGCGGGTGTGGCAGGACGCGGCGATCAAGAACTCGGTCGCGTTGTACGGCCTGTCGAACGTCATGTACGAGGCCCAGGCCGAGATGAGGAAGCTGTACCTCGAGTACTCCTACGTCGTGGGCGGGCTGCAGTACTTGGCCGACCTGCCGCCGGTCGGCACCCCGGTCGGCGTGGCGAAGGCCATGCCCCAGCGCAAGGTCGACGAGGAGAAGGAGAAGTACGACAAGGAGGCGCGTGCCCTCGCGAACCGGTACATCGGGGAGTACGCGCCATACCTCGCGAAGCTGCAGGCCGGGCGGGCGAAGGCGCTCAGCCCGCCGCTCGACGCGATCGCCCACCCCACCGCGCTGGGCCAGGACATCCCGAAGATGCCGCCGGTGGCTCCGCCGGGTGCTCCCGGCGGGACGCCACCGGGCGCGCCCGGCGCCACGCCGCCCGGCGCGACGCCACCGGGCGCGCCCAACCCGAACACCCCCAACGCCCTGACCACCCAGCCGCCCGGCACCCCACCCGGTGATCCCGCGGTCAACCCGCCCACGACCACCGCCACGCCGCCGGGGGCCACGCCGCCGGGCGCGCCCGAAGTCACCCCGCCCGGGACTCCGCCCGGCGCACCACCGGCCACGCCACCCGGCGCCACTCCGCCGGACGCGACAAGCGTGCCGCCGGCCGCCTTTGGCGGGGTGCCGCCCATGGTGACGCCGTTCGCGTTCAACGGCGGCGGGGGCAAGGTCGCGCCGAACGCGTTCTCGGCGAACACGTTGGCGCCTGGGCTGTTCGACGGCTCACGGACGCCGGCCACGACACCGCCGACGCTGGGCGACACGTCGCTGAACAAGGCTCTGGGCGCGCCACCTGGCGGTCTTCCGCCGTCGTTCAACCAGAGCAGCCTCTATCCGCCGGGGACGATCACGCCGCCGCCCGGCGGGCAGGCGCCGCAGACCCCGCAGGAGAAGGCCCCTGGCGAGAACCAGCCAGGGATCCCGTCGTACGGCTCGCAGTCGTTCACGGACCACCTGGACATGGAGGCGAAGGCCATCGCCCAAGAGGCGGCCGCCGCCACCCCGCCGCCACCATTGCCGCCGGGCACGTCCATGCCGAACACACGCGAGGTGGACAAGGCCGCACCCGCATCGGCGTTCGCCGATGGCGGCTACACCGAGCAGGCGCCTGCCTTCACGCCGCCGCCGACCACCACGCCCCCGGTGCTGAACAACAACGCCAAGCAAGCCCGGCGTGGTGGCAGCAGTGCCGAGGCGCCGGCAACCCCGCCTGGTGGGCTCGGCCTCGGCGCCCCGCCAGTGCTGTCCAATCCGCACCGCAAGCCGCCGGAGAAGACGTTCACCGAGAAGCAGCGTGAGCGCGCCAGGCGCCGTGTCCTGCCCGGAATGCCGGGAGCCGAGTTCGCGGCGAACCTCCCGGCAGGCACGAGCCCGGTGTTCGACGGGCGGCTGTCCGCCGAGGAGCGGGTCGTCACCTCCTTCGGGGAGATCCCGCTCGGCCTGCAGGGCCCGGCGCCCGTGGTCGCGGTTCCGGACCGGCACGCCAAGCCGGTCGTGCACGCCGATCAGGCCAAGCGGGTCGCCCGCAAGGACGAGAAGGCGCCCGTCACCGACGAGTCGGTCTTCGAGGTGGAAACCCCTGGTGGGCCGGTCGTCGCGGGCGGGGAGCCGGACAAGCGGTACCGGCCGGCCGAACCGTCCGCTCTGGACGGAAGGAACTGATCCGCTTTCCGGTGCGTCGGATCCACAGAAGACGTTGACCGCGTCCTCAGTGGACTGACGCACCGGAAAGCGAGTTGTACCCCTTCATGAAGAGCACCCGTATCGCCGCCTTGCCCGTTCTCGCCGCCGCCGTGCTGGCGCTGTCGGCCTGTGGTGGCGACGAGGAGCCGAGCAGCCCGGCCACCACCACCGCGGTGGCTTCGTCGTCCTCGGCGGCGCCGAGCTCGTCGGCGCAGGCGGCTCCCGCCGGTGCGGCCGAGAAGACCGCCCCGGGCACCAAGCTCAAGGTCGGCGACCGCGCGGTCATCTCGTGGGACAAGGGCACCGCGGCGGTCACCGTCACCGCCGTCGAGGCCGGTGTCAAGGCCGCGATGGAGCGCCAGTACGGCGACCGCGCCAAGGGGCTGACGCCGTACTACATCCGGTACACCGTGGAGAACGTCGACGGCGCGGACCACGCCTTCGCCTCGTCGCCGAACTTCGGCCTCGCCATGGCCGACGGCGGCCCGACCGGCGTGGTGATCACGGGCGAGCTGGGCAGCTGCACCGACGACGGCGCCCCGGAGGACTTCACGACGGCCGGCGCCAAGTACGAGGCCTGCGACCTGTCCGCCACCCAGGACGGCGCGCAGATCGCCGGAGCCGAATTC
The DNA here is from genome assembly GCF_000231075.2 of Amycolatopsis sp. ATCC 39116. Taxonomy (NCBI): domain Bacteria; kingdom Bacillati; phylum Actinomycetota; class Actinomycetes; order Pseudonocardiales; family Pseudonocardiaceae; genus Amycolatopsis; species Amycolatopsis sp. ATCC 39116. The sequence continues at coordinate 219,450 of NZ_AFWY03000003.1, read as the reverse complement.
GACGACGACGAGTACAGCGACGCCCCGCTGATCTGGACCAAGTAGCCAGTCCGGGCAGCGCGGTTCGCACTCTCCTGGGGGTGAGTGCGGCCCGCGCTGCTTTGCCCGGGATCGGCAAGTCGGCAACGGAAGCAAGCCGACCATCCCAACCAGACCTCCCCCGCCCCCGATCCACAGCCGATCTTTAGTCGCCGACCAGCCGTGTCAAGGCACGCTTTCCCGCCTTGACACGGCTGCTCGGCGACTGAAACACAATCAGGCATCGGGGGCGGGGGTGGTCGGACCCAGCCACCGGGACCGGGCCGGGGAGATCGTCACCCGAAGCTACAAGGGACCGGGCGGGGAAGACCGGCAGGCGGGTCGGCCTTCCCCGCCCGGAGTCAGTACCGCCCGGGCCGTCCCAGGCGCGCTCGCTCGGCCGGCGCCGGGTCCACCCACACGTAGTGGTTGGTCTCCCCCGCGAGCACGGCCAGCATGTCGTCCCGCAGCATCTGCAACTGCTGGGTGGTCCGCTGGGCCAGCCGGAGCGCCGGGGCGAGCAGCGACGCCTCGTTGGGCGTGAGCCGCTGCATGAGCACCAGGTCCGAGCCCGGCACGGCGCCCACCCGCTCGGGCGTGAGCCGCCGGTGCAGCAGCACCCGCGTCTGCCACGCCTCGGGCTCGCTCTGCGACTGGGGCGCGTCGTGCAGGCACAGCACGGGCGCGTCGGCGCTGGCGGTGACCGCGGGCGGCGAACCCGGCGCCACCACGGCGACCCGGTCGGTGCGGCCGGTCGCCGACTGTCCCAGCTGGACCCAGTCGGCCGGGTGCTGCGAGAACACCAGCAGCCGCGCGCCGGCCCGCAACGCGCGGTACGCCATCAGCCGCGCCGCCCAGGCGCCGCCGATCAGGCTCACCGACACCGGCTCCGGGCGGAACAACGTCAGCGCCACCGGGAACCCGTTCTGGTCCCGCCCGAGCGGCAGCCCCACCGACGACGCGGACACCTGCAGCAACTCCAGAGCGGCATCAGACGCGTGGTGCGCCCCGATGCGCAGCCGCGGGATCGAGCGGTGCCGCCGGGTGCGCCAGTCGCGGTGCTCGCGTGGCGCGCCAACGACCGGACCGACGGGGCCGGGACCGGGCGGTTGCGGCGGCATCGGCGTCGGCACACCGATGGCGAGCGCGGGACGGGCGACCTCGACCGTCGTCGCGGCGGCCGCCTCGGCCGAGCCTGCCTGCTGGGTCTGCGGCGCGGGCGCCGCGACGTTGACGACGGCGGGCGCCTGCGGCATCGCGGGCGCCCCGAGCACGGCCTGACCGGGCGGCATGGGCTGGTGCTGTTGTTGCTGCTGCGCGGGCGGCGGCCCGGGCTGGGCCTGTGCCGGCGGCATGGGCCGCGGCATCGCCTGCGCCGGCGGCTGCGGCCGCGACGGTGGGTACTGTCCCGCGTTCATCGTGCACCTCCCCCGCTCGGTGCCGAAGCATACACGGCCGGGCCGTGCTGACCGTCCAAACGCGACACCCGGGCGCCGTTGCGCTCGGCCAGCTTCTTGACCAGGTCGCACACCTGCGGGTACCGCTGCGCGGTCGCGCCGACCCGGACCAGGCAGCGCAGCGTGGTCCCGTCGAACGACGGCTCCAGCAGCAGCGCGATGCTGACCAGGTCCGCGGGCAGCTCGGCCAGCGCGGCGAGCAGCCCGGTGCCGCGGTCGGGGTCGGGCCAGGACTGGATCCAGAAGCACCCGTGGGTCAGGCGCGTGGAGTGCCACGACTCCCAGGCCTCGTGCACCCGCGCCGGGCCGCCGCCGGGCAGCAGGTCGCAGGAGCGGGCGAGCGCGTCGACGACCTCGTCCGCGGTGAGCATCCGCGCCCGCAGCCCGCGCCGGCGCAGCACGCGCTCAGCGCGGCGGGTGATCTCGGCCAGCACGGCGGGCACGTCGAGACGCCCGCCCGGCGAATCGATCATGGACTCGGCGACGGCCCGCGCGTCCAGCCGCACCGCGACCCACAGTGCGCGGTCCCGCGTCCCGGGTTCGCGGCCCGGCACGGAGTGCGTGACGACCTGCATCACGACACCGGCCTGCTCGGCGTCGGCGGCGGTGCGGGCCAGCGCGGCCAGCGGCACCGGCGGGGTCGCCACGTCCGCGCCGCCGGACACCTCGAGCACGGCGAACCAGCCCGCCTCGTCGCTGCCCATGCCGAGCTTGGTCTCCCCCGGCCCGTCGATGTCCTCGACGACGAGGTCCGGCGCCAGCTCGCACAACGCGGTCAGCCGCGGGTCGTCCCGCTTCTCCCCCGAGGTGCCTCGGCGCGACCGGAAACCCATCCACAGCATCAGGCTTTCGGTCCACCAGCGGCCCTTCGAGCGGCCGAACATGCCGATGATCACCGCGAGCCCGATCACGCCGGCGGCGATCATCGCCCACAGTTCCTGCACGCCGACCGCGGCGACGACCATGAGCACGATCTCGAACGCCAGCAGCCGGGCGAGGCTCACCACACCGAGCCGCCCACGGCCACGGACCGGCCGGAACCACGCCTGCCCCCTGGCCTGGGCGCGCAGCTCGGCGGAGCCGCCGCCGCGCGCGTCGAACTGCGCGGCTGCCTGCGGCTGCTGGCCAGTCGTGATCACCTGCGGAGCCCCTTCCACCAGCCAACGATATCCCCGGACCCGGCCGTGATCACCCGGCGAAAATCCGCGGCGCGCACGGCGGTCCCGTAGCCGACCCGCACCGTACCGCACTCCGGCGCGACCGGGTTTCCCATGACCTGGCCTTTTCCGCTTCGACGCACGTCGACCGGCTGTCGGTTCCGTGCCAGCGCGTTCGGCCACTCTGTCAGGCGTAGCAGACTCCCCCTGGCTTGTCGGAGGCAACGGCAGGTGACTCCACCGCTCTTCGAGCCGGCCGATCCGGTCCGCGCGTACCTCACCGGCATCAGCCGCGCCGGCCTCCTGACCATCGAGGAGGAGGTCACGCTCGCCAAACGGATCGAGGCCGGGCTCTACGCCCAGCACCTGCTCGCGACCACGCGGGTGCTCGACCCGCAGCGGCGCGCCGACCTGCTCACGATCGCCGAGGAGGGCCGGGAGGCGAAGAACCGGCTGCTGGAGGCGAACCTGCGCCTGGTGGTGAGCATCGCCAAGCGCTACACCGGCCGCGGCATGTCGCTGCTGGACCTCATCCAGGAGGGCAACCTCGGGCTGATCCGCGCCGTGGAGAAGTACGACTACACGCCCGGTTTCAAGTTCTCCACCTACGCGACGTGGTGGATCCGGCAGGCGATCAGCCGCGCGCTGGCCGACCAGTCCCGCACCATCCGCATCCCGGTGCACCTGGCCGAGCAGGTCAACCGCGTGCTGGCCGCGCGCCGGGAACTGGCCGCGCGGCTGGGCCGGGAGCCGGGTCACGAGGACATCGCCGCGGAGCTGAGCCTGACGCCGTTCCAGGTGATCGAGCTGCTCTCCTACAACGAGGAGCCGATCAGCCTCGACCAGACCGTCGGCACGGACGGCAGCAGCGTTCTCGCGGACCTGTTGTGCCACCCGGACCGGCCCGGCGTGCCGGCGTCCTACCACGTGCTGCGCCGGGAGATCGACGAGCTGCTGTCGACGCTGAAACCGCGGGAGCAGCAGGTGATCCGGCTGCGCTGCGGCCTGGACGACGGCCGTCAGCGCACGCTCGAGGAGGTCGGCCGCGAGCTGGGCGTGACGCGGGAGCGGATCCGCCAGATCGAGCGGCGCACGCTGGGCAAGCTACGGGAGGAATCGCGCACCGCCCGGCTGCAGGCCTACGTCTCCTGAGTCCGTCGTGGACAACCGCAGTCCCGCCGTGGTCCCGCCGTACCGGAGTGGCTGACCTGCGGTTTCGATCTTCGCGGGCGGTCAGGCCGGTGCGCTCGATCCGCCAGCGCGGCGGCGCACACTCGATCGGGCAACGACCATCGAGGGGGAAGATGGGCAGGCTGACCATGGCTGACACGAGCACCCTCTGCCGGACGTGCGGGGACTCGGGTGGCTGGATCCTGGAGACCGACGTCGATCCGGTGACCGGTCTGATCACTTCGCGCGAGGCGCCGTGCCCCCGGTGCCGGCCGGCCTCGCGGAGGCAGGACGACCCCTTCGGTTTTTGACGTTTCGGGTCCATCTGTCACAGATTCCTCTTGCAGGATCGTTCAACAATCTGTACGGTCACGACACCCGAAACGAATCGGAGTTGTCATGGCCGCCGTGCTCGAGGTCGTCGACAGCGGGCCGTTGTCGACCGTGCAGGACCTGGGCCGGCCCGGGTACGCCGACATCGGCGTGACGGAGTCCGGCGCCGCTGACCGGGCCTCGCTGCGGTTGGCGAACCGCTTGGCGGGCAACGACGAAGGCGCCGCCGGGATCGAGGTGACCTTCGGCGGGTTCGCGGCGCGCGCGACCGCCGACGTGACGATCGCGGTGACCGGCGCGCCGTGCCCGATCACGATCGACCGGATGGGCGCGCCGATGAACGCGGCCGTGCGGGTCCCGGCTGGTTCAGAGTTCAGGCTGGGCTGGCCGGCGACCGGGTTGCGCAGTTACGTGGCCGTGCGGGGCGGCATCGCGGTGGAGCCGGTGCTCGGCTCCCGGGCGACTGACCTGTTGTCCGGCTTGGGCCCAGACCCGTTGCGACGCGGGGTGTTGCTGCCGTTGGGCTCGGCTGTCGCGCCGGTGTCGCCGCCGCGTTTCACGCCCGTTACGGCACCCCCGTCGGACGAGTTGGCGCTGCGGATCCTGCCCGGGCCGCGGGACGACTGGTTCACGGAGTCGGCGTTGCGGACGCTGCTGGCCCAGCCGTACGCGGTGACGTCGGAGAGCAACCGGATCGGCATTCGCTTGGAGGGCCCGGTGCTGCCGCGGGCGCGGCACGGCGAGCTGGTGAGCGAGGGCATGGTGACCGGGGCGCTGCAGGTGCCGCCGTCCGGGAAGCCGACGCTGTTCCTGGCCGACCACCCGGTGACCGGCGGCTACCCGGTGATCGCGGTGGTGGTGGCGGAGGACGTCGACAAAGCGGCACAGGCGAGGCCGGGCTTGCAGGTGCGGTTCGACCTGGCGGAGCCGGCGCGGGTTTGAGCAGGTCTGCCGCGCTCGGCGGCGGGGGTGGGTTTTTGCGGCCGGGGCCGGTTTTCGGCTGGCGGGTAGCGGCTGTTGGTGTGAGCACACGCGGAAGCCAGCGCGGGTGCGCGACTGCCAGCGCGGACGCGAGCGTCGGCAGGCCACCAAGACCGACGGTGAAACCCCTGCTACGAGAACGCAAGCCGATGGTGTTCTAATTCACCATTCCGGGTGTATACCGTTTCGTGATCGGCGCCCTGGGAATTCGGTCGCTGGTTCTGACTCCGGCCGGTGGGTCAGTTCCGGAAAGAAGAACCGAAATGCCTTCAAGGACTGAAGGAGGGGTTCACACCGTGCCCACTCGAATACGCAGGATGATCGCCATTCCGATCACCTGTGCCATCGCGACCGCCGCCCTGCTGGGGCTCACCGCGCCGGCCGGCGCGACCCAGCTCTCCACCGGCGATCGCATCGTGAACGCGGCCGCTGCGCAGGCCGGGACGCCCTACCGATCGGGCGGCGAGACCCCCAGCGGCTTCGACTGCTCAGGCCTGACGCAGTACGCCCACAAGCAGGTCGGGATCGACCTGCCGCGCACCGCCCGCGACCAGCGGGCCGCCGTGCGCAGCGTGTCCAAGTCGGACATGCGACCCGGTGACCTGGTGTTCTTCTCCAGCGGTGGCAGCGTCTACCACGTGGGGATCTACGCCGGGAACAACAAGATCTGGGCCGCCCCCGAATCCGGCGACGTGGTCCGGCTGCAGAACATCTGGACCAGTTCCTACTCCGTCGGACGGGCCTGGTAACCGCGCCCACCGACAACCGGCACAACCGAACAGGCCGCGTCCCGCGCGGCCTGTTCGGCCATTTCCGCGTGCGGCGGTTCACCCATCAGGACGAGCCGGTGATAAAGCGGCGCCGTCGCGGCCACCAGCAACCGGTGCGCGTCCACCTCTCCCGCGATTTCGCCGCGCCGACGGGCCCGCGAGACCACCACTTCGCACCGCCGGTACCGGTCCCGCCAGAACCCGCGCAACGCAGCCGCGGCTTGCGCGGACCGGAACGACGCCGCGATCAGCGCCCGCGTCACCGAAGACTCGTCCCGCAACGACTCGAAAACCTCCTGGTTGAGCGCGATGAGGTCGCCGACCAGCGAACCCGTGTCGGCCGGGACCCAGTCGTCCCCCGCGGCCGCGTCGAACACGTCCGCCAGCAGCCCGCCGACATCCCGCCACCGCCGGTAGACCGTGGCCCGGTGCACGCCCGAGCGCTCCGCCACCGCGTCGATGCTCAGCCCGTCGTACCCGGCCTCCACCAGCAGAGACGTGACGGCGTCGAGCACGAGCGCACGGGTGCGGGCGGTGCGGCCGCCGGGCCTGCGCAATCCGGTTGCGGGCGCCGAGTCGCTCATGCCATCATCTTAGCGCGACAATCGTCGCATTAGGGAGGCAGCACGTGCAGATCGACGAACTCACCGTCCCGGGCAAGGGCCCCTACGGGATCACCGCGGGCCCGGACGGCGCCGCGTGGGTCACCCTCGTCCACAGTGGCCAGATCGCGCGGATCTCCGGCGGCACAACGGTTTTCGACCTCGACCCGGGCTGCGGCCCGGCCGTGATCACCCCGGGGCCGGACGACGCGCTCTGGTTCAGCCGCCTGCACGACCACCGCATCGGCCGGATCACCACCGACGGCACGGCGACCTCCGTCGAACTCCCGCCGGAGTGCGGCCCGTACGGGATCACCGCGGGCCCGGACGGCGCGATGTGGTTCACCGAGATGAACACCGACCGCGTCGGCCGCCTCGACGACGGCGCCATCGAGGAATTTCCCCTGGGCGTCAAGGGTTCCTATCCGTCCACAATAGTCACTGGGCCGGACGGCGCGCTGTGGGTGACGCTGAACCAGGCGGACACCATCACGCGCGTCACCACCGGGGGCGCGGTCACCCACTTCGCCCTGCCCACCGAGAAGGCCGCCCCGGTCGGCATCACCGCGGACGACCAGGCGGTCTGGTTCGTCGAGATCGGCGCCGGGCAGGTCGGCCGCGTCACGCCCGACGGCGAGGTCACCGAATTCCCGCTGCCCGACCGCGAAGCGCGCCCGCACGCGATCGTCCCGGACGGCGAAAGCGGTTGCTGGTTCACCGAATGGGGCGCGAACCGCGTCGGGCACATCACCGCCGACGGCGAGTTCGACCACTACCCGCTGCCGACACCGGGCTCCGAGCCACACGGCCTGACCGTCCTGGACGGCAAGGTGTGGGTCGCGCTCGAGAACGGCAAGGTGGCCCGCCTGCGCCCGTAACACCTCACATCCACGGCCACCGCGTCGTCGGACTTCCAGCAACCATCGAGAAAGGAAGCCGATGACCACTCTTCGCTCGCGCCTGCCCGACCCCGCCCGCTACATCCCCGAAGTGGGCACGATCGCCGGCGCCACCCAGCAGGCCATCCACAACGGGGCCGTCCCGGACACCACCATCCACCTGGTGCAACTGCGCGCCGGTCAGCTGGTCGGCAGCACCTACCAAACCGTCCGGCAGACCGAGGAGCTGCGCAAAGCCGGGGAGACCGAGGAGCGCATCACCGCGGTGGCGTCGTGGCGGAACGCGCCGTACTTCACCGACGGGGAGCGGGTCGCGCTGGAGCTGACCGAGGCCGTGCTCACCCCGAACCCGTCCGGCGAGCGCGTTCCCGACGAGCTGTTCGCCAGGGCCGCCGCGCACTACGACGAGCGGGAACTGTGGACGCTCACCCTGGTGATCGCCCAGATCTGCTTCTTCGTCCCGGTCGCGCTCATCGCCAAGCCGATCCCCGGCGCGCCACCGGGTGAAAACTACAGCTGAAAAGAGGAGGGCGGCCGCACCCGCGGCCGCCCTCCCGGTACTCACACCTTCGCCGGTTCCCGGCGGCGCACCAGCTTCCGCACCAGCGGCCACGCCAGCAGCACCGCGACCAGCACGTACACGCCGATCGCGAGCGGCGAGTTCACCAGCCCGGTGAGGTCGCCGTCGCTGATCTGCAGCGCCCGCCGCATCTGCTGCTCCGCCGCCGGGCCGAGGATGACCCCGATAATCGCCGGCAGCACCGGCAACCCGAAGCGCCGCATGGCGAACCCGATCACACCGATCACGTACAGCAGGATCAGGTCGATCACCGAGCCGCTGACCGCGTAGGCCCCGACGCTGGCGAAGAACAGGATCCCGGCGTACAGGTACGGCCGCGGGATTCGCAGCAGCTTCGCCCACACCGGCGCCATCGGCAGGTTGATCAGCAGCAACAGCACCAGCCCGATGAACAGGCTCGCGATCAGCGCCCACACCAGCGCGGACTCGCGCTGGAACAGCAGCGGCCCCGGCTGGATGCCGTACTGCTGGAACGCCGCCAGCATCACCGCGGCGACCGCCGTGGTCGGCAGGCCCAGCGTCAGCATCGACACCAGCGTGCCCGCCGCCGACGCGCTCGCCGTCGACTCCGGGCCGGCGACGCCCTCGATCGCGCCCTTGCCGAACTCGTCCTGCCTGCGCGACAACCGCTTCTCGGTCACGTACGACAGGAACGTCGGGATTTCCGCGCCACCGGCGGGGATCGCGCCGAACGGGAACCCGATCACCGGCCCGCGCAGCCACGGCTTCCACGTCCGCCGCAGGTCCGACCGGGACAGCCAGGGCCGCCCCACCGGGATCGCCTCGGACTGGTTGTGCCGCAGGTGCGCGGCCACCCACAGCGACTCGCCCACGGCGAACAGGCCGACCGCGACGATCACCACGTCGATGCCGTCCGCCAGGTGCAGCGCGCCGAACGTCAGCCGCGACTGGCCGGTCATTTCGTCGAGCCCGACCAGGCCGATCGTCAGCCCGATCAGCAGCGACGCGTAGCCGCGGACGCGGGACTTGCCCAGCACCGAGGTCACCGCGACGAAGGACAGCACCATGATCGCGAAGTAGTCCGGCGCCCCGATGTCCACGGCCAGGTCGGCGATCAGCGGCGCGAGCAGCACCAGCGCGATCGTGCCGATGATGCCGCCGGTGAAGTGCCCGATCGCCGCCGCGGCCAGCGCCTGCGGGCCGCGGCCCTTGCGCGCCATGGGATTGCCCTCGATCGCGGTGACCACCGCCGCGCTCTCCCCCGGCGTGTTGAGCAGGATCGACGTCGTCGAGCCGCCGAACATGCCGCCGTAGTAGATGCCGGCGAACATGATGAACGCCGCCGTCGGGTCGAGACCGTAGGTCACCGGCAGCAGCAGTGCCACCGCCATCGCCGGGCCGATGCCCGGCAGCACGCCGATCGCGGTGCCCAGCAGGACACCGATCGCGGCGAACATCAGGTGCGACGGGGTCAGCGCGGTGCCGAAGCCCGCCCACAGGTTGGACAGGTCCATGAGCTACAGCACCCCCATCAGCGGGCCGCCGGGCAGCGGAACGCCCAGCAGCACCGTGAACACGAACCAGGTGACCAGCGAGACGCCGGCCGCGATCAGCGGATCCCGCACCAGGTGCCTGCTGCCCAACGCGTAGGCAGCACCCCAGAACATGATCGCCGACGACAGCGGGAACCCGAGCGTGTCGATCAGCGCGGCGTTCGCCAGGAACGCGCCCGACAACAACAGCACCGTGCGCCAGTCCGCGGGGGCGTCCAGGTCGACGTCCTCCCCCGCCTCCGCCTCGCCGCGGCCGCCGCGCAGCACGTCGCGCGCCAGCAGCAGCGACACGAGCAGCAGCAACGAGCCGACGAGGATCGGCACCGCCTTCGGGCCGACCGGCCCGCGCTGCGTGAAGTCGGTCGGGATGCTCAGCGCGTCGACGAGCACGAGCACGCCGACGGCGAACAGGAAGACGCAGACACCCAGCTCGGAGTGCGTGCGCCACCAGGACTTCGGCGCGGACGCCGTCTTCTCCTCGATCACGCTCATGCCAGCCCCAGCTCCTTCAGCACCGCGGCGACCCGGTCGTTCTCCGTCTTGAGGAACGCGGCGAAGTCGTCACCCGGCTGGAACGCCGGAGTCCACCCGTTGCGCTGCAACGCTTCCCGCCACTGCGGCGTGTCCTGCAGCCGCGTGAACAACCCGATGAGCCGTTCCCGGTCGCTGTCGGACAGGCCCGGCGGCGCGACGATGCCGCGCCAGTTGGTGAACGACACGTCCACACCGGACTCCTGGAGCGTCGGCGCGTCGATGCCCGGCACCCGTTGCGGGCTGGTCACCGCCAGCGCCCGCAGCGCGCCGGAGGCGATCTGGTCGCGGGTCTCGCCGATGCCGGAGACGCCGAACCCGACCTTGCCGCCCAGCACGGACGCCATCAGCTCGCCACCGCCGTCGAACGGGATGTAGTTGACCCGCGTCGGCGGGATCCCGGCCGCCTGCGCCATCAGCATCGGCGCGAGGTGGTCCGGCCCGCCGGGCGCCGAGCCGCCGCCGACCGGGACGCTGCCCGGGTCCGCGCGCCACGCCTCGACCAGCTGCTGGATCGTCTGGTACGGCGAGTCCTTGCTGACCACGACGATGTCGGCCTCTTCGGTCAGCTTCGCGATCGCGGTGGTGTCCTGCAGCGACGACGGCGACTTGTTGGTGTAGACCGACCCGACCACGCCGAGCCCCATGGACATGGCGAGCTTGCCGTTGCCGCGCTCGTTCACCAGACGGCCGAGGCCGACCGTGCCGCCCGCGCCGGGCAGGTTGAACACTTCGATGTTGCCGTTGAGCCCGGCGTCCTCGACCGCCTTCACGGCCGTGCGGGCCGTGATGTCGTAGCCGCCGCCGGGCGAGTTGGGGACCATCATCCGCAGGCCCCTGATCTGGGGCCCGGTCTCCTCGCCGCCCGCGGACACCAGCGGGGGGACGAGGAGGAGAGCCACGGCCGCGCCGAGAACGGCGAGCCAGCCCTTGCGATTCTTCATCAGCGCACCTCGTTGTGGACCTTCGTTGCCCGGCATCGTGCACCGGGGCCGCGCCGCTGTCACCCGTTAGGCACCTATCGGTCGTTGTGGTCATTGTGGTCACGGCACGATCGGGCGTCGCGGATGCGATAGTGAGGGGCGTGGGTGCGCAAGGATCGCTGGCCCGCCAGCTGCTGGGCTGGCAGCTGATCATCGTGTTCGCCCTGCTCGCGTGCGTGTTCGGCTACTCCGCCGTGCAGTCCGACCGGACGTTCACCGACACGCAGGGCCGCAAGCTGCTCGCCGTCGCCGAGCAGGTCGCGGCGACCGCCGGGGTGCGGGCGAGCCTGGCCGATCCGATCCGGCGGGACGCGCTGCCCGCCTTCGCCGAGTCCGCGCGGACCCTCTCCGGTGCGGACTCGGTGATCATCGCCGCGCCCGACGGGATCGTGCTCACCTCCCCCGACCCGAACCAGCTGCGCACGGAGCTGCCGCTGGGCGCGAGCACCGTGCTGCAGGGGCGCGCCTGGGTCGGCGAGATCTCCGGGCAGCTGGTGGCGCACGTGCCGGTGATCGGGGACGCCGGGCAGATCGTCGGGATCGTCGCGGCAGGCACCGAGACGCCTGGTTTCTTCGAGGGCGTGGCGAACTCGCCCGGCGCGGCGCTGACGATGCTGGGCATCGCGACCGTGGTCGGGGTCGCCGGGTCGCTGCTGCTCACCTGGCGCGTGAAGCGGCAGACGCTGGGCATGGAGCCGCGGGAGATCACCGCGCTGGCCGAGCACCGGGAAGCGCTGCTGCACGGCATCAAGGAGGGCGTGCTCGGCCTGGACTCCCAGCACCGGGTGACGCTCGTCAACGACCAGGCCCGCGACCTGCTGGCGCTGCCCGCGGACTGCGTCGGGCGGCCGGTCGCGGAGCTCGGGCTCAACGAGCGGCTCACCGACGTGCTCACCGGACGCGCGCACGGCGTCGACCAGATCGGCCTGCGAGCGGGGCGGGTGCTGGCGCTCAACCGGATGCCGATCGCGCGCGGCGCCGTCGTGACGCTGCGGGACCGCACCGAGCTGGCCGCGTTGCGCGAGGAGCTGGAGGCCACGTCGCGGGCCACGGACACGCTGCGGGCGCAGGCCCACGAGTTCAGCAACCGCCTGCACACCATCGCCGGGCTGATCGAGCTGGGCGAGTACGACGAGGTGCGGCACTACGTCGACCTGGTCAGCGAGGCCCAGACGAAGTGGCAGGAGGAGGTCACCGCGCACATCGCCGACTCGGCGGTCGCGGCGCTGCTCATCGCGAAGGCCAGCCTGGCCGCCGAGCGGGGCGTCGGCCTGCGGCTCGCGCCCGGGACCGGTCTGGACGATGTGGACGACCGGCTGTCGGCGGACCTGGTGACCGTGGTCGGCAACCTCGTCGACAACGCCCTGGACGCGCTGGCCGGCCGGGACGGCGACTGGATCGAGGTGGAGATCCGGCAGGACGCGGACGCGGTTTCGGTGGTGGTCCGGGACTCCGGGCCGGGGGTGGCGCCGGAGATCGCGACCGAGGTGTTCACCCACGGGTTCACCACGAAGGCCGCCGAGCACGGCGGCAGGCGCGGGCTCGGGCTGGCGCTGACGCGGCAGACCTGCCTGCGCCGCGGCGGTTCGGTGGCCGTGCACAACGCCGACGGCGCGGTGTTCACCGCCGTCCTGCCGACGCGAGCGGAGGTGTCCCGGTGATGCGGGTTCTGGTGGTGGACGACGACTTCATGGTCGCGAAGGTCCACAGTGGATACGTGTCGCGCGCGCCGGGATTCACCGTCGCCGGGGTGGCGCACACCGGGGCCGAGGCGCTGCGCGCGGCGCGGGAGCTGCACCCGGACCTGGTGCTGCTGGACATCTACCTGCCCGACGTGGACGGCCTGTCGGTGCTGCGGCAGCTGCGGGCCGACCCGGCGACGCAGGACATCGACGTCCTGATCATCACGGCCGCGCGGGACGTTGAGACCGTGCGGGGCGCCCTGCGTGGTGGCGCGCTGCACTACCTGATCAAGCCGTTCCCGTCGTCGGCGCTGCAGGCGCAGCTGGAGGAGTTCGCCACGCTGCGGCGGAAACTGCACCGGCTGGCGCAGCGCAGCACGGCCGGGCAGGAGGACGTGGACGCGGTCTTCGGGGCCCGCACGCCGAAAGCGCTGCCGAAGGGGCTGACCGAGCAGACGGCCGAGCTGGTGCGGCAGGCTCTGCAGGCCCACCCGGACGGGCTGTCGGCGAGCGAGTGCGCCGGGGTGACGGACCTGTCGAGGCCGAGCGCGCGGCGGTATCTGGAGCACTTCGTGGCCGCCGGACGGGCCGAGGTACGGCTGCGCTACGGCGGCACCGGGCGGCCGGAGAGGCAGTACCACTGGCGCGGTTGAGGTCCAGGGAACCCGCCGACGACACCCGCCACGGCGGGCGGGCCGCCTGGAGACGCAGACCGGTGGCGCGGTTTGAGCCCCCGCCGCACCCCGCCTGCTCGGCCGCGCCGTTCCGGTGCGGCAGCACCACCCGCGCGGCCAATCCCCACCCGCCTGCTCAACCACAACACACCCCCACGACCGCCCACCCACCACACCGCGACCGGCCGGGGCGGCGCTCCCACTGGCGTGGCCCACCGCGCGCTAGGGTGTCGCGCGGTGAGCACTTCCGAGGCGATTCCCGTGGTCCTGGTCGCCGGTTACCTGGGCTCGGGCAAGACGACACTGGTCAACCACCTCCTGACGCACGCCCGCGACCACCGCATCGGCGTGATCGTCAACGACTTCGGCCGCGTCAACGTGGACGCGCTGGCCGTCGCCGGGCAGGTCGACGCCATGCTGCCGATGGGCAACGGCTGCCTGTGCTGCGCGGTCGACACCGCGGGCCTGGACCGGATGCTGGAGCGGCTCGCCGAGCCGGAGCTGGGCATCGACGCGATCGTCATCGAGGCCAGCGGCCTCGCCGAGCCGCGCGACCTGGTGCGGATGCTGCTGTCCAGCGAGAACCCGCGCGTCGCCTACGGCGGGCTCGTCGAGGTGGTCGACGCGGTCGAGTTCGAGGCCAACCGGGTGCGCCACCCCGAGCTGGACGAGCACCTGCGCTTCGCCGACCTGGTGGTGCTGAACAAGACCGACCGGCGCGACGATCCCGGCCTGGTCGAGCTGGTGCGCAAGGTGAGCGACGGCCGCCCAGTGGTGCGGTCCGCGTTCGGCGCGATCGACCCCGGGCTGCTGTTCGACGCGCGGGAGCGGGGGCCGGTGGCGCGGCAGCTGTCGTTCGACGACCTGCGGCACTCCGACAGCGAGGTCCACGAGCACCTGCACGACGCCTACCGCAGCGTCGAGTTCTCGTCCGACACGCCGCTCCACCCGCGGCGCCTGCTGGCGTTCCTGACCGAGCGGCCGGCCGGGCTGTACCGGATGAAGGGGCCGGTGCGGTTCGCCGTGCCCGGCTACGACGACCGGTTCCTGCTGCAGACCGTCGGCCCGTACCTGCGGTTCCACCGGTCGCCGTGGGGTGCGGAGGCCCCGGCGACGCGGCTGGTGCTGATCGGGACCGGTCTCGACGAGGACGACCTGCTGGCACGGCTGGCGGCCTGCGCGGAACCGGCGGAGCTGCCGGAACGGGCGATCCTGCCGCTGCTCAAGTACTGCGAATAGCGACGCGGGTAACCCCACACCGCCCGGGCGCGATAGGCGAAGCAACCCGGCAAGGAGTGGTTCCCATGCGCGCATCCGCCATCCGGTGGTTCTGGCTGCTCGTGGCGCTCGCGTTCGCGGGCACCGCCGCCGCCGAGGTCTACCTGGCCGTCACCATGGGCGCGGCCTGGGCGTGGGTGCTGGCCGGGCTGCTCGTGCTCGCCTCCGCGGCCTGCGTCGCGGCGGCCTTCCGGCGGGACCGCGTCAGCCGACCGAGGGACCCGGGAATCTGAAACGCGGGGGCAGCCCCTGTCGCCGCCCCAGCCCCATGGATAAGACTGTCCAGGTGACGGACGAACTCATCAAGCCGGCCGACCTCGAGCTCGCGGACGCGCTCAGCGCGGTCGTGCGCACGCTCGAACCGGAGCCGGACGTCGAGCAGACGGTCGCGAACATCGTGCAGGCCGTCGCGGCGACGGTCCCGGGCACCGAGGACGCCGGCGTCTCCCTGCTGGAGTCGGGCAGCCTGAAGTCCGTCGCACCGTCCAGCGAGCGGGTCGCGCGCCTCGACGAGCTGCAGCACAAGCTGGGCGAGGGCCCCTGCGTGGACGCGGTGTACACCGACATCGTGTACCGCACCGCCGACATCGCCGCCGACGAGCGCTGGCCCAAGTTCGGCTACGCCGCCGCCGAGCTGGGGATCAACTCGATGCTCGCGGTGCGCCTGTTCACCGGCAAGACGCTGCTCGGCGCGCTCAACCTGTTCTCCACCCAGCGGGACGCGTTCGACGAATCCGCCGAGCACGTGTGCGGCCTGTTCGCCGCGCACGCGGCCGTCGCGCTGGCCGGGTCGCGGGCCCAGGCGCAGCTGCGCAGCGCGCTGGAGTCGCGCGACGTCATCTCGATGGCCAAGGGCATCCTGATGGAACGCCACCAGGTGACCGACGACCAGGCGTTCGACCTGCTGGTCCGCGCCTCGCAGAACACGAACCGGAAGCTGCACGAGGTCGCGCGCTGGCTCGTGACCGGCACGAACAACGCGATCAACGAGAACAACGAGAACGGCTAGCCGATCGAGCCGCCGGGGCCGGCGCGCTGGTGGTGCTCCGGGCGGCAGCGCTAGTCGAACGAGCCACCCCGCCCGGCGCCCGCCGCGAAGCGTTGTGCTCCCCGCACCGCGTCGGCGGCCAGTGAGGTAAGGCCGTGCCGCCATTCGTTCGCCATCGCGGCCTGCTCGTCCATGCCGTCCTGCTCCAGCAGTGACAGCCGGTCCTCGCGGAGGCACGTCTGCGGGAAACCGGCGATCGCCGCGGCCAGTTCCTCCGCGGCGGCGCGTTCAGTGCCCGCCGGGACGACCCGGTTCGCCAGGCCCATCCGCAGCGCCTCCTCCGCGGGCACCGGGCGGCCGGTCAGCACCAGGTCCATCGCCTGGCTGACCCCGATCAGCCGCGGCAGCCGCACGGTGCCGCCGTCGATCAGCGGCACTCCCCAGCGCCGGCAGAACACCCCGAACACCGCGTCCTCGGCCGCGACCCGCAGATCGCACCACAGCGCGAGTTCCAGCCCGCCCGCGACGGCGTGCCCGGCGATCGCGGCGATCACCGGCTTGCCCAGCCGCAGCCGCGTCGGTCCCATCGGGCCGGGGCCGTCCTCGCCCAGCCGGTTGCCGCGCTCGGTGCCGATCGCCTTGAGGTCGGCGCCCGCGCAGAACGTGCCGCCCTCGCCCCACAGCACGGCGACCGCGGCGGAGTCGTCGGCGTCGAACGCCTCGAAGGCCTCCAGCAGCGCCTGCGCGGTCGGGCCGTCGACGGCGTTGCGCGCGTGCGGGCGCGACAGGATCACGGTGCAGACGGGGCCGCTGCGCTCGACCCGGACGGCAGGTTCGACCATGCCGACACGCTGTCACAACACCCCGGAGTTGTCACTCAGCCGAGCGTCACGCGCGCCTGCCGGGCACCGCGGGCCAGGCGCAGACCGACCGCGACGACGACGATCACCATGCCAGCGCCACCCGCCCCGCACAGCGGCACGTGCCGCAGGAAGCGGCCGCTCGCCGGGGTCAGCCGCTGGAACGCGGTCAGCAAGCACGCGTGCACCGCGACGATGAACAACATCCGGCGCCGCGTGAACACAGGATTCCTGGCGTGGAGCACCCGGCGCAGCGCCCGCCAAACTGCCATGACCAACAGGACACCACGCCGAATCACCGGGTGGTTCGTCACCGGCGGGGCGCCGGCTCGGTGCTCAGGACCTGGCGCGCAGTTCCACGCAGCACTCCCCCGCCCGTGGTTCCAAAGCCGCCTCCACGCTCGTCGCGTCGAGGCCGTCCAGCAGGCCGCCGAGGAAGGACTGGTTGATGCCGCACACCACGGCCGGCTCGCGCGCGGCCAGCGGGTGGAACGGGCAGTTGCGCAGCCGCACGCAGACCGGGGACTCGCGGCTGGGTTCGAAACCGTGCCGTTCCACGACTTCCGCGGCGACGGTCAGCGCCCGCTCGGCGCCGAGGCGGCCCGGCCGCGTCCGCTCGCGCTCGGCGGTCCCGACCGCGCGGCCCCGCTCACGGGCGACGCGAAGCGCGGCGTCGCGGGCGGTCTCGTGTTCGCCTTCGTCCAGCACCGCGCCGAGGAGGATGTCCGCGAGCAGGTCGTGGTGGCGGGGTGGGATGCTGACCCGCACCTCCTCGCCGGAGGGCTCGTAGACCTTGGGGGTGCGGCCCGCGCCCCGGCGCTCGCCGACGAACTCGTAGCGCGCCCGCAGCAACCCGGCCGCCACGAGCTTGTCGAGGTGGAACGCGGCGAGCTTGCGGGAGATGCCGGCGGACGCGGCGGCCTCGTCCCGCGTGACCGGGCGCCGGGCCTGGCGGATGAAGGCGTACATGCTGCGCCGCAGCTCGTCGTCGAGCGCGGCCAGCGCCCGGATCGGCCCCTCGCTCATCGGATCACGATATCACCCAATCTCACATGCGCAATTGCGCACTCTTGACGTTCCGGAGCGATAAGACCAAACTTCATTGGCGAAAACCGAGTAGCCGGAGGTCGTCATGGCAGACGCGAAACGGCCGGCGAGCGCCGTGCTCGCCGGGCCCTACGGTCACCCGTTCCACCCGATCCTGGTGACGGTGCCGATCGGGGCGTGGGTGAGCAGCCTGGTGTTCGACATCGGGTCCCGGATCGTCGCCGGGCCGGGGTTCCTGACGCGGGGATCGGTCTGGCTCATCGCCATCGGGGTCATCGGCGCGGTGCTGGCCGCGGCCACCGGCGCGCTCGACCTGCTGGCGGTGCCGCGCGGCACCCGGGCCTTCCGGACCGGGCTCACGCACATGGGGCTCAACCTCACCGTCACGGGCGCGTTCGCCGCCGGTTTCTTCTGGCGGCAGGGCGAGCTCGACGGGCGGGTCGGCATCGGCCCGCTGGTGCTGTCCGCGGCCGCGCTCGCCGCCCTGGCGGTGTCCGGCTACCTCGGCGGCAAGCTCGCCTACCGCTTCGGCGTCCGCGTCGCCGCCGAGGACGTGCAGGCCGAGGGGTACCGCTCGCCGCCGGCCCACCGCACCCGCCCAGCCCACTGACCCACCCGATCGAAAGGCAGCACGTGCAGTCCGAAACCGCCCTGCGAGTCGTCCACGAGCCCGCCGAGGGAGTGGACCTCGCCGCCGCCGAGCTCCACGCCGCCCAGTTCCTCGAAGCACTGGGGGTGTCGCTGGAGTCGGAAAGCCTCCGCGGGACGCCCGGCCGGATGGCCCGCGCCTACGCCGAGCTGTTCTCGCCGCGGCCGTTCGACCTGACCACGTTCCCCAACGACGAGGGGTACGACGAACTGGTGCTGGCGCGGGGAATCCCGGTGCGGTCGGTGTGCGAGCACCACCTGCTGCCGTTCGTCGGCGTCGCGCACGTCGGGTACCTGCCCGGCGAGCGCATCCTGGGACTGTCCAAACTGGCCCGCATCGTCGAGCACTTCGCGCGGCGCCCGCAGGTGCAGGAACGGCTCACCAAGCAGGTGGCGGACTGGCTCGCCGAACACGTCCACCCGAAGGGCGTGGGGGTGGTGATCGAGGCCGAGCACACCTGCATGACGCTGCGGGGCGTGCAGGCCGCGGGTTCGAGCACCGTCACCTCGACGCTGCTCGGCACGCTGCGCGAAGACGCCCGGTCCCGCCAGGAGTTCTTCGCGCTGACCGGCGTCAACCCCTGACGCTCAGGCCAGGGCCTCGACCGCCTCGGCCAGATCGCGCAGGTGTCGCGTCCCGTCGGGGAGGGCGAGGCCGTCCCAGCCGGGGCCGGCCACGAACAGCCGCGTGCCGGTCAGCTCGTCCGCCGGGACCTGGCTGGCCAGCTCGGGCGTGTGCGCCCACACGACCGTCGCCGCCGGTTTGCGCACCGTCACGGTCGTGAGCAGCGACCGCGGCGGCACGCGCGCGCCGAGCGAGATGGTGCCGCGGCCGCGTTCGGCGAGCGCGTGCCGCAGGACCTCCAGCGGCAGCGAGTGCTGTTCGTCCGGCGCGCACGCCAGCAGCACGGAAGCCGAACCGGTGTTGCCCGGCGGGACCGCGTGCAGCGCGGCGATGATCCCGTCGGTGGCGAGGTGCTCGACCTCGACGGGCCCGCCCGGCTCGGCGCACCGCTCGCCCAGCTCCTGCAGGAACGGGACGAGCAGCTTCTGCCAGGTTTCGACGGTGCCGTGCCGGTCGAGGAAGCCGACCACGATGCGGCGGAACGCGTCCGGGTCGAGCTTCTCGGCGGCTCCGCGCAGTGACCGCCGCCGGCGGCTCGCCACCCGGTCGGGCACCTGACCGGGTGGGGCGATCGGCGGCGCCGCACCCGCGCTCACGCTCGCGGCCGCGCTCGCCACCGGCACGCCCTGGCGCACCAGGTGCACCACGCGCTCCAGCCGTCGCAGGTCGCCGACCGTGTACCGGCGGTGCCGCCCCGGTTCGCGGGAGCTCGGCCCCAGCCCGTGCCTGCGGTCCCAGCTGCGCAGTGTCGCGACCGCGACACCGAGCCTGCTCGCCACCGCGGCAGGGGTCAGCACCGCTTCGGGCGGTACCGCTTCGCGCGCGGCCTGCCCCGTGCGGCTCATCAGTTCACGCCTCCCGATGACTTCCGGTCACCGCCCACCCGGGCGGATCCACCATTCGATTGTGCAACATTCCCGCCTCCCTTGGTTGACGATCAACTCGATAATCGGGCAGCAGGAGCGCAGACAGACCAGGGTTATTGGAACGATCGGTTGGCAATGCGCTACGCTGCCGATCATGGCGAGGACCAAGGAGTTCGATCCGGACGCCGCGTTGCACGCGGCGCTGGAGCTGTTCTGGCGACAGGGCTACGAGGCCACCTCGATGCAGGACCTGGTCGACCACGTCGGCGTCAACCGCGCCAGCCTGTACGCCACCTACGGCAGCAAGCACGACCTGTACCTGCGCGCGCTGGACCGGTACTGCGAACTGCGCGGCACCGAGACGATGACCGCGCTCAACCGGCCTGGCCCCGCGCTCGACGCGGTCCGCGACTTCGTCCACTCCTACGTTACCGAGTGCCGCGAGGACGCGGAGCGCAAGGGCTGCCTGGTCACCAACACCGCGACCGAACTGCTACCACGGGACGCGAAGGCGGCCCGACGGGTGGACATCGCCTTCGGGGAGCTGGAGGCCGCACTGGCCGGCACCCTCTCCCGTGCCCAGCAGGAGGGCGACCTCCCGCCGGACAAGGACCCGCGGGCGCTGGCCCGCTTCCTCGTCACGTTCATCCAGGGCATCCGCGTGGTCGGCAAGACCGACGACATCCGCCGCCTGGACGAAGCCGTCGACCAGGCCTTGTCGCTGCTCGCCTGAAAGCCCTCGCGGCTTGACCCGATTTTGGAACGTACGGTTGTCTATGAGAGGAGTGCGCATGCCACGCGCGATCTACGTGCTGAGCCTCGGCGTGTTCGCGATGGTCACGAGCGAGTTCGTCGTCGCCGGGCTCATGCCCCAGCTGGCCGACGGGCTCGGCGTCACGGTGCCGCAGATCGGCTACCTGATCACCGCGTTCGCGGTCGCGATGGCGGCGGGCGGCCCGGTGCTCACCGTCGCCCTGATGCGGCTCGCCCCGAAGACCGCGCTGATGCTGTTGTTCGCGGTCTTCCTGGCGGGCAACGTCCTGGCCGCGACCGCGAGCGGTTACGGCACGATGCTGGTCGCCCGCGTCGTCACCGGCGTCGCCGCGCAGGCGTTCTTCGGCATCGGCATCTCGCTGACCGCGCAGCTCACCCGCCCGGAGGTCCGCGGCCGCGCGATCGCCGTGGTGATGAACGGCCTGATGCTCGGCACCCTGCTCGGCCTGCCGCTCGCCACGGTCGTCGGCGAGAACCTCGGCTGGCGCGCGGCGTTCTGGGTGATCGGCGTGCTGGCCGTGGTCGCGGCGCTGGCCACGCTCGCCGGCGTGCCCGCGCTCGCCACGTCCACCGAGGGCGGCACTTTCCGCGAAGAACTGGGCGTGTTCCGCGCCCCGCGGTTGTGGCTGGCGCTGTCGACCAGCACGCTCATCATCGGCGCCACGTTCTCCGCGTTCAGCTACTTCACGCCGATCCTCACCGAGGTCACCGGGTTCGACGGCGGCACGGTGCCGCTGCTGCTCGTCGCCTACGGCGCGGCCACGGTCGTGGGCAACGTCGTCGTCGGGCGTCTCGCCGACCGGCACACCCTGCCCGTCCTGGTGGCCGGCCTCGCGCTGAACCTGGTCTTCCTCGCCGCGTTCGCCGTGCTCGCCGACCTGCCCGCGCCCGCGGTGATTGCGATGCTCGGCGTCGGGCTGGTCGGCGTCACGATGAACCCGGCGATGGTGACCCGCGTGCAGCGCGCCGGCAACGCCCGGCCGCTGGTCAACACCGTGCACTCGTCGTTCATCACGCTCGGCGTCATCCTCGGGTCGTCGCTCGGCGGGCTGGTGATCGAGACGTCCGGGCTGCGCGCGCCGCTGTGGCTCGGCGCCGGCCTCGCGGCGCTCGGGCTGCTGACCGTGCTGCCCGAACTGCTGCGCCGCCGGGTGCCCGCGCCGGCCCTGCAGCCGTGCGCCTGACCGGCCGAGCACCCGGACGGCAGGAGCGTCACCCGAGGCAGGCCCGGACCGCGTCGGCCAGGTTCGTCGCCCGCGGGTCGTCCGGGCGGTAGTTCCACAGGTTGGGGACGTAGCCGAACCCGACACGGGCGTCGGGGTCGGCGAAACCCACCGATCCACCCGAGCCCGGGTGGCCGAACGACCGCGGTCCGAGCATCGGGTACGGCGGGCAGGCCCGCCAGAACCCCAGCGACATGTTGAAGGAGCGGTCAGCCGGGAGGCTCAGCCCCGGCGGCAGCCCATGCATGCGCGTGCGGTCGGTCTGGATCTCGGTCGCCGTGCCGACGGTCGACGGCTTGAGCAGCCGCACACCGTCGACGCGGCTGACGGTGGCGGCGTACATCCGGGCGATCGAGTGCGCGTCGGCGACCATGTTCGCGGCCGGGAACTCCGCCGCACGCCAAGCACGCGTGGTGAAGTAGCTGGTCGTGTTGTCGAAGGCGCCGCCGAGCTCGCCCGCGCGGATGGCGACGGAACCCGGGCTGTACTGAGCGTTCACCCACGCGGTGACCGTGTCGGCGTCGAGCCCGGTCACCTTGATCAACCCGGCGAGCAGCTCGTCCACGGTGAACGGGGCGGCGTCGTGGATCCGCGCGACCCGCCGTTCGTGCTTCTCCGGCAGGCCGATCCACGCGTCGAGCCCGAGCGGGCGGGCCACCTCCTCGGCGAAGAAGGTGCCGAGCGACTTGCCGGTGATCCGGCGCACCACCTCGCCGACCAGGAACCCGAAGGTGTGGGCGTGGTAGATGTGCTCGGTGCCGGGCTGCCACAGCGGCGGCTGCGCTTCGAGCGCCCGGATGACCGGGTGCCAGGCGCACGCGTCCGCGAAGGTCAGCGGCCCGTCCACAACCGGCAGGCCGGCCTGGTGGGACAGCAGCCGGCGCACCGGGATCGTGTCCTTGCCGCGCGCGCCGAACTCCGGCCAGTACCGGACCACCGGCGCGTCCAGGTCCAGCAGACCGCGCTGCACCAGCAGGTGCGCGCAGATCGCGGTGGCGCCCTTCGTCGTCGAGGCGACCTGCGCGATGGTGTTCGCGCGCCACGGCCGGTTCGCCTCGCGATCGGCGAGGCCGTCCCAGAGGTCGACCACGAGGCGGCCGTCCACGTAGACGCTGCACGCCGCGCCGACCTCGCCAGGGCCGTCGAAGTTCGCGCGGAACGCGTCGGCGACCTTCCCCCAGCCGCGGGCGACGCCACGCTCACCGCGGTCGCCTTCGTGGCTTTCCGCGGAGGCGGTTCCGGCCCCGGCGAGGGTGAGCGCGGCGGCGCCACCGGCGCCCTGCAGAACGGTCCGGCGCGTCAGGCGCCCGTGCTCCGGTGAGGTGGAAGCAGGCATGACACATCTCCTCCGTGTTGTTCCGTGTCCCGGAATCCGATGCGTCCACCGTCGCCGGGCGACCGGTCACCGCGCTGACACCGCGCTGACACCGGTGCCGTGCCCGACCTGACGGGACAGGAAGTTCCACATCAGCCCGGCCACGGAGGACGGCCAGGCGTGGGTGAGGCCGGGGAACACGATCGACTGCACGGCGGCTCCGCCGTGGCAGCCGCGCCACGTCGTCACCACCGCCGGGCCGGTCCGCCGCGTCGAGGAGTGCGCCGGACAGGAGTTCAGTGCCCGCCAGGTCGTGGTCGCGTGCTGCACCACCTGGGCGCCGTGCTGGAGGATCCGGTCCGCGGTCCCGGCGGCGACGAGCGCGGACAACCCGGCCGCGGCGCGGTTCGCGCACGTCGTGGGCGGGGCGGCGCCGTAGGTCGCGAACGCGGCGAAGGTGGCCGGCGAGACGCACGCGAGGTGGAACGCGAGCCGCCCGCCGTTGCTGTAACCGACGAGGTAGATCCGCCGCGGATCGGTGCCGAACGCCCGCGTGGCGTCCGCGACCACCGCCTGCACGAACGCCGTGTCGTCGACGTGCCGACGGGCGGCCAGACCACAGCAACCGCTGCCCGCGTTCCACGACTGCCCGATTCCCGCCGGATACACGACATCGGCGAGCCCGTTTTCCGCGAACCGCAGAAAACCGGTCCGGGTCGCCATATTCCGGACATCCATTCCACGACCGTGCAACACCACCAGCAACGGCAGTCCGGAATGGGCGGATTCCGCCCGCACCGCCAGATAAGTCCGCCCCGCCACCACCCGGGTCGTCATCGAAACTCCTTGCGCCACAGCGGAAACCGAACCGCCGACGAGCAGCACGCACAGGACGCTCACCAGGAACGCTTTCCACCACCGCACGGAATCAGTTTGACCGGAATTCCGTGGGGCGCGGGTGAGCACAGCGTTTTCTCAGGCGGTTCTCACCGGCCGCCCAGAAAGGGGGACGACACTCGGCCGGGTCGTTCGCCGAACCAGAGGAGTGCAGATGGCCGTGATTTCCCGGATGCTGGAGGTGCGCGCCCAGGACCGGCCGGACGAGGTGGCCTTCCTCGACGGCGCGGACGGGCGCGAGCTGACCTGGCGTTCGGTCGCGGCCACCGCGCGGCGCTGGCGCGAACTCGCCCGCGATCTGCCGCCCCGCACCCGGATCGGCCTGGTGGCAGCGGATCCGCTGGCGTTCACCGCCGCCTACCTCGGCTGCCTCGCCGCGGGCCTGACCGCCGCGCCGGTCGATCCCCGGCTCACCGCCGCCGAACTGGGCACCGCCCTCGACCGGCTGCGCGCCGCGGTCGTCGCGACCGACCAGCCGGACCTGGTGCCCGGACACCCGACCTGGGCACTCGACCGCGACGGCCCGCGTCCCGTCCGGACCGGTCGCATCCGCGCCGACGGCACCGCGTTGCGACCCGCGGTGCTGCTCACCAGTTCCGGCACCACCGGCGCGCCCAAGGGGATCCCGCTCAGCGAGTGGCAGCTCGTGCGCGCCGCTCGCCGCGTCGCCCGGCACCACCGGTTCGGCCCCGGCGAGCGCGGGTACACGCCACTCCCCCTCTTCCACGTGAACGCGCAGGTGATGGGCCTGCTGGCGACCGTGGTCAGCGGCGGCTCGCTGGTCCTCGACCGGAGGTTCAGCGCCGTCGACCACTGGGACCGCGTCGAGCGCTGGTCGCCGACCTGGCTCAACACCGTCCCCGCGATCCTCGCCTCGCTCGCCGGGCAGCCCGCGCCGCCGGACCACGTCGTCCGCCGCATCCGGTTCGCGCGGTCGGCGTCGGCGCCGTTGTCACCGGAGATCGCGCGGCGCTTCACGGAGCGCACCGGCATCGGCGTGCTGGAGACCTACGGGATGTCCGAGGCCGCCGGGCAGATCACCGCGAACCCGCTCGAACCCCGGCTGCGCCGCGCCGGCTCGGTCGGCCTGCCCGTCGGGGTCGGTCTCGTGGTGGCCGGGCCGGACGGCGCGGTGCTGCCGCCGGGCGAACGCGGCGAGGTTCGGCTGCGCGGTCGTCAAGTGGTGAGCCGGTACCTCGAACTGGACGGTCTCGGCGAACGGATCCGCCCGGCCCGGACGCCGGACGGGTGGCTGCCGACCGGTGACGTGGGCGTGCTCGACGAGCACGGGTACCTGACGCTCGCCGGGCGCGTGGACGACGTCATCAACCGCGGCGGCGAGAAGATCTACCCGCACGAGATCGAGGACGTGCTGCTCGCGCACCCGGCGGTCACCGCGGTCGCGGTCGTCGGCGCGCCGGACGAGCGCCTCGGCCAGGTTCCCGTCGCGTTCGTGACCGGACGGCCGGAACCCGGGCTGGCGCGGGCTTTGCACGGCTGGTGCGAACAGCGGCTGGCCCGCTACAAGCGGCCGTCGGTGATCGAGGTGACGACGGCCCTGCCGCTCGGCCCGACCGGGAAGGTGCTGCGCCGTGAACTGCGCGCCGCGGCGGGCGGCCGGTGAGCCGGGGCGGCGCGCACCTGCACTACGTCGACCTGGTGCGGGTCCTGACCGTCGGGCTGGTGATCGGCCTGCACGTGCTGGCGCTGGCGCCGTTCGCGCCGGGGGTGCCGATCGGCGGGCTGATCATCGTCTTCCACGTCAGCCGCGAGGTGTTCTTCCTGCTGACCGCGTTCGTGCTCACCTACAGCACGGTCCGCAAGCCGCGGTGGCGCGAGTTCTGGCGACGGCGCTACCTGTTCGTGGTCGTGCCGTATCTGCTGTGGACGGTCGTCTACTTCCTGGCGAACGGCGGACCGTACTCGGCGACGGCGTTCGTCCCCGAGCTGCTCACCGGCACCGCGCGCTACCACCTGTACTTCCTGCTCGTGTCGATGCAGATCTACCTGGTGTGGCCCCTCGTCCGGGCGCTGATCGCGGTGACCCGGCGGTACCACTGGGCGCTGCTGGCCTTCGCGGTGGCGTTCCAGCTGGTGTTCTCGCTCGCCGTGCAGCAGCAGTGGGACCTCGGCGGGCTGTCCGGGTGGGTGCACGCGCCGGACGCCTGGCTGCCCAGCTACCTCGGCTACGTGCTGGCCGGCGCGCTGGCCGGGACGCACCGGGAACGGCTCGTGGCGTGGACCCGCGCGCACGTTCCGCTGGTCCTCGGCGGCTGCGTGGCGGCGCTGGCGCTCGGTGTGGGTGTCTACTTGGGACAGGTCTACTCGGCCGGGACACCGCCGCTGGTGGCCAGCATCGTGTTCCAGCCCGTCGTCGTGGTGGAGAGTTTCGCCGTGGCCTTGGCGTTCCTCGCGCTCGGTCTGGTGTGGGCGGAGCGCGGAACGCCGTGGCGCGGTCTGGTCCGGGCGGCCTCCGACGCGTCGTTCGGCGTCTACCTGGTCCACCCGCTGCTGCTGCAGGGCCTGCTCCTCGCGGTCGTCGCCGCCGGACCCGCGCAGCCGCCGGACGCGGTACTGCTGCCCGTGCTGGTGCTGGTGGTCGTCCCGCTCGTCTACTCCGCATCCGGCCTGGTCACCGCACTGGCGCGGCGCACCCCGGCCAGCCTCGCCCTCACCGGGCGGCCCCGGCTGCGCGCTCGCGTGCCCGCGCCCGCCCTCGTCCCCACAGGAGGAACCCGATGAACACCGGTGTGACCATGGTGATCGACCCCGGTCTGCCGACCGGCGCGTTCACCGACCTGGTGGCCAGCCACGGCGACCACATCGGCCTGCTCAAGTTCGGCTGGGGCACCGCGCTGGTGACCAGGGACCTGCACCGCAAGATCGCCGTGCTGCGCGAAGCCGGGATCGGCTGCTACTTCGGCGGCACGCTGTTCGAGCACTACCTGGTGCGCGACCGGCTGGACGACTACCTGGCGTTCGTCGACGACGCCGGGGCGACCCACATCGAGGTGTCCAACGGCACGATCCCGTTGTCGCAGCACGACAAGGCGTTCTACGTCGAGCGGATGACCCGGTACCGGCCGGTGCTCGCCGAGGTCGGTTACAAGGACGCGGGCCGTTCGGCGAGCCTCGGGCCGGGCGACTGGGTCGCCGCGATCGCCGAGGACCTCGCCGCGGGCGCGGACTTCGTGATCACCGAGACGCGCGAGAGCGGCCGCAGCGGCCTGGCCCGGCCGGACGGGCACGTGCGCGAGGACGTGCTGCACGCGGTGATCTCCGCGGTCGACCACCGGCGCCTGCTGTTCGAGGCGCCGACCAAGGACCTGCAGGTCGAACTGATCCAGGCGCTCGGGCCGTCGGTGAACCTCGGCAACATCGCCACCACCGACGTGCTCGGCGTGGAAACCCTGCGGCGCGGGCTGCGCGCCGACACCCTGATCCAGCTCACCCCCACTCTCGAAAGGACCGTCCATGCGTGACCCCAGGGACGCCTGCCACGTCGCCATTCCCGCCCGCGACCTCGACGAGGCCGTCGAGTTCTACGTGTTCGGCCTCGGCGCGAAACTGGCCCGCCGCTACGAAGACCGTGTGACGTTCGACTTCTTCGGCGACCAGCTCGTCTGCCACCTGTCGGAGAACGTGCCGGCGGAAGCGGTGGCGTACCCGCGGCACTTCGGGGTGAGCTTCGCGCGGGCCGAGGACTTCGACCGGCTGGTGCGGGTCGTCGAGCACCGGAAGCTGAAGGTGCTGTCCGGGCCGTCGCTGCGGTTCGAGGGGACGGCCGAGCAGCACCGCACGTTGTTCCTGGTGGACCCGTCGAACAACGTGCTGGAGTTCAAGAACTACGACGACCCGCGGTTGCAGTACTGATGGCCGTGCACCTGGTGCGGCACGGGCAGAGCGCGTGGAACGTCGCCGGCCGCGTCCAGGGGCAATCGCCGCGGGCGGGTTCGCTGACCGCGGCGGGGCGGGCGCAGGCGGCCGCGCTGGACGTGACCGGGACGGTGCTCGTGTCGAGCGATCTGCCCAGGGCGCGGGAGACGGCGGAGATCATCGCGGCCCGGCTGGGGCTGCCGGTGCTGGTCGACGCCGGGTTGCGGGAGCAGCGGCTGGGCGCGCTGGAGGGCAGGCGGTTCGCCGAGGTGCGGCCGGTGATCGACGGCCTGTGGGCGCATCCGCTGCGGCTGCCGCCCGGAGGCGGGGAGAGCGTGGCCGACCTGCACCTGCGGGTGCGGCGGACGCTGGGCAGGCTGGCGGCGCGGCATGCCGGGGAGGAGCTGGTCGTGGTGACGCACGGCGGCCCGATCCGGGTGGCGACGGCCGGGGTGGACCCGCTGTCGGGGGCCGCGGTGCCGCGCGCGGCGGTCGGCAATGCGGCGGTGATCACTGTGCGTCCGGGCGCGGCCGTCTAGTCTGCGGCCTTGTGACTGTGCGCCTGGACCTCGAGCCCACCGGACTGGCCGTCCTGACGGTCGACGCCGGGCCGCTCAACCTGTACACGCTGGAGCTGCACGCGGACTTCGACGCCGCGCTGGACCGCCTCGGGGACGCGCGGGCGCTGCTGATCCGCGCCGAGGGCAAGGTCGTCAGCGGCGGCGTCGACGTGTCGCTGTTCGCCGCGCAGGAGACGCCCGAGCAGGCGAAGGAGCTGTTCGACCGGATGCTGGCGCTGCCGGATCGGATCGCGGCGCTGGAGATCCCGACGGTGTTTGCGGCGCACGCGTTGTGCCTGACCTGGGCGTTCGAGGTCGCGGTGGCGTGCGACCTGATCCTCGCGGCGGAGCGGGCGTCGTTCGGGCTGGTCGAGAAGGTCGTCGGCCTGACCCCGACGATGGGCGGCACACAGCGCCTGGCCGCGCGGGCCGGCGTCGGGCGGGCCGCGGAGTTCGTGATGACGGGCGACCGCTACCCTGCGGCGGAGCTGGCGCGGTGGGGCGTGGTGAACCGGGTGCTGCCGGACGCCGGTTTCGACGAGGCGGCGCGCGCTTTCGCGGCATCGTTGGCGGAGGGCCCGACACGCGCCCACGCGGCGACGAAGAAGGTGCTGTCACACTTCGCGAACGGCGGCGTCGCCGAGGCGAACAAGCACATCACGTCCATCGCGGCGGACCTGTACCGCACAGAGGACCTGCGCAACGCGGTGCGGTCGTTCCTGGAGGAAGGTCCGGGGAAAGCGAAGTTCACCGGTCGCTGACCGGGCACACCGGTGGCTCGGCGGAGCCGTCGTGTACTACCCTTTCACTACTTGATTAGTGAAAGGGTTCTTGTGATCGAGTTCCGGATCGACCGGCGCAGCGGCGTGGCCACCTACCTGCAGTTGGTGCAGCAGGTCGAACAGGCGTTGCGGCTCGGCCGGCTCCGGCCGGGCGACCGGTTGCCCACCGCCAAGGAGGTGGTGAGCAGCATCGCCATCAACCCGAACACGGTGCTCAAGGCGTACCGCGAACTCGAACGCGAAGGGCTCGTCGAAGCGCGGCGCGGGCTCGGCACCTTCGTCCGGCGTTCGCTCGGGCACGGCGACGCGGTGGACGGCGCCGTGCTGCGCCAGAAGCTGGAGAGCTGGATCCGGGAGTCCCGCGCGGCCGGGCTGGAGCGGGAGGACGTCGAAGCGCTGGTCAAGTCGGTACTCGACGAACACCACTGGACGTGAAGGAGGGGGCATGGCGAGCAGTGACGCGTTGACGGCGACCGGCCTCGGCAAGCGCTACCGCCGGGGCTGGGCGCTACGGGACTGCGACTTTTCCGTGCCACACGGCCGGATCAGCGCGCTGGTCGGCCCCAACGGCGCGGGCAAGACGACGTTGATGGCGCTCGCCGCCGGCCTGCTGGAGCCGACCGAGGGGCAGGTGCGGGTGATGGGCCGAGCGCCGGACAGGCGCGGGATTCCCGCGGACCTGGCCTTCCTGGCTCAGGACAAGCCGTTGTACCGCGGATTCACGGTCGCGGACATGCTGCGCGCGGGCCGGGCGCTCAACACCACGTGGGACCAGGCGTACGCGGAGCGGCTCGTCTCCGAGGCCGGTGTCCCGCGCACGGCGCGCATCGGCACGTTGTCGGGCGGCCAGCGCACGCGGGTGGCGCTCGCGGTGGCACTCGGCCGGCGGCCGCGCGTGCTCATGCTCGACGAACCGCTCGCGGATCTGGACCCGATCGCCAGGGACGAGGTGATGCGGACCTTGATGGCCGAAGCCGCCGACACCGGAATGACCGTGCTGCTCTCCTCGCACGTGCTGTCGGACCTGGAAAACGTGTGCGATCACCTGGTGCTGCTCGCCGACGGGCGGACACGGCTGTGCGGCGACGTGGCGGACCTGCTCGCCGGGCACCGGCTGCTGGTCGGCCCCGCGGACGGCGACCTCGCCGCGGACACGGTGGTCGAGCGGCGCACGACGGCACGCCAGGTCACGGCCCTGGTGCGGGGGCACTCGCCCGCTCCCGGCTGGGAATCACACGAACCCACGTTGGAGGAACTGGTGATGGCGCACCTGCGGGCGGGCAGCGCCGCGGCACGCGCGCGGGAGGTGGCCGCGTGACCTGGGTGACCTGGCGGCTGCACCGCCTCCAGCTGCTGCTCGGTCTCGGGCTGATCGCTGCCGTCGCGGCGGTGCTGGTCGTCGCGCACACGCAAGCGACCGGTTACCTGGCGGCCCACGGCATCGAGGGGTGCCATGTGGTCGACAGTGGACGGTGCACCGCCCCGGCGATGGCGGCGTTCGAGGACGAGTTCCAGAGCTTCGCGCGCAACTTCCCGATGGTGCTGCTCGGCCTCCCCGTGCTGCTCGGCATGTTCACCGGTGCGCCACTGTTCGCGCGCGAGTTCGAGCAGGGGACCCACATCCTCGGGCTGACGCAGTCGGTGAGCCGGTTCCGCTGGTGGGCGAGCAAGGTGCTCGTGGTGGGCACGCCGGTCCTGCTCGGCATGTTCGCGCTCGGCCTGGTGAGCGCGTGGGCCTTCGAACCGCTGCACTACGTGACCCGCGGAGCGATCATGACACCGGGTTTCGAAACGCAGGGACCGGTCCTGGGCGCCTACACCGCACTCGCGTTCGCCATCGGCGCGACGGCTGGGCTGTTCTTCCGCAGCACGCTCGCCGCGATGGCCGCGACGCTGCTCGTCTACCTGGTGGTCGTGATCGGGGTCGCGAACCTCGCGAGGGCCGATTACGCCGCGCCCGCCCTGGCCACGGCCCCCGTCACCGCGGAGAACCCCGTCCCGTACGACGGGTGGCGGCTCGGGGCGGCGTACTACGACGCAAGCGGCCACGAGGTCGCCTTCGAACCGTCCGCCTGCACGTCCGCCGACACCGCGCGGAGTTGCCTGGAGAATCAGGGGGTGGCGGCGCAGCGGGCCGCGTTCCACCCGGCCGACCGGTTCTGGCGTTTCCAGGGGATCGAGAGCGGGATCCACGTGGTGCTGGGCGCTCTGCTCCTGGCGGCGGGCCTGTGGCGGGTGCGACGGCGGGTCTTGTGACACCGCCGGCTCCGGCCTGGCGACCCGCACCAGGCCGGAGCCGGAGGGCTCAGCGCTTGGCTTCGGTGGCCGGCAGGATCCTCCCCCGCACCTCGCCGAAACCGATGCGGCCTTCCGTGCCCGGGGCGGTCGCCGAGATGACCACCTCGTCGCCGTCCAGGAGGAACGTTCGTGGCTCGCCGTTGACCTCGATCGGCTCCTTGCCGCCCCAGGTCAGCTCGATGAACGCGCCGCGCTGGTTCTTCTCCGGGCCGGAGATCGTGCCGGACGCGTACAGGTCGCCCGTGCGCGAGGACGCCCCGTTGACCGTCATGTGCGCCAGCATCTGCGCCGGCGACCAGTACATCTCCCGGTACGGCGGGCGGCTGACCTCCTGCCCGTTCCACGAAACCGACAACGCGATGTCCAGTCCCCACGGCGACGACTCCCGCAGGTACGGCAACGGCTCCGGCGACTGCTCCGGCGTCGGGACCCGCGCGGCCTCCAGCGCCAGCAGTGGCACCACCCACGGCGAGATCGACGTCGCGAAGCTCTTGCCGAGGAACGGGCCCAGCGGCACGTACTCCCAGGCCTGGATGTCCCGCGCCGACCAGTCGTTCACCAGCACCGCGCCGAACACGTGCCGCGGGAAGTCCTCGGTGGACACCGGGGAACCGAGCGGCGACGGCACCCCGACGATGAACCCCAGCTCGGCCTCGATGTCCAGCCTGCGGCACTCGCCGAACGTCGGCGCGGCCTCGTCCGGCGCCTTGCGCTGCCCGCACGGCCGCACGATGTCCGTCCCGGACACCACGACCGTCCCGGACCGCCCGTGGTAGCCCACCGGCAGGTGCTTCCAGTTCGGCATCAGCGGCTCGGCGTCCGGCCGGAACAGCCGTCCCAGGTTGGACGCGTGGTGCTCGGAGGCGTAGAAGTCCACGTAGTCCGCGACCTCGACGGGCAGGTGCAGCTCCACTTCGGACACCGGGAAGACCGCATCGGCGGGCACCTCTCCCCGCACGAGGTCCGAAACACGCGCCCGGACCTCGACCCACCGGTCGTAGCCCTGCGCCATGAACGCGTTCAACGACGGCCGCGCGAACACGTCGTCGCCCAGCGCCACCGCCAGGTCGACCACCGAGTCGCCCACCCGCACGCCGACCCGGGGCTGCGTCCCCGGCGTGGAGAACACGCCGTAGGGCAGGTTGTGCAGCCCGAACAGCGACCCCTCGGGGATGTCGATCGTGGTCATGCCGTCACTCCTCCTTCCAGCACCGAAGCCGGGACCAGTTCGAGGTCCACCAGCTCGGCCACCGGTTCGTCGATGCTGCAGGTCCCGAACGACCGGAACGACTCCCGCGCCGAGAAATCCACTTCGGACACCAGTTCGGCCACCCGCGCGCCGTCCCGCTCCGCGAGCAACGCGACCAGCTCGTCCTCGCCCGCACCGGAGCGGGCCGCCGCCGTCGCCAGCAGCAGGTTCAGGAACCCGTGCTGCTCGAACCCGGTCGACGGGTCCGTGTTCCGCACCGCGTGGTGCAGCCCGGCGGTCGCCTTGAACGGCACCCCCGCCCGCACCACGGCGTGCACGGCTGCGGCCAGCTCCGCCTCGTCCGGGTACAGCTCCGCTTTCACCCCGCCGGTCCGGAACTTCGCGGCGTGCCCGGTCTTCGCGCAGGTCGCGATCACCTCGGCGCGGCGGGAGTCCCGCGGCACCTCGACGAACACCGGCACGTCACCGGCCACCTCCAGCGCGCGGAAGAACTCCGGCACCGATGACTCCGCGGGCACCGCGACCTCGAACCCGGCCAGCCGCACCGGCAGGTCGGCGGCCCGGCCCAGAGCGTCCGGCAGCTGGGCCGGGCCGC
Source organism: Amycolatopsis sp. ATCC 39116 (assembly GCF_000231075.2). Taxonomy (NCBI): domain Bacteria; kingdom Bacillati; phylum Actinomycetota; class Actinomycetes; order Pseudonocardiales; family Pseudonocardiaceae; genus Amycolatopsis; species Amycolatopsis sp. ATCC 39116. The sequence continues at coordinate 186,257 of NZ_AFWY03000003.1, read as the reverse complement.
CCGGCGCGGTCACCGACAGGTCGAGCGGCTCCGCAGCGACCGCGCCGAGCTCCGCGAGCGCGGGCGCGGCCAGGACCAGCGGGCCGACCAGGTCGCCGTAGCCCGACGCGAGGTGCGCGGCGTGGTCCGGCACCGCCCGCGGCAGGGGCTTCAGACCGGGCGGGAACACCGCCGCGTCGTCGAGGAACCCGGCGAACAGGCTCACTTCGGCCCCCGCCCGGCCCAGGTCCACGCGTAGTTCGGGTCCTCGGCCGCGCGGCCGCCCTCACCCAGCTCCAGCGGGCGGAACGTGTCGACCATGACGGCGAGCTCGTCGAAGTACTCCACGCCGATGCTGCGCTCGTAGGCGCCCGGCTGCGGGCCGTGCGAGTGCCCGCCCGGGTGCAGCGAGATCGAGCCCTGCCCGATGCCCGAGCCCTTGCGCGCCTCGTAGTCGCCCCCGCAGTAGAACATGACCTCGTCGGAGTCCACATTGGAGTGGTAGTACGGCACCGGGATGGACAGCGGGTGGTAGTCCACCTTGCGCGGCACGAAGTTGCAGATGACGAAGTTGTCGCCCTCGAACACCTGGTGCACCGGCGGCGGCTGGTGCACGCGGCCGGTGATCGGCTCGAAGTCGCTGACGTTGAACGTGTACGGGTACAGGCAGCCGTCCCAGCCGACCACGTCGAACGGGTGCTGCGGGTACACGAACCGGGTGCCGACGATCCCACTGCTGCCGCGGTGCTTGATCAGCACCTCGACGTCGGTGCCCTCGACCAGCAGCGGCTCGGTAGGCCCGTGCAGGTCGCGCTCGCAGTAGGGCGAGTGCTCCAGCAGCTGCCCGTACTTGGACAGGTACCGCTTCGGCGGCGTGATGTGCGAGTTCGCCTCGATCGCGTACGCCCGCACCGGGCCGTCCGGCACCCAGCGGTGGGTGGTGGCGCGCGGCAGGATCACGTAGTCGCCCTGGCGGAACGGCAGCACGCCGAACACGGTCTCGACGACGCCCTCACCGGACTCGATGTAGACGCACTCGTCACCGATCGAGTTGCGGTACAGCGGGGAGGCCTCACCCGCCACGACGTAGGAGATGCGCACGTCGCCGTTGCCGAGCACGAGCCGGCGCCCGGTGACGACGTCGTTGGACTTCCACTCCTCGCCGGGGAACAGCTCGTGCAGCTTGAGGTGCCGCGGCCGGAGCGGGTGGTTGGCCTCGGTGGTCAGGTCCGGGAGCTCCCAGACCGTCGAGTCGACGATCGCCGACGGGATGTTGCGGTGGTAGAGCAGCGACGAGTCGCTGGAGAAGCCCTCCTCCCCCATCAGCTCCTCGTAGTACAGGCCACCCTCGGGCGTGCGGTGCTGCGTGTGCCGCTTCGGCGGAACCGCACCGACCTGCCGGTAGTACGCCATGACCTCGCCTCCTTGCCGGTCCGATGTAGTAAATGTATGTACTACTTCGCCGACGCGCAAGGGTCAGTTGCGGCCGCGCACGTCGAACTGGTCGCGGTTGGTGATCAGCTTGTCCAGCAGCATCACGAGAATGCGCTGCTCGGCCTCGGTGAGCACGCTGGTCCACTCGTGCTCGCGCTCGTTGTGCTCGCGGAACACCTCGACCATCTCGGCGCGGCCGCGCTCGGACAGCGACAGCAGCACCGAGCGGCCGTCGTGCTCGCCGGGCGTGCGCTCCAGCAGCCCGTCGGCCACCAGTGTCTTCGACAGGTTGGACACCGCCGCGCGGCTCATGCCGGTCAGCTCGGCGGCCTTCTTCGCCTCCAGCGGGCCGGCCAGCCAGGTGACGAACAGCAGCCGGAACCCGGACCAGGACTGGCCGCGCGGCCGGTGGACGCTGGCCTCCAGGTCGTAGGTGACGATGTTGGAGGCCCGGTTCAGCGTCAGCAGCACCTCGGTGGCGAGCTGGTGCCGGAAGCCGAACTCCTCGGCGAGCCTGCGGTTGGCGAGCTCGACGAAGGACCAGAAGTCGAGCTCGCCAACACCACCGTCCGCCATGACCGCAACCCTATCGCCGGAGGAAGTAGTTAATATCTAAACTACCTCGCGGGCCGCCGCGGCGCCACGCCGTTCCCTCGTCACCTTGAGGAAGGACAGCATCACCGCGCAGACGACCAGGCACGCGATCGGGAAGTACAGGCCCACCGACACGTCGTCGGCGGTGGCGTTCTTGCCGATCACGTACGGCCCGAAGAAACCGCCCAGCGCGGCGATCGAGTTGATCGCGGCCAGCCCGACCGCGGTGTGCTCCTTGGACAGCACCCGCGACGCCAGCGCCCAGTACGGCGCGAGGTAGCCGAGCACGCCGATCGCGACCAGCGACAGGCAGATCAGCGCCGCCACCGGGGTGTGCCGGAACTGGATCGTGCCGAACAGGCCGATCGCGGCCAGCAGCATCATCGCGACGACGTGCCCGCGCCGCTCCCCCGTCCGGTCGGAGTTGCGGGCCACCAGCAGCATGCCGGCCGCGCCGACGATCCACGGGATCACGCCGAGGAACCCGATGTTGGTCGCCGAGTAGGACGGGTCCATCTGCTTGACGATCTGCGGCAGGAAGAAGGTGAACCCGTACAGGCCGCACGCGGCGAACAGGTTCGCGAAGGCCATGTAGAGCACCTTGCGGTCCTTCATGACCCGCAGCTGGCCGAGGAAGGTCTCCTTCTGCTCGGGTGCGTAGTCGGAGTTGATCTCGGTCTCCAGCCACTCGCTCTCCTCGCGCGAGAGGAAACGCGCCTGGCTGGGCTTGTTCGGCAGGTAGACCAGGACGATCAGGCCGACCAGCACCGCGGGCAGGCCCTGCAGGATGAACACCCAGCGCCAGCCGGACAGGCCGAACCAGCTGATGTGGTCGAGGATCAGGCCGCCGGTGAGGCTGCCGAGGATCATCGCGATCGGCTGCGCGATCGCCAGCGTCGCGATGGCGCGGCCGCGTTCCTTCGGGCGGAACCACAGCGTCAGGTACAGCAGCAGGCCCGGGTAGAGCCCGGCCTCGGCGACGCCGAGCACGATCCGCGCGATGTAGAGCTGCGGGATGTTCTGCACGAACCCGGTGACGGCGGTGACGATGCCCCAGCTGATCGCGATGCGCGCGAGCCAGATCCGCGCGCCGATCTTCTTCATGATCATGTTGCTGGGGATCTCGAACACCACGTAGGCGAGGAAGAAGATCGCCGACGCGGTGCCGAACACGGCCGTGGTGATCAGCAGCTCGTGCTGCATGCCCAGCTGAGCGTAGCTGATGTTCGACCGGTCCATGTAGTTGAACACGTACAGCAGCGCGACCAGCGGCAGGACTCTCTTGCTGACCTTGCGGATCGTCCGGCTGCCGAGTTCCCCGGCAGCGGTGGTTTCGCTCATGTCTCTCCTCGTTGAGTGTCTCGCGAAGTCAGGCCGCGGCGTTGACGCCGGCGAGGCGGCCCATGGTCAGGGCGTTGGCGACCGCGTTGCCGCCGCCGACGTAGCGCTGCCCGAGTACGCCGGCTCCGGCCTCGCCCGCGGCGAACAGGCCCGCGATGGCCTCGCCGCGTTCGTCGCGCACCGCGGCGCGCGCGTCGATCTCCAGTCCGGCGTGCGTGCACACCAGCTCCGCGGGCAGCAGGCGCGCCGCGTAGAACGGAGGTTCGCCGATGGGGTCCGGGTGGCCGGCCGAGCCCTTGTTGGCGAGCGTGCGGTGCCGCAGGAACTCCGGGTCGTGGCCGGACGGCAGCTGCTCGTTCCACCGGCGCACGGTCGCGACCAGCGCGTCGGCGGGGATCCCGGCCTTGCCGGCCAGTTCTTCGAGGCTACCGGCGCGCAGCGTGCGCCCGGCTTCCGCCTCGGCCAGCACGTGGCCGGCGTCCCAGTGCGCGTACCCGGCGGGCAGGCTGCGGCGGGCGCGCTCGTCGAAGATCACCCACGCGGCGCCGCCCTGCCGCTCGATGATGCCGCTGGACACCGCGTAGGAGGCGTCCTCGTCCATGAACCGGCGGCCTGCGGCGTTGACGTAGATCCGCGACTTCGGCGGGAACCCGGACTGCCAGTGGTGCAGCCGCTGGAAGTAGGCGGTGGGCAGCAGCAGGCCCCAGCCGTCGCCGGTGACCCCCGCGCCGACCTGCTCACCGAAGCGCAGGTGGTCGCCGCGGCTACCGTCAGCGGCGACGACGAACAGGTCCTCGCCCGCCCGCAGCGCCGCCGGGTAGTAGCGGGCCAGCAGCTCCGGGTCCCGGGCGAACCCGCCGCTGGCGACCACCACCGCGCCCGCCCGCACCTCGATGCCGTCGGCGACGACGCCGCGGACCCGGCCGTCGTCTTCGACGAGCCGCTCGACACGGGTGTTGAGGACGATCTCGACGCCCCGGGCGCGGGCGGCCTTGGCGAGCACCTGCACGACGCCGTAGCCCTGGTCCTTCGGCACGTGGCCGCGCCACACGTCCTCGACCCCGGCCTGGCACAGGCCCGGCGTGTGCGCGTTGCCGGAAACCTTCGCCGGGATCTCCACACCGAGGCCGATCAGCCACTCCAGCGTCGGGCCCGAGTGGCGGCAGAACGCCTCGATCAGCCCGGGGTTGAGCTGCCAGGAGTTGAGGTCCATGTAGTGCTGGAAGAACCGATCGGCGGAGTCCTCGACGCCCAGCGCGGCCTGCACGCTCGTGCCGGCGGCGGTGAACATGCCGGCGGACAGCTGCGTCGAGCCGCCGAGCTCGGTCTCGGACTCGAACAACAGCACCGACGCACCCCGCTCGGCTGCGGAGGTGGCCGCGGCGAGCCCGGCGCCGCCACCGCCGACGACCACCACGTCCCAGTCGTCGTTCATGCCAGGTCTCCTCCGGTCTCGGCGAGAATGCGGTGGTACAGGCCGTTGGACACCAGGCCGCCGTCCACGGTGACCTCGCTGCCGGTCATGTAGCTGGACCTGTCCGAGAGCAGGAACAACACGGCCTCGGTGATCTCCGCGGGCTGCGCCATGCGCCCGGCCGGGATGCTGGCCACCGCGGATTCGACGAACGAGTCCGCACCGGCGAGCAGCGCGGTCTCGACGAGTCCGGGGTGGACGGAGTTGACCCGGATGCCCCACTTGGCGAAGTTGCCCGCGGCCGATTTGGACAGTCCGGTCAGCCCCCACTTGCTGGAGCTGTAGGCGGGCGAGAAGTAGCCGATCTGACCGGAGATCGAGGAGATGTTGACGATCGAGCCGCCGCCGGAGTCGCGCATCAGTCCGGCGACGGCTTTCATGCCGTAGAACGGGCCGGACAGGTTGATGTGGAGGACCTGTTCCCAGACCTCGTCGGTGGTGTCCAGGAACTCCAGGCGGCGCGAGATGCCGGCGTTGTTGACGAGGCCGGTGAGACGGCCGCGAGTTTTCCGGATTTCCTCGACGACGCGGGCCCACGCCCGTGGGTCGGTGACGTCCAGTGCGTGCGCGGACGCCGAGCCGCCGTCGTTCTCGATCTCCTCGACGACCGGGGTGGCGTCGGCGATGTCGGCCAGGCACACGTGCGTGCCGTGTTTCGCCAGGGCCCGGGCGTGGCTGGCGCCCATGCCGGCGGCGGCGCCGGTGACGAGCACCGTGTCCGGGTACTCAGACATGCCGCGACCCGCCGTCGACGGCGATGCTGTGGCCGGTCACGTAGCGGGCGCTGTCGGAGAGCAGGAACAGCAGCGGGCCGACGACCTCCTCGGGCGAGCCGAGCCGGTGCAGCGGCACGACGTCGAGCGCGTGCCGCAGCGCGGCCGGGTCCTCCTTGACCCAGCGGGTCATCTCGGTGTCGATGTAGCCGGGGGCGATCGCGTTGACCCGGATGCCGCGGTCGCCGAACTCGACGGCGAGCGATTCGGTGAGGTGCGCGACGGCGGCCTTGGAGGTGCAGTAGGCGGCCCGGCCGCGGCGGACGCGCACGGCGGACACCGACGACATGTTCACGATCGCGCTGCCGGGCTCCATGTGCCGGGCGGCGGTCTGCGCACCGTAGAGGACGCCCTCGACGTTGACCGACAGGGTCGCGTTGATCTGCTCCGGCGTGATCTCGTCGGCGAGGGCGAACGGGAAGATGCCGGCGTTGTTGACCCAGAAGTCGATGCGCCCGAACCGCTCCAGCGCCAGCTGTGCCACGGTTTCGTGGTCCTCGGGCTTGGTGACGTCGATGCGGGCGCCGATGATCTGGCCGGGCTTGTCGCTGCTCGCGACTTCCGCGGTGAGTTCGTTCGCGGTCTCCAGCATCTGCTCTTCGTTGATGTCGGCGCCGACGACGTGCACGCCGCGGGTGGCCAGGGCGGCGGTGAAGCGCGCGCCCATGCCGCGGGCCGCGCCGGTGACGACCGCGACCTTGCCCGCGAATTCCGGGTAGACGGCCGTCGTCGGCTCGTGCTGGGCGCGTGTGTCGGTCATCGGTTCTCCTTCGTGTCGTCGCGGCGCACCGTCCGGCGGCGGATGCGCCACGTGCCCGCGTGGCGGACCAGGTGGTCGGTGATCGTGGTCAGGCGGAGGAGTTCGGGCGGGCTGTCCGGGAGGGTGCGCACGATCTGCAGGTAGGCGCGCGCGGTGAGGCCGTCGTCCGCGGGCGTGACGTGCAGGTTGGTGAGGACGTGCCGGGTGACGCCTTGGTGCGCGGCGAAGTCCTCGGCGAACCTGGTGAGCTCGGCGGTGCCGGTCACCGGAGCCGGATAGCTCGGTGAGTGGAACTCGCCGTCCGGGGTGAAGGTGTGCGCCCACTCGCGGGCCCGGCCCTCGTCGATGTAGTGGCTCTGCGCGCCGTACAGCTGGTGCACGAGAACGAGCGTCTCCACGTCCACGACGACCTCCTCCGGGGGCTTGCGCGCTGCGATTCGCGTGCTATTATCGCACTCAGCGTGCGAACTACGGAAACAGTAGGTCGCGGTCCGGTTCGTCGTCAAGGGGGTGCCCGCGTGTCCGAAGTCGACTCGGGGATGTCGAAAACGCTGCACAACGGGTTGCAGATCCTCGAGCTGCTCGTCGCGCACCCGCAGGGGATGACGCTGACGGAGATCGCCGAAGGGGTGGGCGTGCACCGGACGGTGGCGCACCGGCTGGTGCGGACACTGGAGGCGCACCGGTTGTGCCGGCGGGACCGGTTCAAGCGGATCTCGCTGGGGACGGGCCTGGTGCGGCTGGCCGAGCCGGTGGAGCAGGACCTGCGGACGCTCGCGCGGCCCGTGCTGGAGGAGCTGACGGACGTCACCCAGGCGACGGCGCACCTGGTGGTGCGGGAGGGCGCGGACGAGGTGCGGATGCTGATGATCGTCGAGCCGCGGCAGGCGCGGATGCACGTGAGCTTCCGGCCCGGCCAGGTGGACCCGATCGACCGCGGTTCGGCAGGCTTGGCGCTGCTGGCCGCGGCCCCGGCGGCGGAGGGCGAGCGGGAGGAGGTCGCGCTGGCCCGGAAGCGTGGTTTCGCCGTGTCCTACGGGGAAATCGCGCCGTCGATCATCGGGATTTCCGCGGTGGTGCCCGGGCGGGAGGTCAGCATCGGCCTGTCACTGTTCTCCGCACCCGACGAGGAGTCGCTGGGCCGCACGGTGGTCGAGGCGGCCCAGCGACTGGGTTCCCTGCTGCGGTAGGGAAAGTGCCGGTACGTGAACCAGCCACCGGGCGCGGCTGACGCGCTGCGGTGGCTGGTTCAATTCGTTGAAGCCGCGGCGTCGGCGCAGCGGGCCAGTTACCGCCGTTGCGGGCTCGGCGCCGACGCTGAGCTTCGTGCACAGCGCGGACCAAGTCCGCGATGGTCGTGGGGTGTCCCCGCGGACGGCGAGCACGCTCCATGACCGCCCGGCCGGTCGCCGGACTGTTCCCGAGTTCGCCGACTTCTCGACGCGACTCGGCTCGCCTAAGCCGCCGGGCGGACGATGATCTCGTTCACGTCCACCTCCGCGGGCTGCTCGATCGCGAACGTGATCGCCCGGGCGATCGCCGCGGCCGGTATCGCCCCCGCGCGGTACGTCCGCATTCCCTCGGCGGCCTCCGCGTCCGTGATGCTGTCCGCCAACTCCGACTCCGTCACGCCGGGCGAGATCGTCGTCACCCGGATGTCCGGGCCCGTCTCCTGGCGCAGCCCCTCCGACAGCGCCCACACCGCGTACTTCGTCGCGCAGTAGACCGCCGCCGTCGGCACCACCTCGTGCGCCCCGATCGACGCCACGTTCACGAAGTGGCCGCCACCCTGCCGCCGCATCACCGGCAGCCCCGCCGCGATGCCGTGCAGCACGCCCCGGATGTTCACATCGATCATCCGGTTCCACTCGTCGAGTTTCAGCCGGTCCAAAGCGGACAGTGGCATCACGCCGGCGTTGTTGACGATCACGTCGACCCGGCCGTGCTCGGCCACCGCCCAGTCCACGAAGGACCGCACGTCCTCCGCATCCGTCACGTCCAGCCTCCGGTACGAGCCGCCGATGCGCGCGGCCAGCTCCTTCAACCGCTCTTCCCGGCGCGCGCCCAGCACGACCTGGTGCCCCGCCGCCGCCAGCGCCTCCGCGGTGGCCGCGCCGATCCCGCTGCTCGCCCCGGTGATGACCACAACCGACATGGTGTTCTCCCTTCCGTCACAATCAGTTTCGGGAGACGGCCGGACGGCGACCAGGCCGCGACGTTCCTGGGCGCAGCGCACCCAGGCAGCCGCGGCGGCGGCGTGATCCTAAGCTCTACCCATGGCGAAGTACTTCGACGTGCACCCGGACAACCCCCAGCGCCGGTCGATCGGCCAGATCGTCGACCTGCTGCGGCAGGACGGCCTGATCGTCTACCCGACCGACTCCGCCTACGCCCTGGGCTGCCAGCTCGGCAACCGCGACGGGCTGGACCGCATCCGCGCCATCCGGCACCTCGACGACCGGCACCACTTCACGCTCGTCTGCCGCGACTTCGCCCAGCTCGGCCAGTTCGCGCACGTCGACAACACCGTCTTCCGCGCGATCAAGGCCGCCACCCCGGGCAGCTACACGTTCATCCTGCCCGCCACGAAAGAGGTGCCGCGCCGGCTGCTGCACCCGAAGAAGAAGACCGTCGGCGTGCGCATCCCGGACCACGTCGTCGCGCAGGCGCTGCTCGACGAGCTGGGCGAGCCACTGGTCTCCAGCACCCTGCTGCTGCCCGACCACGAGGAGCCGCTCACCCAGGGCTGGGAGATCAAGGACGAGCTGGACCACATGGTCGACGGGGTGGTCGACTCCGGCGACTGCGGCACCGAGCCCACCACGGTGATCGACTTCTCCAGCGGCGAGCCGGAGATCGTCCGAAAGGGTGCTGGAGACACCTCGCGGTTCGAATAGCTCTGGACATCGCCGCGTTCACGGGTCACGCTGGAAAAACGCACCCGTGATCCGCGAGGAGGCTGCGATGAGACTGGGCCGGAAGCTTGCCGTGGGCGTCGTCGAGGAATCCAAGGCCGAAGAGGTCATCCCGGTCGAGGAGCCGCGCGAAACCGCCGAAACCCCCGAACCGGAGCGCCCCGCCCCCGTCACCGCCGACCGCTGAGCCATGGCGGGCAGGCTGTCGTTGCGCCGCACGCCCCAGGAACGGCGCGACGTCCCGCTGCGCGGCTACAAGCTCGCCTACCCGATGCTCTCCGCCGACGGCACCGAAGCCGGGTTCACCGGGGTGTCGCTCGGACGCACGCACGCCTACCGGGTGACAGCCGAGGCGAAGTGCGCGCAGAGCAGCCGTCACCAGAGCCCGTCCCGCCTGTGCGACTGCGGGTTCTACTGCTTCCACGAACTCGCCGACGCCCGCGCACTGGCCTGCGATCCGCAGTACCAGCAGAGCGTGCTGCTGGAGGTGGACGCCGCGGGGCGCTACTTCCTGTACGAGCGGGGCGTGCGGTACTCGAAGCAGACGGTGACGGCCGTGCACGCCGGGTTGTGCGCGTGCGGGTGGCCGGCGCAGGTGTTCGTGGCGACCGGCACCGGGGTCGTGGGGTGGCGCAAGCTGCTGCCGGTGTGCTCGACGTGTGCGGGCAACCGCCCGCCGCTCACGCTGGAGCACTTCAGCCGCCTGGCCGGGGTGCCGGTGCACCGGGACGACCGGGCGGTCGCCTTCACGACCGGCGCGACGACGTCGGCGCCGGAGCTGGTGCCGCTGCTGTCGGCGGAGGTCGCGCTGCTGCACGCGCGGCTCGACGAGCTGCAGACCCAGCTGGACAAGCTCACGAAGGGCAGTTGAGCCGCAGCCCGGGGCGGGTGGCCTCGCAACGGCCACCCTCGGGCGGAGGGCTTGCGCGCCGTCCCGGGCCGCCACCGCTGCGCGACGCGCACGCAGTCGAGCCGCAACCCAGGCCAGGTGGCTCCGGGACAGCACCCCAGGCGGGTGGCTCCGGAACGGCTGTCCCGCGCCGGTGCTCGGAAAAGGCCACCCGGGCGAGTGGCTTGCGCGTGGCCGTCACCCCGGCGCGGCGCCCGCGTAGTTGAGCCGCGACCGAGTGGGTGAACCCGGAAAAGGCCACCCCCGCCGAGGGGCGCGCACCGTCCCGGCGGCACCGCAGCGCGACGCATGCGCAGTCGAGCCGCAACCCGCGCGACTGGCTCGGAACGGCCACCTCCGAGCGAGGCGCATGCGCCCTGTCCTGGGCCGTCACCGCGGCGCGGCGCCCGCCTGTTGAGACACAACCCAGTGGGTGACCCCGGGAAGGCCGCCCCGGGCGAAGGGCTTGCGCACTGTCCCGGGCCGTCACTGCGGCGCGGCACCGGCGTAGTCGAGCCGCAAACCGAGTGGGTGAACCCGGAAAGACCACCCTCGGCGAGGCTCACACCGTCCCACGCCGCCCGACGCGCACGCAGTCGAGCCGCGACCCAAGCCAGGTGGCTCCGGGACAGCACCCCAGGCGGCTCCGGAACGGCTGTCCCGCGCCGGTGCTCGGAAAAGGCCACCCGGGCGAGTGGCTGCGCGTGGCCGTCACCGCGGCGCGGCGCCCGCGTAGTTGGGCCGCAGGCCGGGGCGGGGCCAGTCCGCGGCCCAGAGCTTGCCGGTGCCGGACGCGGTGATGTACGCCGTCCGCAGGTCGGGGCCGCCGAAGCAGATGTTCGTCACGAACGGGTCCGGCTCCGGTGGGCGCACCACGTCCAGCAGCTCACCCGACGCGCTGAGCACGCTGATCCCGCCCGTCATGATCGTCGCCACGCAGATGTTGCCCGCCGAATCCACCGCGAGCGAGTCCAGCAACTGGTAGCCGCCGAAGCCATGCAGCAGCGTGGCGCCCGCCGGACCGCGCACCCCACCCGCCGGACCGCGCACCCCACCCGCCAGGCCGCGCACCCCACCCGCCAGGCCGCGCACCCCACCCGCCGGACCGCGCACCCCGCCCCGCGCACGCGAGATCCGGCCCGGCCCGTCCACGTTCCAGAACCACACCCGGCCGGTCACGGTCTCCGCCGCGTACACCCGCGAACCGTCCGGTGACAGGCCCACCCCGTTGAGCCCGGTGAAGCCATACGCGATCTCCTCGACCAGCGAGCCGTCCGCCCGCGCGTAGTACAGCCCGCCGCGGTCGCTGTCCCGCTCCCGCTGTTTGCCCAGGTCGGTGAAGTAGAACCCGCCGTGCGCGTCGAACACCAGGTCGTTCGGCCCGCGCAACGGCCTGCCGTCCACCGACTTGTACAGCACCGTCACCGAGCCGTCCCAGGACACGCGCTGGATGCTCCCGCCGCGGTAGTCCGGCGGCTGACCGCCGGGCATCGTCAGCCCGTCGCGCCGGTGCCAGGTGAAGCCGCCGTTGTTGCAGACATAGATCACCCCGTCCGGCCCGATCGCCGCGCCGTTCGGACCGCCACCGCAGTCGGCGACCACCGTGACCGACCCGTCCGGCCACACCCGCGACACCGTGCCGCGCTCGACCTCCACCACGAGCACCGAACCGTCGTCCAGCGCGACCGGCCCCTCCGGGAACCGCAGCCCGCTCGCGATCTCCTTCACGCCGTCTCCAGGTACTTCGGGTTCGCCACCAGCAACCGGTCCGTCACGTCGGCCCGCACCGCGGCGACCACGTCCGCCACCGCCACGACGCCCGACCGCACCGCCCGCGCCAGCTCCGCGTGCGTCGCGAACCCCAGCGCCGCGAGCCGGTCCACGTGCCGCCGCTCCTGCCCAGCGCCCAAGCGCAACTCGCGCGACACGATGCCCAGCACGTTCGCCGCCACCCGCGCCTGGAACGACACCCGCCCCTCGGTGCCCGGCATGACGTCGGCCCGCAGGAACTCCGCCACCGCCTCCACCAGCTCCGCCGCGGTCGGCCTGCCGTGCAGGTCCGGCGCCGTATCCGGCACCGCGTCCACCGGGACGGCAGGCGTGCCGAGCGCCGTCAGCAGGTCGTGCTCCTGCTCGCACACCCGCCGCCCGACCGCCGCCAGCTCCACCGACCGGATCCGCCCGCTCAGGTGCCGCTCGGCCTGCCGCAGGCAGAGCACCGCCCACCGGAACGTCCCGAACACCTCCCACCAGTGCACCGCCGCGGGATCCGGGCGGAACCCGGCGACCTCGGCGTACCCGTCGAGCAGCTCCTCCCGCGTGCCGAACCCGCCCGCGGGCAGCGGCGAGGAGAACCGCCACGCCTTGACGCACAACCAGCCGAGGTCCTCCAGCGGGTCGCCGCGGTGCGCCAGTTCCCAGTCCAGCACCGCGGCGAGCCCGTCCGGGCCGATGATCAGATTGCCGGTGCGGAAGTCGCCGTGCACCACGGTGTCCCCCGCCGGCTCCGGGCGGTGGTCCCGCAACCAGCGCAACCCGATCTCCAGCGACGGCAACGGCTGGTCCAGCTCGTCGTAGAGCTCCACCAGCGACTCCAGCGGGTCCGCCGCGGGCAGCCCGGGCACGTCGGGCATGGTGTGGATGCGCGCCGCGACCCGCCCCAGCTCCGCGGCGAGCTTCGGTCGCACGTCCGCGAACTCCGGGTCCCGCAGCAACCGCCGGGGGATCGTCTCGCCGTCGACGTGCTCGGTGATCAGGTACGGCGAGCCGAGCACGTCCGGCCCGTGGTCCACCAGCCGCGGCACCGGCACCCCGGCCTCGCGCGCGGCCCGGATCAACGCGGCCTCCCGCGCCATCTCCGCCGGGCGGCACTCCCCCGGCGGGTCCCGCCGCAGCACCAGCCGCCCGCCCGGCTCGGCGGTGAACGCCCAGGTCTCCCGGCTCGCCCCGCCGCTCAGCCGCCGCAGTCCGGTGATCGCCGCGCCCAGCCGCCGTCCGAGCGCCTCCGCCAGCTCGCTCATCGCTTGTCCGGCCCCGCGAACCCGAACAGGTAGCCGGCGATCTTGCGCATCTGGATCTCCTCGGCGCCCTCGGTGATCCGATAGCGGCGGTGGTGCCGGTAGATGTGCTCGAACGGCGTGTGCCGCGTGTAGCCGAGCCCGCCGTGCACCTGCATCGCGCGGTCGGCGGCGTCGCACACCAGCCGGTTCGCGCGGTAGTTGCACATCGACACCTTGTCGCTGATCAGCATGTGGTCGGTGCGGTCGAGCTCCCACGCCGTCTTGCGCACGAGGGTGCGCACCAGCTCGGCCTCGGTCTGCAGCTCGACCAGGGGCCACTGGATGGCCTGCCGTTCGGCGAGCGGGCGGCCGAACGTCCGCCGTTCCCGCGCGTACGCCACGCTGCGGTCGATGCAGTACTGCGCCGCGCCGACGCCGGAGGCGGCCTGCCGGATCCGGTTCTCGTGCACGAAGTGCTGTGCCAGCGCGAGGCCCTTGCCCACCTCGCCGAACACCGCGGTGGCGGGCACGCGGACGTCGGACAGCGTGACCTCGGCGTGGTCGGTGGGCATGTTGAACGTCCACCAGTGGAAGTCGACGGAGAATCCGGGCGTGTCGGTGGGCACGATGAACGCGGTGATGCCGCGGGGATCGCCGCCGTCGCCGGAGGTGCGGGCGAAGATCACGTCGTGGGTCGCCGAGTGCAGGCCGGAGTTGAACCGCTTGGCGCCGTTGAGGATCCAGCCGTCGCCGTCCGGCACGGCAGTGGTCTCCAGCCAGGTCGCGTCGCTGCCGTGGTCCGGTTCGGTCAGTCCGAACGCGACCCGTTTGCGGCCGGTGATCATGTCCTCGACGAACTCGCTCTGCTGCTCCGGCGTGCCCGCGGCGAGGAACATGTGCACGAACGGGAAGTTGCCGACGACCGAGGACTCGTTCTGCAGGTCGTTGTGCAGGCCGAGGCCCTTCGCGGCAAGGTGCTCGCGGATCACGGCCATGTCGAGGTTGCTGCCGTCGCTGCCGCCGACGGACTTCGGCAGCCCATACCGGAGCCAGCCCGCGCGGTCGGCGCGCCGGAACATCTCCCTCAGCAGCTCCTCCCATTCGCGGCGCGGGGTGCCGCCCGCCTCGAAGTCGGTGCGGGCGAACTCGCGGCGGTGGTCGAAGAAGCGCTCGTTGTCGTCTTCCCGTTGCAGCGGCCAGATCTCGTCTTCGAGGAACCGGTCCAGGTCGGCGAGCAGCTGCCGCAACGCCGCGGGCAACTCGAAGTCCATGGGGCAACTCCTTGCGTGGCGGGGGAAAACTGGGGCACTATCCGCGGATGACCAACCCGTTCGACCTCACCGGGCACGCATCCGTCATCACCGGCGGCAATTCGGGGATCGGCCTCGCGATGGCCGGCGCGCTCGCCGCCGCCGGGGCCGACGTCGCGATCTGGGGCACCAACACCGAGCGCAACGAGGAAGCCGTCGCCGAGCTGTCCCGGCACGGCATCAAGGTCCTCGCCGTGCGCTGCGACGTCGGCGACGAGGACCAGGTGGAGTCCGCTATGGCGCGCAGCGTGGAAGCGCTGGGGCGCCTGGATTCCTGCTTCGTCAACGCCGGTGTCGGCGGGGTCGGCAGCCGGTTCACCGAGACGTCGCTGGCGGAGTTCCGCCGCGTCACCCGCGTCGACCTGGACGGCGCGTTCCTGACCCTGCGCGCCGCGGCAAGGGTGATGCTGGCGCAGGGCACCGGCGGGAGCCTGGTCGGCACGTCGAGCGTCGCGGCGGTGCAGGGCCAGCCGCGCGGGCAGGCGTACGCGGCGAGCAAGGCCGGGCTCACCGCGATGATCAAGTCGATCGCGGTCGAGCTGGCCCGGCATGGCATCCGCGCCAACGCGGTCCTGCCCGGCTGGGTGCACACGCCGCTGGCGGCCCCGGCGCTCGACTCGGAAGGGTTCCAGCGCCGGGTGCTGCCGCGGATGCCGGTCGGCCGCTGGGGCAAACCCGACGACTTCGGCGCGCTCGCCGTGTACCTGGCGAGCCCGGCCAGCGCGTTCCACACCGCCGACACGATCACCGTCGACGGCGGTTACCTCAGCTTCTGACCGGGCCACCGGCTCACGGGGTCCCGGGGAAGGGCGGGACCCCGTCCGGGTAGTCGGTGCTGACGCGGCCGGGGAAGTCCGGCGCCCGCTTCTCCAGGAACGCCATCACGCCCTCCATCGCGTCCTTGCCCGCACCGAGCTGCAGCAGCACGCTGGAGTCCGCGCGGTGGGCGTCCCACGGCGTCGGCGAGCCGAGCATGCCCCACAGCAGCTGCCGGGACACCGCGACCGACACCGCCGACGTGTTGTCCGCGACCTCACGGGCGATCGCCGTCGCCGCGGGGATCAGCTCGTCCGGCGGCACGACCCGCGAGACCAGCCCGCCCGCGCGGGCCTCGGCGGCGTCGAACACCCGCCCGGTCGCGACCCACTCCATCGCCTGCGAGATGCCGACGACCCGCGGCAGGAACCACGAGGAGGCGGCCTCCAGCAGGATCCCGCGCCGCGCGAACACGAACCCGAACTTGGCGTTCTCACTGGCGATCCGGATGTCCATCGGCAGCGACATGGTCACGCCGACGCCGACCGCGGGCCCGTTGAACGCGCCGATGACGACCTTCTTGCACGCCGCGATCCGCAGCGCCACCGCGCCGCCGGCGTCGCGCGGCACGCCGTCGATCTCGCCGAACCCCTTCACGTCGCCGATCGCGTTCTTGTCGAACGTGCCCGCGCCGCGTTCGAGGTCCGCGCCCGCGCAGAACCCGCGCCCGGCGCCGGTCACCACGACCACCCGCACCGAGTCGTCGGCGTCCACCTCGTCGAACGCCGCGACCAGCTCGTGCGCCATCTCCAGCGTGAACGCGTTCAGCCGCGCCGGCCGGTTCAACGTGATCGTGGCGATCCCGTCGGAGACCTCGTAGGTGATTTCGTCGTAGCTCACCGCACCGCCCATCGTCCCGTGTATTCCGCTTCCGTCTTGGTGAGGAACGCCTCGAACGCGGCGGGCGCGTCCTCGGTCGCGAAGTTCACCGTCTGCGCCCGCGCCTCGCCCTCCAGCGCCTCGCGCAGCGTCCGGCTCGCGCCCTCTTCGAGCAGCCGCTTGCTCAGCGCCAGCGCGACCGGCGGCGCCGCGGCCAGCTCGGCGGTCAGCTCGTCCACAAAGGAATCCAGCTCGGCGGCCGGCTTGATCCAGGTGACCAGACCGAGGTCGAGTGCCTCGGCCGCGCCGATCATCTCGGCGCGCAGCGCGAGCCGTTTCGCCTGCTGCAGCCCGACGAGCCGGGGCAGCAGCCACGAGCCGCCGAAGTCCAGCGACAGCCCACGCCTGGCGAAGATCTGACTGAACCGCGCCCGTTCGGTGGCCACGACGAGGTCGCAGCCGAGCGCGAGGTTCCAGCCCGCGCCGACCGCGACGCCGTCGACCTTCGCGATCGTCGGCTTGGAGATCTCGTTCAGGGCCAGCGCGACGTCGTTGACCCGGTGCATCCGCGTCAGCGGGTGGTCCTTCCGAGCCGCGGACAGGTCGGCGCCCGCGCAGAAGTCGCCGCCCGCGCCGGTGACGACGACCACGCGCACGTCGTCGTCCCGTTCGGCGTCGCGGAACGCGTCGTACAACCCGTCCCACATCGGCTGGTCGATCGCGTTCTTGCGGTGCGGCCGGTTCAGGGTCACGGTCAGCACCGCCCCCGCCCGGTCGAGCAGCACCGGCTGGTCCGTCACTGAGCACCGTCCAGTCGCCCGGCGAGGCGAGCCAGCTGCACGTCCTGGCCGCCGAACAACAGCTCGCTGCTCTTGGCCCGCTTGTAGTAGAGGTGCGCGTCGTGCTCCCACGTGTAGCCGATGCCGCCGTGCAGCTGCAGGCCGGACGCCGCCGCCCCGAAGTAGGCCGGCCCGGTGAACACCTGCGTGGTGGCCGCGGCCAGCGGCAGCGCCTCCCGGTCGTGGTCCGCGGCCCACGCGGCGTGGCGCAGCAGGGATTCCGCGCGTTCGCTGGTGCTGTAGAGGTCCGCGCAGGCGTGCTTGACCGCCTGGTACGAGCCGATCGCGCGGCCGAACTGCACCCGCACCTTCGCGTACTCGACCGTGGTTTCCAGCACCTTCGCGATGCCGCCGACCTGCTCGGCGGCCAGCGCCACGGACGCGAGGTCCCGCACCTCCTCCAGCACGGCGGCCGGGTCCGCGGTGTCCAGCCTGCGGGCCGGGGTCGCGGCGAACTCCAGCTTCGCCTGCCCGCGCGTGGGGTCCAAAGTGGTCAGTGCCGTCCGCTGCGCGTCCTTGGCCACGAACCACCCGTCGGCGGTGTAGACGACGAAGACGTCGGCGACGTCACCGGAGATGACGAACGGCGCGTGCCCGTCGAGCACCCAGCCGCCGTCACGTTCGGTGGCGCTCACCGGGGCGGGCCCCCACTCCGTCGAAACCGCCAGCGCGCCGATCTTCTCCCCCGCCGCCAGCGCGGGCAGCACCTCGGTGTCCCCCAGCGCCACCAGCGCGTCGACCGCCAGCACCGCGGAGGCGAAGAACGGCACCGGCGCGAGCGCGCGGCCCAGCTCTTCGAGCACCACGGCCCGTTCCACGTGACCCGCACCCGCGCCGCCGAGCTCCTCGGGCACGACGAGCCCGGTCAGGCCGAGCTCCGCCAGGTGCCGCCACAGCGCGGCGTCGTAAGCGTCGTCACCGTCCACGACGGACCGGACGTTGTTGTGGTCGGCGAGCAGTTTGCGCACCGTCGACCGCAGTTGCTGCTGTTCGGTGTCGAGCACCAGCTGCACGATCCCTCTCCTCTCAGGCGGGTCGCTGCGTGCCCACCCGCAGCTCGCGGAAGGGCACGTCGCGGTCGACGACGGGTTCGCGGGGCAGTCCGAGGATCCGGTCCCCGATGATGGTGCGCTGGATCTGGTCGGTGCCGCCCGCGATGCTCGACGACGGCGTCTGGTTGATCGCCAGCGCCAGTTCCTCGCCTGCCGGGTCGCCCGGTTCCCACGCCGTCGCGCGCGGCCCGGCGATCAGCCCGGCGACGGCGACGGCCTGCTGCTGCAGCTGGGCGCCGGCGAGCTTGGCGACCGACCCGCGCGCGCCCGGCGGCGACCCGGCCTCGGCCTCTTGCCGCAGCCGCACGTTGAACAGGGCCAGCGCCCGTTCCGCCGCGTAGAGCTTCGCGAGTTCGGCGCGCACCACGGGATCGGCGTCGCGGCCGTGGCGGCGGGCGGTCTCGGCGAGGTTCGCGTGCGCCAGCGGGTCGTGCCGCTTGCGCACGAACCCGCCGATCGACACGCGCTCGTGGCCGAGCATGGTGACCGCGGCGAGCCAGCCCTGGCCGACCTGGCCGAGCACCGCGTCCGCGGGCAGGCGCAGGTTCTCGAAGTACACCTCGTTGAACGGCGCCCGCCCGGTCATGTCCTTCAGCGGCCGCACGGTGACCGCCGGGTCGTGCATGTCGATGAGGAACATGGTCAGGCCCTGGTGCTTGGGCACGTCCGGGTCGGTGCGGGCGAGCAGCGCGCCGAAGTCGGCCAGGTGCGCGACCGTCGTCCACACCTTCTGCCCGTTGATCACCCACTGGTCCCCGTCGCGCACCGCGCGGGTCTGCAGGCTCGCGACGTCGGACCCGGCGCCCGGCTCGGAGAACAGCTGGCACCAGATCTCGTCGCCACGCAGCAGCGGCGGGATGTAGCGGGCCTTCTGCTCCGGCGTGCCCAGGTCGAGGATCGTCGGCCCGCACATGCCCATGCCGATCCGGAACACCGAGTTGGGCAGGTCGTAGCGGGCCGACTCCTGGTCGAAGACCTGCTGCTCGGCCGCGGTGAGGCCCTGCCCGCCGAACTCGTTCGGCCAGGTGATTCCGGCCAGCCCGGCGTCGTACAACGCGGCCTGGAACCGCTTGGCGGTCGCCAGCTCCTCGTCGCCCGGCACGTTCTCGGCGAGCCAGGCGCGGACCTTCTCGCGGAACTCGGTCATGCGATCAGCTCCAGGATCGTGGCGTTGGCCTGCCCGCCGCCCTCGCACATGGTCTGCAGGCCGTAGCGGATGCCCGTGGCGCGCATGTGGTGCACGAGGGTGGTCATGATGCGCGCGCCGCTCGCGCCGAGCGGGTGGCCGAGCGCGATCGCGCCGCCGTGCGGGTTGAGGGTCTTGGCGTCGGCGCCGGTCTCGGCCAGCCAGGCCATCGGCACCGGGGCGAACGCCTCGTTGACCTCGAACACGCCGATGTCGGAGATCGACAACCCGCTGCGCTGCAAGGCTTTCCGCGTGGCCGGGATGGGCGCGGTCAGCATGATCACCGGATCGTCGCCCGCGAGCACCGCGGTGTGCACGCGTGCGATCGGCCGCAGGCCGAGCTCGGCGGCCTTCTCGCTGGTCGTCATCAGCAGGGCGGCGGCGCCGTCGCTGATCTGCGAGCTGTTGCCCGCGGTGATGACGCCGTCCTCGCGGAACGCGGGCTTGAGTCCGGCCAGCTTCTCCAGCGACCCGCCCCGCCGCACGCCCTCGTCCGCGGTGACGTCCGCGACCGGCAGCAGCTGCTCGTCGAACGCGCCCGCGTCCTGCGCGGCGGCGGCCTTTTCGTGCGAGGCGAGGGAGAACTCGTCGACCTGGGTGCGGCTGAAGCCCCACCGCTCGACGATCATCTCCGCGCCGATGCCCTGGTTGGGCCGCACCCCGCCGTAGCGGGCCAGCACCTGGTCGCCCAGCGGGTTCTTGCCCTGCGCCGAGAAACCCATCGGCACCCGGCTCATCGACTCGACGCCACCGGCCACCACCACGTCGTAGTGGCCCGCGATCAGCCCTGCGGCGGCGAAGTGCACGCTCTGCTGGGACGAGCCGCACTGCCGGTCGACGGTCACGCCGGTCACGCTCTCCGGCCAGCCCGCCGCCAGCACGGCGTTGCGGCCGATGTCGCCGGTCTGCTCACCGGCTTGGCTCACGCACCCCCACACGACGTCGTCGACGGCGGCCGGGTCGATCCCGGCCCGCTCGGCGAGGCCGCGCAGCACGTGCGCCGACAAGTCCACCGGGTGCACGCCGGACAGGCCGCCCTCACGCTTGCCCACGGGGGTGCGCACCGCTTCCACGATCACCGCGTCTCGCACGGCTCCTCCTCCTACTTGGCCGCGGCCGGAGCCGCGTAACGTTCCTTGAGCCGCCGCTTCACCAATTTGCCGGTGGGCGTGCGGGGAAGTTCGTCGACGAAGTCCACGCTGCGCGGCGCCTTGTAGTGGGCGATCCGGTCGCGGACGTAGGCCAGCAGCTCGGCTGCCAGCTCCGGGCCGGGCGTGACGCCGGGCGCGGGCTGGACGACGGCCTTGACCGCCTCGCCCATCTCCTCGTCCGGCACGCCGATCACGCCGACGTCGAACACCGCCGGGTGCAGGGCGAGCGCGTCCTCGACCTCCTGTGGGTAGATGTTCACCCCGCCGGAGATGATCATGAACGCCTTGCGGTCGGTCAGGTAGAGGAAGCCGTCCTCGTCGAGGTAGCCGACGTCGCCGGTGGTCGTCCAGGTCTCGTGCTCGGGGTGCTGCGCCTCGCGGGTCTTGGCCGGGTCGTTGTGGTAGGTGAACGGGACCTCGTCGCGTTCGAAGTAGACGGTGCCGACCTCGCCCGTCGGCAGCTCCTTGCCCGCGTCGTCGCAGATGTGCGCGACCCCGACCACCGCGCGGCCCACCGAGCCGGGCTTGGCGAGCCACTGCTCGCTGTCGATGAACGTCATCCCGGCGCCCTCGGTGGACGCGTAGTACTCGTAGAGGACCGGCCCCCACCAGCCGATCATCGCCTGCTTGACCTCGACCGGGCAGGGCGCCGCGGCGTGCACCGCGACCCGGTGGCTGGACAGGTCGTAGCGGCCGCGCACCTCCTCCGGCAGCTTCAGCATCCGCACGAACATCGTCGGCACCCACTGGCTGTGCGTGACGCGGTAGGTCTCGATCGCGCGCAACGCGGCCTCGGCGTCGAAGCGCTCCACCATCACCACGGTGCCGCCGAGGCGCTGCGCGGTCGCGCCGAACCGCAGCGGCGCGGCGTGGTACACCGGCGCCGGGGACAGGTACACCGTGTCCGGGCCGAAGCCGTACATGTGCTGCAGCACCGGGGTGAGCACGTCGCCCGGCTCGTCCACCTGGCGGTCGGGCAGGTCGACCTTGATGCCCTTCGGACGGCCCGTGGTGCCGGACGAGTAGAGCATGTCGGCGCCCGCGGGCTGGTGCGCCGGCCGCTCGGGCGAGCCGGTGGCGAGGAACTCGTCGAAGTCGCGGTAGCCGTCGGCCGCGCCGCCGTAGATCAGCTTGACCGGGACGTCCGAGACCAGCTCGGCCACCGCGGTGGCCAGCGGGCCGAGCGCGGCGGAGACGACCAGCGCCTTCGCGCCGGAGTCGGTGACGATGTAGGCGACCTCGGCGGGCGACAGGTGGCTGTTCACCGCGGCCAGGTAGCGGCCGGAGCGCATGGCGGCCCAGTAGACCTCGTAGGCGCGGACCGAGTTGTCGCTGAGCAGGGCGACAGTGTCGCCCACGCCGAGTCCGGCGCTGGTCAGGGCGTCGGCGAGGCGGGTGGACCGCTCGTCGAGCTCGCCGTAGGTCAGCCGCTCCCCCGAGCCGGCCATGATCACGGCCGGCTTGTCGGGGTCGGTGTCGGCGTGGGTACCCGGGTACATGCGGCTCCTCCTCGAACCGTTGAACTCCCCTGCGAGAGTGCAAGGAATCGGCGTAACAGTCAACACCGACTGTTATCGGGTTATGGTGATCGGCGTGGTGACCGAAACCCGGACCCGGCAGGACCGCGCGGCGAGCACGCGCACGTTGATCCTGGACGCGGCCGTCGAGTGCCTGGTCGAACTGGGCTACGCGGGCGCGTCCACTTTGGCCATCCAGGCCAAGGCGGGGGTGTCGCGGGGCCGCCTGCTGCACCACTTCCCGTCCCGGGACGAGCTGCTGGTGGCGGCGACGCAGCACCTCACCGCGACCCGGCTCGCGCAGCTCGAGGGCCAGGTCGCGGAGCAGCTCGCCGGCGAACCGGAGGGCCCGCGGCGGGTCGAGCGGTGCATCGAGCTGCTGTGGATGACCTTCCACGAGCCGGTGTTCTGGGCGGCCGTCGAGCTGTGGACCGCGGCGCGGACGAACGAGGCGCTGGCCGCGGCGCTGCGGCCGGAGGAGCGGGCGCTGCGCGACGCGATCCGCCGGGTCGGCGACCGGATCTGGGGCCCGGCGGTGTGCGCGCACCCGAGCTACCCGGAGCTGTGGGGCCTGCTGTTCACGAGCATGCGTGGCGCGGCGCTGCCCTACACCTTCGAACGGCGGCGGCAGCCGTCGAACGACCCGCACGTCGCGCTGTGGAAGTCGCTGGCGCACCGGCTGCTCTTCACTGACGGTCAGTGTTGACTGTTTCCCTCGGCGCACGGTAGAAACGCGGTTACCCTGACCCTCCGGATCGCCGAGGTTGCCGATGTCCCGAGCTGTCGAAGTGCCCCGCCTCCTCGGGCGAGGGATGACCATGGGCGACCAACTCGCCCGCCACGCACGCAAGCAGGGCGACGAGCCCGCCTTCTCGTTCGAGGGCACCACCCTCACCTACCGCCGGTTCGACCAGCGTGTGAGCCGGCTGGCGAACGCGCTGCGGGACCGGGGCGTGCACTACGGCGACCGGGTCGTGGTGCTCGGCCTGAACACGCTGGAAGTGCTCGAGGTCTACTTCGCGTCGACGCGCCTCGGCGCGATCTGCGTGCCGGTGAACTTCCGGCTCGTGGCCGACGAGATCGCCTACGTGCTGAGCGACAGCGGGGCGCGCGCCAGCGTGGTGCACGCCCCGCTCGCCCCGGCGCTGGCCAAGGCACGCGAGCAGCTCGACGAGCCGGGCCCGTGCCTGGTGTTCGGCGGCGCGTTCGACGGCATGGAGGCCTACGAGGAGGCGCTGGCCGCGGCGTCGCCGGAGTTCGACGAGATCGCGGTGGACGAGCAGGACGCCGCGTTCATCATGTACACCTCGGGCACCACCGGGCGGCCGAAGGGCGCGGTGCTCACGCACCACAACCTGCTCATGCACGCCTTCAGCAACATGGCCTCGCTGGACACCGGGCCGGGTGACAAGGTGTGGCTGGCCGCGGCGCCGCTGTTCCACATCGCCGGGCTGTCCGGGATGCTGCCGAACCTGCTGCTCGGCGGGCGGACGGTGCTGCTGCCGAGCGGCCAGTTCGACCCGGTGGCCGTGGTGGACCTGATGGAGCGCGAGCGGGTGTCGTCGGTGTTCCTGGTGCCGGCGCAGTGGCAGGCGATCGTGAACGTGCCGGACATCGCTTCGCGGGATCTGTCGTCGCTGTCGAAGATCTCGTGGGGCGCGGCGCCCGCGTCGACGACGTTGCTGCGCACGATGATCGACACGTTCCCGCAGGCGGAGGTGACGACGGCGTTCGGGCAGACCGAGTGCAGCCCGGTGACCACGTTGCTGCGCGGGGAGGACTCGATCCGCAAGATCGGTTCGGTCGGCACGCCGATGCTCAACGTCGAGGTGCGCGTGGTCGACGACGACATGAACGACGTCGAGCCCGGTGAGGTCGGCGAGATCGTCTACCGCAGCCCGATGGTGATGAAGGAGTACTGGAACAAGCCGGCCGAAACGGCGGAGGCCTTCCGCGGCGGCTGGTTCCACTCCGGCGACCTGGTGCGGCAGGACGAGGACGGCTACTACTTCGTGGTGGACCGCAAGAAGGACATGATCATCTCGGGTGGCGAGAACATCTACTGCGCCGAGGTGGAGAACGTGCTGGCGGCGCACCCGAAGATCGGCGAGGTCGCGTTGATCGGCGTGCCGGACGAGAAGTGGGGCGAGACGCCGCTGGCGGTGATCTCACCGCGTTCGCCCGGCGACGCGCCCACGGCGGCGGAGCTGGAGGAGTGGTGCCTCGACCGGCTGGCGCGGTACAAGCGGCCGCGGAAGATCGCGGTGGTGGCGGCGCTGCCCCGGAACCCGAGCGGCAAGGTGCTGAAGACGCAGCTGCGCGCCGACCGGGAAGCCGGGAAGCTCCCGATCGAGGAGGCCTGACCGCCGGTTCTCGACGCGCGATGGGCTGGCGCGGCCGGGGAGCTGCGGCTTGGCCGCCGACCGAGGGACCTGACCTCCGGTCAGGGCCACCACCCGCGACGGGCCGGGCGACCGGCAAGTTGCCGATGAAGGAAGCCTGGCCGCGAGCCGAGCAGCCCACCGCCGGTCGGGGCCTTGACCACGCGCGACGAGCCGGGGCGACCGGGAACCGGCCGACCACGAGGCCTAGCCAGCCGCCGAGGAACCCAGCCGTCCGTCACGGCCACCACCCGCGACGGGCCGGAGCGGGCAGCAAGTTGCCGACGGAGGAAGCCTGACCGCCAGGCGGGGCCTTCACCACGCACGACGAGCCGGGGCGACCGGGAACCGGCCGACCACGAGGCCTAGCCAGCCGCCGAGGAACGCGGCCGTCCGTCACGGCCACCACCCGCGACGGGCCGGGCGACCGATCGCGGCGGCCTGGCCGTCGACCGAGAAACTTAGCCGCCGGTCAGGGCCTTCACCACGCGCGACGGGCTGGGGCGGCCGAGCTGCTGCGCCATCCAGGCGCTCGTCCGCACCAGCGCGTCGAGGTCCACGCCGTGTTCGATGCCCAAGCCGTCGAGCATCCACACCAGGTCTTCGGTCGCGAGGTTGCCGGTGGCCGCCTTCGCGTAGGGGCACCCGCCGAGGCCGCCCGCCGAGGAGTCCACTGTGGTCACTCCGGCCCTGAGCGCGGCCAGCGTGTTGGACAGCGCCTGACCGTAGGTGTCGTGGAAGTGCACGGCGAGCTTGGTGACGTCGCCGAACGCGCCGACGACCGCCTCGACGTGCCCCGGGGTGGCGACACCGATCGTGTCGCCCAGGGAGAGCTGGAAGCAGCCCATGTCGAGCAGCCTGCGGCCGGCGTTCGCGACCTGCTCGACGGGCACGGCGCCCTCCCACGGGTCGCCGAAGCACATCGAGAGGTAGGCGCGCACCTCGAGCCCTTCGTGCCGGGCCCGCCGCACGACCGGCTCGAACATCGCGAACTGCTCGTCGTAGGAGCGGTTGAGGTTCTTGCGCGCGAAGGTCTCGGTGGCGCTGCCGAAGACGGCGATCGACTCCACACCCAGCGCGAGCGCCCGGTCGAGGCCGCGCTCGTTGGGCACCAGCACCGGGTACTTCACGCCCGGGCGCCGGTCGAGCTTGGCGAGGAGGTCATCGGCGTCGGCGAGCTGCGGAACCCACTTCGGGTGGACGAAACTGGTCGCTTCGAGGGTCGTCAGACCCGCCCCGGCGAGCCGCCGGAGGAACTCGAGCTTCGTCTCCAGGCCGACGACCGTCTGCTCGTTCTGCAGCCCGTCACGCGGGCCGACCTCCCAGATCGTCACCCGCTCCGGCAGGTCCCCGCTGGACGCCTCCCGCTGGGGCAGCCCCAGCTCACGCACACTCACCACGACCCCAGGTTAACGCTGACTAACGCAGCCGTCCAGTGGGCTCACCCCACCCGTGCTGGGTGGTCATCCCGGAGCCTGCCGTCCGGCGAGGACTCTTTGATCTTTAGAGCCGCGCTTACGCACGGGAAAGGCGCCTTACGGCGCTGAAAGGTCACCTTCCGACCACCCCCGCCCCCGATGCCTGATTGTGTTTCAGTCGCCGAGCAGCGGCGTCAAGGCGGGAAAGCGTGCCTTGACCCCGCTGGTCGGCGACTAAAGATCGGCTGTGGATCGGGGGCGGGGGAGGTCTGGTTGGGTTGGTCGCTTGCTTCTCGTCGCCGGGTGGCGGTTGGGGTTAGCCGTGGACGACGACGCCTCGGATGTTCTTGCCTGCCACCAGGTCCTCGTAGCCCTGGTTGACGTCTTCCAGGCGGTACCGGTTGGTGACCAGCTCGTCCAGCTTCAGCGTGCCCGCCTGGTAGAGGTCCAGCATCTTCAGGATGTCCCGCTGCGGGTTGCCACTGCCGAACAGGCTCCCCTTGATCGTCTTCTCCCACAGGGTGAGCACCGCGCCGGAGACGTGGATCGTCGCCTTCGCGGGGTCCGCCAAACCGGTCACCACGACGACCCCGCCCTTGCCGACGACGTCGAACGCCGCCGACATCACCTCTTCGTCCACCACCCCGACCGTGACCAGCGCCTTGTCCGCGCCCTGTCCCCGGGTCAGCTCGGTGACCACCTCGTGCGCCTCCCCCGCCGTCGCGAAGGCGTGGGTGGCTCCCAGCTTCAGCGCGGCGTCCCGCTTGAACGCCAGCGGGTCGACCACCACGACGTTCTTCGCCCCGGCGTGCGCCGCTCCCTGCACCGAGTTGATGCCGATCCCGCCGATCCCGTAGATCACCACGGTCTCACCCGGCCGCACGTCACCCGCGTACACGGCCGTGCCCCACCCGGTCGGGACACCGCAGCCGACGAGCACCGCGGTCTCCAGCGGCACGCTTTCGTCCACTTTGACCACCGAGTGCTGCGAGATCGTCGAATACTCGGCGAAAGTGCCGAGCATGCACATCTGCCCGTAGTCGACCCCGCCCTTGTGGAACCGGAAACTGCCGTCCGGGAAGCTGCCTTCCAGGATCGTCGCACCCATGTCGCACAAGCTCTGATGCCCCGTGGCGCAGTAACGGCACGTGCCGCAGTTCGGGATGAACGAGCACACGACGTGGTCACCGGGCTTGACCTTCGTGACCCCCGGCCCGACCTCCTCGATGATCCCGGCGCCCTCGTGCCCGCCCACGATCGGGAACCGCGGCGGCAAATCTCCATCGGACAGGTGCAGGTCGGAGTGGCACAAGCCGGCCGCGACGTAGCGGATCAGGACCTCGCCCTCCCGCGGGCCGTCCAGGTCCAGCTCGGTGATCTCGAACGGGGTCTTGAAATCGGTGAGTACAGCTGCCTTGACCTTCATGCGGATTCTCCTCAGAGCGCGACGTTGACGGCTTTGGTCTGGGTGTAGAGGTCGATGGCCTCGGCGCCGAGCTCGCGGCCCCAGCCGGACTGCTTGTACCCGCCGAACGGGATCGCGGTGTCGAAGCCGTTGTAGCAGTTGACCCACACCGAACCGGCCTTGATCTGCTTCGCCACCCGGTGGGCGCGCGAGATGTCCCGCGTCCAGATCCCCGCCGCCAGGCCGTATTCGGTGTTGTTCGCGGCCGCGGCGAGACCGTCCTCGGCCGAGAACGGGATCGCGGCCACGACCGGGCCGAAGATCTCCTCGCGCACCACGCTCATGTCGTCGCGCACGTCCACCAGCACCGTCGGCTCGACGTAGTAACCGGAGTCGCCGTGACGGCCGCCGCCGGTCAGGGCACGGGCGCCGTCCGCGATGCCCTGCCGCAGGTAGCTGGTGACGCGGTCGAGCTGCTCCTGCGACACGAGCGGGCCCAGCTGCGTCGTCGGGTCCAGGCCGGGGCCGATCTTGACCTGGCTCGCGAACTCCGCGACACCCTGGGTGAACTCGTCGAAGATGGACTCCTCGACGAACAACCGCGTGCCCGCCACGCAGCACTGGCCGTGGTTGAACAGCCAGGCGTTGGCCGAACCGGGGATCGCGGCCTCCAAGTCGGCGTCGGCGAACACGATGTTGGGGCTCTTGCCGCCCAGCTCCAGCGACACCTTCTTCAGGTTGCCCTTGGCCGCGTCCACGATCTTCTTGCCCACCTCGGTGGAACCGGTGAACGCGACCTTGTCGACGTCGTCGTGCGCGGCCAGCGCGGCGCCCGCGTCCCCGAACCCGGTGAGGATGTTGACCACTCCGTCCGGGAACCCGGCTTCGCAGAACAGCTCGCCGAGCAGCAACGCCGTCAGCGGAGTCTGCTCGGCCGGCTTCAGGATGACGGTGTTGCCGGCCGCGAGCGCCGGCGCCAGCTTGAACGCGGCCATCACCAGCGGGAAGTTCCACGGGATGATCTGCGCGCACACGCCGACCGGTTCCCGCAACGTGTAGGCGTGCCACTGGCTGCCCGGGATCCACGGCACCGACGGGGTGATCGTGCGGCCCTCGATCTTGGTCGCCCACCCGGCGTAGTAGTGGAAGATGTCGGCCGCCCAGGCGACGTCGACGCCCTGCGCGACCGCCACGGACTTGCCGTTGTCCAGCGCCTCCAGCTGCGCGAACTGCTCGGCGCGCTCCAGCAGCAGGTCGCCGATCCGCCAGATCAGCCGCTGCCGCTCCGACGGCGTGGTGCGGGACCACGGACCGTCCTCGAACGCGCGCCGCGCCGCGGCCGCCGCGCGGTCGACGTCCTCGGCGGCGCCGTGCGCCACCTCGGTGATCTTCTCCCCCGTGGCGGGGTCGAAGGTGGGGAACGTCCGGCCCGACGCCGCGTTCACGCACTGCCCGCCGATCAGCAGCTGCTTGGTCCCGGACACGAACTCCCGAACCGCCGGCCGCACCGCCTGCTCCGCTACCGCAGTCACACCAACCTCCTCGTCGTGGACGTGGCGGTAATGGTGACCTGCGCAACAGCGGGCTAACCGTGTCAAGTTGACACAGTGACCTCACACCGCGCGGGGCTGCGTCGTCGGACCGGCATGGACATCGCGTTGTGGATCATCGCGGCCGCGCTGGCGGCCGTCTTCCTGGCCAGTGGGGCCGTGAAACTGGCGCAGCCGGCCGAAAAGCTGGCCGCCACCGGGCTCAGCGTGGGCCTCGGCAAGACCATCGGGGTGCTGGAGGTGCTCGCCGCGGCGGGGCTGATCCTGCCCGCCGCGCTGGACATCGCGCCGGTGCTGTCGCCGGTCGCGGCCACCGGGCTGGTGGTGCTGATGGCCGGGGCGGTCGTGCAGCACGTCCGCCGCCGCGAAACGAAAGTCGTGGCGGTGCCCGTGGTGCTGCTCGTGCTGGCCGCCGTCGTGGCCTGGGGGTGGTTCGCGTGACCGCGTTCGAGGATGCTCGCGTCCCTGCTCACGGCGGGCGGCCGCTGGCGCATCCCGCCCGCGACGAGACACCCCTGCCGGGCAAGGTCAGCTCAGCCCGAGGCTCCGCACCCGCCGGTGCAGCGTCGAGCGGCTGATGCCGAGCAGCTTCGCGGCGTGGGCCTTGTTGCCGCCGCAGTCCCGCAGCGCGGCGGCGATCGCGTCGTGTTCGAGCTGCTCGATCGGCGTGAGGTGGCGTGCCCGGGGACTGCCCTGGTAGGCCTCCGGCAGGTCACGCGGCAACACGTCACCGCACGCGTGGCCGGCCGCGACGTGCCGCAGCAGCGCCTTCAGCTCGCGCAGGTTGCCCGGCCACGGCTGCGCGGCGAGGACCTCCAGCGTGCGGGGCACGAACCGGAGGGTCGAGCCGAGGTCGGCCAGCATCGCCGCGACCAGTGCGGGCAGTTCGTCCCGTCGGGAGCGGAGTGGAGACAGCTCCCGGCGGGCGATGCAGCGGCTGGCGAGGTCGGCGGCGGGGCCGGTCAGCTCGGACGGCGGCGGGCCGGTGAACGCGAACCAGCCGCGGTCCATGGCGGCCCCGACCCGGGCAGCCGCCCCGGCGGGCAGCAGGGCGATGTTCTCGATCACCAGCAGCCCGGTGTGCGACGCGACGAGCTGGTCCAGAGTGGGGGCCCAGTGCTGGGCGTCCACCGCGTCGAGCACGGCCAGCGCGGACTCCCCCGCCAGCTCGCGGGCCACCGTCGAACGGCCGGTGCCGGGCTCGCCGCTGATGAGGACGTGCGTGCGTTGTTCGCGGTAGGTGGTGAAGTCCCGCTGCACCGGCCGCGGGGTGGCGCGCCGCGGGATCGCCTGCACCGCGGGCGGTTCCAGCTCGAACAGCACGCCGGACGCGCCGGTGATGCGCTCGAAGGACACGTCCGCGACGCGACCGGAGGACAGCCGGACGCTGCGGGCCTGCCGGACGCCGAACGGGGCGTCCATGGCGAGCCCGCGGAGGATCGCGTGGTCGGGGGCGTCGAGCAGGTCGGTGGCGGCGGCGTTGGCGAGGACGACGTCGTCGCCCAGCACCAGGACCGGGCGCAGGCGGTTGAGGGCGGCGGCCTGGTAGGCGGCGAGCATGCGCTGCTCGGCCGCGCGGGAGCCCTCCAGCAGGCGCTGCTCGATGTCGGCGACCGCGCGGCGCAGGAACGGGCCGAGCAGCGGGCTGGCGTGGTCGGCCGGGCAGGTGATGTCGAGGACGCCCTCCAGGCGGCGGGTCACCGGGTGCGTGATCGGGTGGCCGTAGCAGGCGAAGGCCTTGAAGCTGTCGATGAAGTGCTCGTGCCCGTGCACGGCGAGGCCCTGGCGCAGCTCGAAGACGGTGGCGATCGAGTTGGTGCCGGTGTTCTCCTCGGTGAAGCGCCTGCCGGGGACGACGCCGAGCCGGTCGAGGGTCGATTCCAGCCGGCGCTCGCCGAACCGCCGGTCGACGATCCAGGCGTCGCGGTCGGCGAGGATGAGGCTGAACGCGGTGTCGGCGAGCTCGCGGGTGGCCTGGTCGAGAACGGGTTCGGCGGCGAGAACGAGCCTGCTGCGGCGATCGATGTCCGCGACGGTGAGCCGGTCGACCGCGGCGTCCGGCCGGAGCCCGGACAGCTCCGCCCGCCGCCACGACTTGGCGATCTCGGGCCGCAACGCTGCGCTGTCCATCCTCGCCTCCCTTGGCGCCGATGCCCGAGCCACGTTAGCAACGGTTAACGCCACGGGTCGAGCGCTTGCCCCCGTCCGGGGGTGCCGCTCCCCCGCCGAGTGTGGACTCGCCGCGCTGGATGGGGGGCCCGCGCGCCGGAGCGTGGACTCGCCGCTCAGCCGGGGGTGTCCAACCGACGGAGCGAGAGCCCCGCGCCCGCGCACCCTCCGAGGGCACCTCACCCGGGAAGCGAAACCGGATACCGCTCACCCCACGGAACGTGAAATTCACCGCGCCGGAGCGGGGACCCGCGCGTCGGAGCGTGGACTCGCCGCTCAGGCGTCGGGGGTGTGTCCGGCCGACAGCGCGTGAGCCCGCGCCCACGCACCCTGCGAGGGCACCTCACCCCGGAAGCAAAACCGCGGATGCCGCTCCCGCGCCGAGTGTGGAACTCCCCGCGCCGAACGTGGAACTCGCGCGCCGGAGGGGAACTCGCCGCTCAGGCGCCAGGGGTGTCCAGCGCCCGCGCGAGCACCTGCGCCAGGTGCAGCGCCTGCCGTCCGGTGAGGTCGTCGATCTGGGTGCGGCAGCTGAAGCCGTCCGCGAGGACCATCGTGTCCGGGGGCGCGGCCTCCACCTCGGGCACCAGCACCCGGTTCGCCGCGGCGACCGACACCTCGTAGTGCCCCTTCTCGACCCCGAAGTTGCCCGCCAGCCCGCAACACCCCGAGTCCAGCGTCCGGTTCCGCACACCCACCCGGCGGAGCAACCGCTCGTCCGCCGCGTTGCCCATCACCGCGTGCTGGTGGCAGTGCTGCTGCGTAATGGCCGTCGCCTCGACCTCCGGGAACGACACGTCCGGCGCGTACTTCTCCAGGAACTCCGCCAGTGTGAACGCCTGCGACGGCAACCCGTGCAGCTCGGAGTCGTCCAGCAGCTCCCGCGAGTCGTGCCGGAACACCGCCAGGCAGCTCGGCTCCAGGCCCACGATCGGCGTCCCCGCCTCCAGTTCCGGCCGCAGCACCCGCAACGTCCGCCGCAGCACGCGGCGCGCCACCCCGAGCTGCCCGGTCGAGATCCAGGTCAGCCCGCAGCACACCGACGACGACGGCAGCACCACGTCGAACCCGGCGTGCTCCAGCACCCGCACCGCGTCGTGCCCGACCTCGGGCGACAGGAAGTTCGTGAACGTGTCCGGCCACAACACCACCCGCGGCCGCCCCCGCTCCCGCGCCCGGAACCCGCGCCGGAACGTCCGCGGCGCGAACCGCGGCAGCGACCGCTCCGGCGTGATCCCGCCCGCCTTCTTCACCAGCCCGGACAACCGACCGCCCAGCACGCGGTTCGCCAGCCGCGGCGCGCCCGACGCCAGCCGCGCCAGCACCGGCAGGAACCCGAGCGTGTAGTGGCTCGCCGGGCGCAGCCGCCCCGCGTAGTGCTGGTGCAGGAACTCCGCCTTGTACGACGCCATGTCCACGTTGACCGGGCAGTCGGACAGACAACCCTTGCACGCCAGGCACAGGTCCAGCGCCTCCAGCACCTCGCCGGAGCGCCAGCCGTCGGTGACCGTCTCGCCGCGCATCATCTCGAACAGCAGCCGCGACCGCCCGCGCGTCGAGTGCTCCTCGCGCCCGGTGACCATGTAGCTCGGGCACATCACGCCGGACGACTTGTCGACACACGCCCCGACGCCGACGCACCGGCGGGTCGCGGTCGCCAGGCTGCCGCCGTCGTGCGGGTACTTCAACGTCACCGGCAGCGACCGCACCGGCCCGTCGAACCGCAGGTCCGCGTCCAGCTTCCGGGGCCGCACCAGGTTGCCCGGGTTGAGCAGGTCCGCGGGGTCCCAGATGACCTTGAACCGCTCGAACAGCGCCAGGATCTCCGGCGGGTACATCCGCGACAACAGCTCCGCCCGCGCCTGCCCGTCGCCGTGCTCGCCGGACAGCGACCCGCCGTGCTGCACCACCAGGTCCGCCGCGTCCTCCATGAACGCCCGGAACTGCCGCCGGCCCTCGTCGCTGGTCAGGCCGAAGTTGATGCGCACGTGCACGCACCCCTCGCCGAAGTGTCCATACGGGACACCCCGCAGCCCGTACTTCCCCAGCAGAGCCCGGAAATCCCGTAGATAGGCCCCAAGATGAGCGGGCGGCACCGCGGAGTCCTCCCAGCCCGGCCACGCCTCGGAACCGTCCGCCATGCGGGTCACGATCCCGGCCGCGGCCTCCCGCACCGACCACAGCATCCGCTGGTCCGCCGGCCGCGTCTCCACCACGGTCGCGGCGCCGGTGTCCCGCTCCAGGGCAGCCGCGACTTCGGCAGCCCGCGCCGCCGCCTCCGCCGGGTCCGCTCCCCCGACCTCGACGAACAGCCAGCCGCGCCCCGCCGGCAGCAGGTCGACGGCCGGGTGCGACCGCCGCATCAACAGCGAGTCGATGAGGTCGCGGCCCATGCCCTCGACGGTCAACGGCTTCAGCGGCAGCACCGACGGCACGGCGTCGGCGGCCGCGATGTCGTCCGCGTAGCCCGCGACGACCAGCGCCCGGGCCGCAGGCGCGGGCACCAGCCGCACGGTGATCTCGGTCAGCAGCACGCACGTGCCCTCGGTGCCGACCAGGGCGCGGACCAGGTTCGTCCCGTTCTCCGGCAACAGCTGGTCCAGCGCGTACCCCGACACGCGCCGTGGGATCGACGGGAACGACGTGCGCAGCAGCGCCAGGTTGTCCAGCGCGAGCTGCTTCGACTCGGCGACCCGCGGATCGTCCGGCAGCGACTCCCCGATCGCCAGCCGCGTCCCGTCCGCGGTCAGCACGTCCAGCGCGACCACGTTGTCCGCGGTCCGCCCCCACGCCACCGAGTGCGAGCCGCACGCGTCGTTGCCCACCATGCCGCCGATCGTGCAGCGGCTGTGGGTCGACGGGTCCGGCCCGAACGTCAGCCCGTGCGGGGCGGCGGCCGCGCGCAACGCGTCCAGCACCACGCCGGGCTGCACGCGGGCGGTCCCCGCCTCCGGGTCGATCTCCAGCACCCGGTTCAGGTGCCTGCTGTAGTCGACTACGACACCCTCGCCGAGCGCCTGCCCGCCGATGCTCGTTCCGGCGCCGCGCGCGGTGATGGGGATCCGGAACTCCCGGCACAGCCGGACCGTCGTCTCCAGATCCTCCACAGTGGACGGGAACACGACGGCCAGCGGCACGTGCCGGTAGTTCGACGCGTCCATGCTGTAGGTCGCGCGCGCCGTCGTGCCGGACTCGACCTCACCGGTGAGCGCGCGGCCCAGCTCCGCGAGGAACCGGGCCACGCGCTCGTCCGCGACCACCGTCATGAACCCGATTCTCCCGGCACCGGATCGCCTGCGCGCAGCGGCGCCGCGGCGAAGCGCCCCTCGTGGGCGAGCACCGGACGGCGGTCGCCCGCCAGCTCCGGGTACTTCTGCTCCAGCTTCTCCCGCCGGGTCATCTGCTGGTGCCAGTGCCGCACCGTCTCCCGGTCGCCGTTGCCGGTGCCGCGCCAGCTCTTCGGCGCGTCGTCCCGGCTGGGCCCGGCCGAGGCGACGCCGCCGAGCCGCACCGCGGGTGGCAGGCGGCGTGGCGACGAACCGCACGCACAGCTCGGCGCGGGGCTGGCGGACGAGGGCACGAGCGCCTCGAACCGGTTCCCGCACTCGCACGCGTAGTCGTAGATGGGCATCCGATCACCAGTTCTCGATCGACTGGGCGAAGATCGCCTCCAGGTCTTCGCCGCGCACCGGCCGCGGCGAGATGGTCAGCAGCCGTTCCTGCTTGAGGGTGCCCTCGACCAGGTCGCCGATGTCGCTCTCGTCGTAGCCGACGCCGCCGATCCCGTTCGGCGTGCCGATGTCGCGCATCAGCGAGGACAGCACGAACGGCAGCTGGTCCACCGCGTCGTGCTGCTTCGGCGCGTGCGGGTCGAGGATCCGCGCGGCCCGCAGGTGCTTCTCGGGGTTCGTCGGGAAGGTGAACCGGAACGCCGCGGGCGCGGTCAGCGACACCGACTCGCCGTGCGGGACCATCGCCTCGTCCTGCGGGTAGTTCTTCGGCCGGTACTCCTTGACCTGCCCGGCGATCGGGTACGCGCAGGCGTGCGGGATGTGCACGCCCGCGTTGCCGAACCCCATGCCGGCGAACGTCGCCGCCAGCATCATGTCCGTCCGCGCCGCGAGGTCGCCGCCGTTCAGCACGGCCTTGCGGAACGAGCGGGCCAGCAGGGTCAGCGCCTGCTCGGTCCAGGCGTCCGAGATCGGGTTCGACCCGCAGTAGGCGACCCGGGTTTCCGCGCGGTGCCGCGGGAAGGAGTCGAACGGCTTGGCCGTGTAGGACTCCAGCGCGTGGCACAGCACGTCCATCCCGCTGGCCGCGGTCACCTCGGGCGGCATGCTCAGCGTCAGCAGCGGGTCGACCACCGCCATCGACGGCCGCAGCCGCGGGTGGCTGATGCCGGACTTCACCTTGAGGTCGAGGAAGTCCATGATGCACACCGGCGTCGTCTCCGACCCGGTGCCCGCGGTGGTCGGCACCGCGACCAGCGGCTTGAGCGGCCCGGCAGGCGCCTTGCCCTGCCCGATCGGCTTGTTGACGTAGTCGTAGAGGTCGGCCGGGTAGGTGGTCATCAGGTTGATGGCCTTGGCGGTGTCGATCGACGAGCCGCCGCCGACGGCGATGAACCCGTCCCACTCGGACTGCTTCGCGAAGTCCACCGCGGCCTGGATGCTGACGTCGGTCGGTTCGACGTGCACCTGGTCGTAGACCTCGACGGTCAGCCCGCCCGCCTTGGCGGCGTCGGCGACGCGCTGCGGCACGCCGGTGGCGGCGACGCCCGGGTCGGTGACGATGAGGACCCGTTCCGCGCCCATCTGCGCGAGGTCCCAGCCGATCTCGTCGACGGCGCCGGCGCCGAACTTCAGCGGCGTCGCGCCCCAGGTGAAGACGGTCTCGTTGAGGTATTCGGTCATGCCCGTGTGCCTTTCAGCCGAAGTACCCGTCGGGGGCGAACGGGAGCTTGGCGGCCTGCTCCGGGTCGTGCCCGAAGATCACCTCGGCGTTGGTCTCCTCGGCGATGCGGCGCAGCTTCTCCACCGACTCCAGCCAGCGCACGCTGTCCCAGACGATCGCGGCGCCGACGGCCGGCGGGCCCCAGCTCTCGCCGAGGTAGACCGCGTCGGAGGTGAAGATCTTGGTGCCCGCCTCCGGCAGGTCCACCCGCAGTGACATCGTCCCCCAGGTGTGGCCCGGTGTCTCGATGACGCTGACGCCCGGCGCGATTTCGGCGTCACCGGAGACGAGTTCGTAGTCGATGCCCTCGTAGTCGGCCTTGAGGTGCGCGCCCTTGAACGGCCCGTCGATGCCGAGCGCGCCCTCGTGCTCGTTGGCGTTGACGATGATGCGCGTCTTGCCGCCTGCGAACAGCTTCGCGTTCGCGGCGTGGTCGAAGTGCAGGTGGGACAGCACGAGCACGTCGATGTCGTCCGGCGTCAGCTCCAGCGCGGCCAGCGAGTCCTGCAGGTAGCTGGTGCCCTCCTGGACGGGGAAGAACTCCTGCAGCCCGGTGGGCGCCCAGCGGGTCTCCCAGTCCTGCGGAACGCCGGTGTCCCACAGGATTCGCCCGTCCGGGTGCTCGATGAGCACCGCGTGGGTCGGGCACGTCGTCCACACCGCTTCCTTGCGGGTGTTCGAGCGGTCGGTGATGGTCGCACCCGGCTTGAGCAGCAGCCAGGTCTGGTCGCACTCCATGGTTCCGGTCTTGAGCAGGTGAACCTTGCTCGGTGCCGTCATCTGCGCCTCCTTGCGCGTCAGGACAGAGCCGAGCACAGAGTGGCATGTAGCATGCTACTCGTCAACGACGTGGGTAGCCGGTCCACTCCAACGAGACCGGCGGGACCGGGTCGCCACTGGCCGCGGCTTCCTGGCCGATCAGCAGCCGGGCGGTGTTGAGCAGGTGCGCGCGCATGGACTCGGCGGCTTCGTCGGCCTTGCCCGCTTCGATGAGCGCGAAGATCTCCTCGTGCTCGGCGAGGATGTCGGACAGGCTGCGCGAGGTGTCGACGGTCGAGGCGCCGCGCAGCAGGACCATGTCGCGCAACGAGTCGATGTAGCGGGCGAGCCGCACGTTGCCGGACGCCTCGTTGATGATCTCGTGGAAGCGCCGGTCGGCGGCCATGAACGTGGCCTCGTCGCGTTTCTCGGCGGCGGCGCGCATCGCCTTGAGCTGGGCGCCCAGCTCCTTGACCCACGCGGCGGTCCGCTGCGTGACGGCGCGGTGGGTGGCCGGGACCTCCAGCAGCAGCCGGATCGCGAAGACCTCCTCCAGGTCGTGCAGGGATGTCTGGAGGATCCGCACGCCGCGGTTGCGCTCGAACCGCACCATGCCGCGCTCGGCCAGCTGGATCAGCGCCTCCCGCACCGGCGTCCGGGACACGCCGAGCCGCTCCGCGAGGTCGTGCACCGAGTACAGGCTGCCCGCGACGAGCTCGCCGTTGACGATGGCGCTCTTGAGCTCGTCGAGGATCTTCCCGGCGAGGTTGGCGTCGTTCCCGATCTGCCGCATCCGCGCATTTTCCCACGGCGGCGCGGTCCCGGCGGTGCCGCTGGCAGGATGTCGGCGTGGTGAACGACGCTCGGCGGCCGGGCCGCCCCAGGACGGGGGTGCGGGAGGCGGTGCTGGCCGCGGCCGAGGAGATCCTCGCCGAAGCCGGTGTCGCCCGCCTGTCGACGAAGGAGGTCGCGCGGCGCGCCGGCGTGGCCGAGTCGAGCATCTTCTACCACTTCCGAGACCGGCTCGGGCTGCTGCGCGCCGTGGTCCACCTGCACCTCCCGCGCTACAAGGAAGTGGCCGAGGAGCTCGGGCGGCGGGCCGGGCACGGCACCGTGCGGGACAACCTCGTCGAACTGCTCGGCAGCCTGGAGGCCTACTACACGCGCATCACGCCGGTCCTGGCCGCCGTCCAGGCCGACAGCGAACTCCGTGAGCTGTTCACCCAGCGCAGCGCGGAAGCGGACATCGGCCCGCAGCGGGGGCTCGCGCCCATCGCGGCCTACCTCGGCCGGGAACGGGACCTCGGCCGGGTACGCGCCGGCCTCGACTTGGACGCGGCCGCCCTGGTCATCCTCGGCGTCGCCCACCAGCGGGCCGTGCTCCGCTCGCTGGGCACTCCCGCCGTCGCGGGCGCCGCGCAGGTGGTGGACACCCTCCTGCCCGGCCTGCTCCCGGACTGAACCCGCGCGTCCACTGGACCACCCGCGGCCGAGCACGCTACATTTACTGAGTCACGACTCAGTAATAGGAGGCCTCGTGGTCCGGTTCGTCACCGCCTTCGCGTTGCTGGCCACCGGCCTGCTGGCCGGGGCCTTCGGCTACGGCGCCGTCAACCTGGTGTCCGCGTTCGGCGCGGTGCCGCTCGACGTGCGCCTGACCTTCCACACCGCGCTGATGCACATGAACGGCGTGGTCATGCAGACGACGATGGCCTTGGCGGTCCTGAGCTCGCTCGCGCTGGCCGTGTTGAGCCGCGGCACGGCGCGGTACCTGGCGGGCACGGCCGGTGCGCTGGCGCTGGCGTCGTTCCTGATCACGCGGTTCGGCAACGTGCCGATCAACGGGCGGATCAAGGTGTGGGCGGTGTCCGGAGCGCCGGCCGACCACGCGGCGGTCCTGCAGCGGTGGGAGGCGTTCAACGTCGCGCGCACGCTGACCGCGCTCGTCGCGTTCGCCCTGATCATCGCGGTCGGAGTGCTGGTGGCCCGGACCCGGCAGGCAGAGCGCGTGGTTGCCGTTCCGGCCTGATCGCCGGTTTCGCGGCTGTCCCGCCGGGTACGCCCCACGTCATGGACGCGGAGATCACCTTGCGTGTCGACGGCGCCACCCACCGGCTGACGCTCGACAGCCGCACCACCCTCCTGGACGCCCTGCGCGAACGCCTCGGCGTCACCAGCCCGAAGAAGGGCTGCGACCACGGCCAGTGCGGGGCCTGCACGGTCCTGGTCGGCGGCCGCCGGATCCTGTCCTGCCTGTCGCTGGCCGTCGCGCAGAACGGGGCCGAGGTCACCACCGCCGCGGGGCTCGCGCCGGACGGTGAGCTGCACCCGGTGCAGCGCGCGTTCCTGGAGCACGACGGGTTCCAGTGCGGCTACTGCACGCCGGGCCAGATCTGCTCCGCGGTCGGCGCGCTGGACGAGGTCAAGCAGGGCTGGCCGAGCCACGCGACCCCGGCGGTGAGCGACCGCCCCGCGCTGACCCGCGCCGAGATCGCTGAGCGGATGAGCGGCAACCTGTGCCGGTGCGCCGCCTACGACGGCATCGTCAGCGCGATCGAGGAGGCCGCCGGATGAAGCCGTTCACCTACGACTCCCCCGCCGACGCGGACACCGCCGTCCGCACCGTCGCCGCCGACCCGTCCGCGGTGTTCCTGGCCGGCGGCACGAACCTGGTCGACCACCTCAAGCTCGGCGTCGCCCGCCCCGGCCGTCTCGTCGACATCACGAACCTGACCTCCGCCGAGATCACCGAGCGCGACGGCCTCCTGTCGATCGGCGCCGGGGTGCGCAACAGCGACCTGGCCGCCGACCCGCGGATCCGGTCGCGCTACCCGGTGCTCGCCGAATCGCTGCTCGCCGGCGCGTCCGGGCAGCTGCGCAACATGGCCACCACCGGCGGGAACCCCTTGCAGCGCACGCGGTGCGTGTACTTCCAGGACGTCACGACCCCGTGCAACAAGCGCCAGCCCGGCTCCGGCTGCTCCGCGATCGGTGGCTACACCCGCTACCACGCGATCCTCGGCGCGTCCGAGCACTGCGTGGCGACGCACCCGTCCGACCTGGCGGTCGCGCTGGCCGCGCTGGACGCCGAGGTGTGCGTGCTCGGACCGGACGGCGAGCGCACGATCCCGTTCACCGAACTGCACCGCCTGCCCGGCGACACCCCGGAGCGGGACACCGTGCTGGCGCACGGCGACCTGATCACCTCGATCGACCTGCCGGCGCCGCCCGCCGGGAAGCAGCGCTACCGGAAGGTCCGCGACCGGGCCTCCTACGCGTTCGCGCTGGTGTCGGTGGCGGCGGTGCTGGCCGTCGAGGACGGCACGGTCGTCGACGCGCGCATCGCGTTCGGCGGGGTCGCGCACAAACCGTGGCGCGCCTGGCAGGCCGAGGACGTGCTGCGCGGCGCGCCGGCCACCGACGCGACGTTCCGCGCCGCGGCCGATGAGGAGCTGGCGCAGGCGCGGCCGTTGCCCGGCAACGAGTTCAAGGTCCCGCTGCTGCCCCGGACCCTGGTCTCCGTGCTCCGGGAGCTGTCATGACCGCGATCGGCGAACCGCTGGTGCGGCGGGACGGCGCACGCAAGGTCACCGGCACCGCCACCTACGCCTACGAGACGCCGGCCGGCACGCCGGTGTTCTGCCACCCCGTGCAGGCCACCGTGGCGCGGGGCCGGATCGCCGCGATCCACACCGCCGAGGCCGAGGTGCTCGACGGCGTGCTGGACGTGATCACCTACCGCGGCGCCGAGCGGCTGGCGTCCACAGAGGACGCCGAACTGGCCGTGCTGCAGGACCGCGAGGTCGCCTTCCGCGGACAGGTGATCGGGCTGGTGATCGCGGAGACCTCCGAGGCCGCGCGGCACGGCGCGGAGCTGGTGTTCGCGACCTACGACGAACGCGAGCACGACACCGAGCTTGCCGCGGACCGCGACGACCTGTACAAACCGGAGAAGGTCAACCCGGCGTTCCCCACGGACAGCGCGACCGGCGACGTCGACGCGGCGATGGCGTCCGCCGACGTGACGGTCGAGCGGACCTATCGCACCGCGATGTACCACAACAACCCGCTGGAGCCGCACGCGACGACGGCGTTGTGGGACAACGACTTGCTGACGCTGTGGGACTCGACGCAGGGCGTGCACCCGTCGCGCAAGGCCATCGCGAAGGTGTTCGGCCTGCCCGAGGAACGGGTGCGGGTGGTGTGCCCGTACGTCGGCGGCGGGTTCGGGTCGAAGGGCCTGCCGCACGCGAACGTGGTGCTGGCCGCGATGGCCGCGCGCGCCCACCCGGGACGGCCGGTGAAGCTCGCGCTGACGCGGCAGCAGATGTTCTCGCTCGCCGGGTACCGGACGCCGACGATCCAGCGGATGCGGCTCGGCGCGACCCGCGACGGCAGGCTGACCGCGATCGGGCTCGACGTGGTCGAGCAGACCTCGCGCATCAAGGAGTTCGCGGAGCAGACGGCGTTGCCGTCCCGCATGATGTACGCCGCGCCGAACCGGCGCACCACGCACCGGCTGGCCGCGCTGGACGTGCCGGTGCCGTCGTGGATGCGCGCGCCCGGCGAGTGCCCCGGCATGTTCGGGCCCGAGGTGGCGATGGACGAGCTGGCGCACGAGCTGGGCATCGACCCGGTCGAGCTGCGGATCCGCAACGAGCCGGAGGTGGACCCGGAGTCGGGCAACCCGTTCTCCAGCAGGCACCTGGTGGAGTGCCTGCGCGAGGGCGCCAGGCGGTTCGGCTGGGACTCGCGCGACCCGCGGCCCGGCGTGCGGCTGGAGGACGGCTGGCTGGTCGGCACCGGAGTGGCGTCCTCGGTGTACCCGTCGTCGACGCGGCCGGGGTCGACCGCGGTGGTGCGGTTCGAGGGCGGCCGGTACGTCGTGGAGATCGGCGCGGCGGACCTGGGGACCGGAGCGTGGACGGTGCTGCCGCAGATCGCCGCGGAGGCGCTGGAGGTGCCGGCCGAGGAGATCGACATGCGGCTCGGCGACACCGCGTACCCGAAGGCGGCGGTGGCCGGCGGTTCGGCGGGCACGGCGACCTGGGGTTCGGCGGTGTTCGAGGCCGCGCGCACGTTCCGCGACAAGTACGGCCGCGACCCGGCCGACGGCGCCGAGGCCGACGCGACGACCGGGGACAACCCGGCGCGCAAGGAGTACGCGATGTACGCGTTCGGCGCGCAGTTCGCCGAGGCGCGGGTGCACGCGGACACCGGGGAGATCCGGGTGCCGCGGCTGCTCGGGGTGTTCGCCGCCGGGCGGATCGTCAACCCGCGGACCGCGCGGTCGCAGTTCCTCGGCGGCATGACGATGGGGCTGTCGATGGCGCTGCACGAGGAGAGCGTGTGGGACCCGCGGTTCGGGCAGGTGGTCAACCACGACCTGGCCGAGTACCACATCACGGTGAACGCCGACGTCGACGACATCCAGGCGCACTGGCTCGACGAGCACGACCCGCACGTGAACCCGCTCGGGGTCAAGGGGATCGGTGAGATCGGGATCGTGGGCACGGCCGCGGCGGTGGCGAACGCGGTGTTCCACGCGACCGGGGCGCGGATCCGGGACCTGCCGATCACGCTCGACAAGGTGCTGCCCGCGTTGCCGTGAATTGTCGGTGGGTCTCGTTATGGTCGGCGCGTGGAGAACTTTCGGATCGCTGTCGACGACCGTGAACTGGCGGACCTGAGGGACCGCCTGGAGCGCACGCGCTGGCCGGACGCCGAGACGGTGGACGACTGGTCGCAGGGGGTGCCGCTGGAGTACCTGCGGTCGCTGTGCGCGTACTGGGCGGACGGGTACGACTGGCGCGCGTTCGAGAAGCGGGTCAACGCGCTGCCGCAGTACCGGACGACGATCGACGGGGTTGGCATCCACTTCGCGCACGTGCGCTCGCCGCACCCCGGCGCGTTGCCGCTGGTGCTGACCAACGGGTGGCCGGGGTCGATCGTGGAGTACCTGGACGTGATCGGGCCGCTGACCGACCCGGTCGCACACGGCGGGTCGGCCGCGGACGCGTTTGACGTGGTGCTGCCGACGCTGCCCGGCTACGGCTTCAGCGACAAGCCCGCGTCGCCGGGCTGGGGTGTGCAGCGGATCGCGGACGCGTGGGCCTCGCTGATGGCCTCGCTGGGGTATACGCGCTACGGGGCGCACGGCAGCGACTGGGGCAACAGCATCACCACCGCGATGGGGCAGCAGCACCCGGACGTGCTGGCCGGGATCCACGTGCAGCCGCCGATCGCCGCACCCGACCCGGCGACGTTCTCCGACCTGTCGCCGCGGGAACAGGAGGCGCTGGACGCGCTGGCCGAGGCGGAGTCGCGGGAGTCGGGCTACTCGGCGGAGCAGTCGACGAAGCCGCAGACCGTCGGGTACGGGTTGGTGGACTCGCCGGTGGCGTTGTGCGCGTGGATCGTGGAGAAGTACCACTCGTGGGTGGACACCGGAAGCGTCCTGACGCGCGACCAGCTGCTCGACAACGTGAGCGTGTACTGGTTCACCCGCAGCGGCGCGTCCTCGGCGCGGTTGTACTGGGAGAGCTTCAAGCAGGTGTCCGAGTGGTTCAGCAAGTCCACTTCGGACACGGTCCCGGTGCCGACGGGGTGCTCGGTGTTCCCGCGCGAGGTGCCGCGCCCGTCGCGCCGCTGGGCGGCCCGCCGGTACACCGACATCCGCTACTGGAACGAACCCGAGCGCGGCGGCCACTTCGCGGCGCTCGAAGAGCCGGAGGTGTGGGTGGAGGAGATCCGCAACTTCTTCCGCCTGGTGCGCTGATCGGCAGAGATCGCCACCAGCTGCCGAGCGGCGCGACGATGCGCTGACGAGCCGCGTGTCGCTTGGCGGTGTGCCCTCAGCTCGGGAGGGCTGCCCCTGTCAGCCACGTTCACGGCGGCAGCGCCCCCGGCGATTGGCACCCGCTCCCGCCGGCGCGCGCCGCCGCGCCGACAGCCAACGGCAAACCCCACCGACGCGCACCCGGCCCATCCCACCGCGGCACCACCCCGGCAACCGCCCCCACCGGAGTCAAGCGCCACACCCATCAGCCGCCCGCGAGCCCCACCGCACGGCAAAGGTCGCCACTCGGTCGTGTCCACGGCAGCACCACCCCCGGCAACCAGCAACCGCGCCCGCCGGGGGCGCCGCGCCGCACCGACCAGGCACCGCAAACCCCACCGGGCGCACACCCA
This sequence comes from Amycolatopsis sp. ATCC 39116, assembly GCF_000231075.2. Classification (NCBI taxonomy): domain Bacteria; kingdom Bacillati; phylum Actinomycetota; class Actinomycetes; order Pseudonocardiales; family Pseudonocardiaceae; genus Amycolatopsis; species Amycolatopsis sp. ATCC 39116. The sequence continues at coordinate 142,583 of NZ_AFWY03000003.1, read as the reverse complement.
GCCCTCGAGCCACGAGAGAGTCACCCGTCGCCGTTGGGCGTCCCCGCGCTGAGGCGCCGAGCACGCCCCCCGCGAGACTGCTGGCTGCGTTCTCCGGCGAGTCGTTATCGCTGCAGGTGCGCGGGCACCTCGTCGACCGGGACGCGGGTCTGCTCGCCCGACGTCATGTCCCGCACCGTCACCTCGCCGGCCTCCTGCTCGGCCGGGCCGTAGATCAGCACCGTGCGGGCCCGCTGGTCGTTCGCCCACTTCAACTGGCGCGCCAGCTTGCCGGACGTGCCCAGGTAGACGCCCGTGCGCAGGCCCTGCGCGCGCAGCCGGTTCGCCAGCCGCAGCACCTCGTCCTCGGCGCCGAGCACGGTGAGCGCCACGTCCAGGCCACCGGCCTCGGCGTCGGCCGCGGCCTGCCCGGCGAGGATCCGCTCCAGGCCGATCGACCCGCCGCACGCGGGCATGTCCGGGCCGCCGAGCTTCGCGACCAGCCCGTCGTAGCGGCCGCCGGAGGAGATCGACCCCGGGTAGCCGGCGGCGGTGACCTCGAAGATCGGGCCGGTGTAGTAGTCCAGGCCGCGCACCATCCGCGGCGTGAACACGACCCGCCCGGACGGCAGCCCCGCGGTCAGCTCCACGAGCTTGTCGACCTCGGCGAGGCCGGCGCGGCCGCGCTCGGTGGTGTCGAGCTGCTTGCGGATGCGGTCGGTGTCGGTGGCGACGACGTCCCCGACCAGGCTCTCCGCGGTCTGGGTGTCCAGGCCGCGGTCGGCCAGCTCGGCGATCACCGCGTCCGGGGTGGCCTTGTCCAGCTTGTCGAGGCTGCCGAGCACCTTCGCGCCCGCCTCCTCGGGGATGCCGTAGGCCTCCAGCAGGCCGTGCAGCGCCTGGCGGCTGTTGACCAGAAAGCGGAAGTCCTCGACGCCCAGCGCGGTCAGCGCGTCGTTGATCGCCCACAGCGTCTCGGCGTCGGCGAGCGGGGACGACGAGCCGACGGTGTCGAGGTCGCACTGGACGAACTCGCGGAACCTGCCCTGCGCGGGGCGGTCGGCGCGCCACACCGGGCCGATGGCGTAGCGCTTGTAGGGTGAGGGCAGTTTGCTGCCGTAGGTGCCGATCACGCGGGCGAGCGGCACGGTGTGGTCGTAGCGCAGCGCCAGGTCGGCCTCGCCGCTGGCCTCGTGCACCCCGCGCTTGAGGATCTTGAAGATCAGGGCGGACGCGTCGTCGCCGAGCTTGCCCGCGAACACCTCGAGGCGTTCGAAGGCCGGGGTCTCCAGGGGGTCGAAGCCGTAGCGCTCGAAGACCGCGCTGACGGTGTCGAACGCGGCCTTCCGGCGACGCACGTCGTCGGCCAGGAAGTCGCGGGTACCTGAAGGTGGCTCGGCGGCCTTCGCCATGAATCGGTCCTTTGCTGGTCGGGTGCGCCTGCCATTGTCCCGCGCCGGTGCGGGCGGGTGTGCACTACCCCTGGACAGACGGAAGCCCCGGCCCGCCGAGGGGGAGGTGGGCCGAGGCTTCCTGCTCCATCCGACGGCACCCCTGCGCGTCCACCGGATTTGCGACTCGTGCGCCTGACTACCCCGGCCGCCGGGCGGTAAACCACGGATGCGGAAAAAAATCTCCGGCGGGGTGCGGGCGCGGTCTGGGATGATCGGGTTCCATGACGACGCCGACCCTGTCCGCCGCGATCATCGAGTCGGACCGCTTGGTGCTGCGCAAGGCGCGGGACGCCGACCGCGAAGGGTTCGTGGAGGTGTTCACCGATCCCGAGGTCAGGGCTCACCTGGGTGGCCCGCGGCCGCGTGCGGACGTCGAACGGTTCCTCGACCAGGCCGGAGCGGCCGCCACGACCGCTGAGCCGGGCAGCTACGTCATCGCGGACAAGCAAACGGACCGGTTCGTCGGCGTCCTCGGGCTCGCGCCTCGCGCGGCCGGCCGGCCGGGTCACGTCACCCCGGAGGGCGGGGAGCTGGAGCTGTCCTACGTGCTGCGGCGTGGCGCCTGGGGAGCAGGGCTGGCGTTCGAGGCCGCGGCCGCCGTGTTGCGTGCCGCCGCTGCCGAACTGCCGGACCAGCCGGTCGTGGTCGTCACCCAGGCCGCGAACGAGCGCGCGCGAAGGCTGGCGGACCGACTCGGCTTCGCGGAGACCGGCGCCTTCGAGGAGCACGGCGCGCGGCAGGTGATCGCCGTCGCCGCGCTGCGGGCGTTCGGGGCGTCATGACCGGCCGCCGGGTCGACGTGTCGCGCCTGCCCCGGGAGGTCGCGGAACTCATCGACGCCCTGCCGCCCGGTGAGGACCTCGTGGTCACGCGGGACGGCGAGGTCATCGCGACGATCTCCAGCACGGGCGGCGCGCCCCGGGCGGCAGGGCCGGAGATCGCCGACGACGTCACGGTGGTCGCCACGGCGATGCGGTTGTCGGAATCGGCGCGGGGAAAGCTGTCGGCCGAACTCGGCACCGACTACATCGTGATCGACATGCACGCGGCGCCGGCCACGGCGGACGTGCTGCTGGTGCCGCCGGTGAGCCCGCAGCTGATCGGCAACCTCCGCCGGTCGTTCCCGAAGGCGCGGGTGGTGGTGGCCGAGATCGACGACGCGGAGCTCGGCGTCAGCTACCACGGCCCGGTCCGGCGCTTGCTCGACGCCGGCGCCACGACCTACCTGCCGTCGACGACCATCCCGCACCTGGCGAAGCAGCTCGACCGGACGGTCACCCACGAACGGCAGCTCACGGGCGGCGCCTCGGCACGACGGGAGATCGACGCCTCTCCGCGGCCGCCGCACGATGCGGAATGACCCGGCCAGGACAACTGGGCCACGACGGCTGAGGGCACGCGGGGTCGCGGTGCCTGGTCATCGGCGCCGCACTCGGGCCAGCAGCGACCAAGCCTCAACGCGGCGACGCCCCGAACGGCAGCTCGTCCAGGCTCGCCCGGAGTTCACGCAGGTCGGTGAACGTCCGGGCGGCGCCGGCGTCGGTGAGCTCCGCCGCGGAGAACCCGCCGGTGAGCAGCCCGACGGACGGCAGGCCGATGCGCCGGGCGGCGACGCAGTCCCACACCGAGTCGCCGATCACCACGGCCTCCTCGCCCCGCACCTTCTCCAGCGCGACCTCCAGCAGGTCCGGCTCCGGTTTGGTGGCCTCGACGTCCTTCGAGCTGGTCCAGTCGGCCGCCAGCTCGCGGCCGTCGATCAGGTCGAGGTAGTGGTCGACGTGGTCGGGCTTGCCGGAGCTGGCCAGCACCACGCGGTAGCCGGCGTCGTCGGCGGCCTGGAGCAGCTCGTGGGCGCCGTCGAGCGCGCAGACCTCCGGCAGCATCCCGTCGACCAGTTCCTTCCACTTGGCCCGGACGTCGTCGCCGCAGGCGTCCTCGACCTCCTGCCCGGCGACCTCGGGCACCAGCTGGTCGCCGCCCATGCCGATGGCGCGGTGCAGGCGCCACACGGGCACCGTCACACCGTGGCCGCGGAAGGCGCGGAACCACGCGAGCGCGTGGTGGTAGTTGGTGTCCACCAGCGTGCCGTCCACATCGAGCACGAGAACCTTGGCCATGCCCGGCAGATTGCCCACCGCGCCCGGCCCGGAAACGCTCACCCGAGCGTGCTGACGTAGGCGAGCAGCCCCACCACCGGCACCGCGACGGCCACCAGCCGGAAGTCCGGCCGCGGCGCGACGCGGATCAGGCGCACCCCCTCGGGCACGAGCGCCACGGCCACGCCCGCCACCGCCACGAGGGACAGCACGGTCGTCCCCTTGAGCACGCCGAGCGGCAGGGCCGCCATCGCCGCCAGCCCCACCGCCTGGACCGCGTGCAGCACGCGCGCCCGCCAAGCGGCGAACGCGAGCACCGGCCAGCCGAGCAGGATCGTGAACGACAGGTAGCTGAACAGGTGCGGATCGCCGTAGGCGTCGCCGACGAACGCGGTGGCGAACCCGGCCCCGCGGTGGCGGGCCAGCGCGAGGGCGGCCTGGTCGAACCCGGCGTGGAAGACCCGCGCGAACAGCCCGGTCACGACGAGAACCGCGCCCCAGAAACCCCACCGGAACCTGATCCGCGCGGCGAGCGCGAGCACTGCCGGGCACAGCAGGAGCGTCCCGGCGAGCACGCAGGTGTAGGCGGCGCTCATCCGGCCGGGGTGGTCGGCGGCCGCGGTGAGCTGGTGCGGGAAGAAGAAGGGGACCGGGAGGCGCAACAACATCCCGGTGAGCAACAGCAGCGGTGCGGCGATCATCGCCAGGCCGGCGATCCAGCGCGGTTCACGAGTCATGCGGCCGAACCTGCCAGTGCCCGGACCGCGGCGGATCGGACCGCGGCGGACACTCCGGCCGCGGACATCAGACCCTGGTATGACCGCCGTGGACGGACGCGGCGGGCGCGGTACCCGGATATCGTGCGACGAATGGGCCCCTCGCCATGGCGTTCGCGCGCCGCCGCCGTGCTGCCGGCCGTGCTCCTGATCGCGGTGGACGTCGCCGTCGGCGGGAACCTCCTGCGCGACGACACCGGCTGGCGGCTGGGCGGCTCGGTGGCCGTGGCGGTCGTGATCGGGCTGGCCGTGCTGGTCCGGCGGCGGTGGCCGGTCCCGGTGCTGGTGTTCGTGCTGGCCGTGTCGGTGGCGGCCGCGTTCCTCGGCGTGCTCTGGGATCCCTTCGCGGGCGCCGCGCTGGTGCTGCACGTCGTCGCGCTCGGCCGGGACCCGCTGCTGCCCCTGCTGGGCGCGTGCGCCGTCGCCGCGGTCGCCGGCTTCGCCGCCTGGTGGTATGTCCTCGGGGTGCCGCTGCTGGTCGCGGCGTGGGCGGCCGGGCGGGCGGCGCACGCGCACCGGACCCAGGCCGAGCGGCTGGAACTGCAGCGGCAGCACCAGATCCGCACCGACGAGCGCCTGCGCATCGCCAGGGAGCTGCACGACGTCGTCACCCACGGCATGGGCCTGATCGCGGTGAAGGCGGGCGTGGCCAACCACGTGGCTGAGTCCCGGCCGGACGAAGCCCGCGAAGCGCTCCGGATCATCGAGGAGACCAGCCGCGAAGCGCTCGGTGAGATGCGGCGGTTGCTCAGCGCGCTGCGGGACGACACCGAGCCGCCGGGCGAGCTCGCCGATCTGCCGCGGCTGGCCGAACGGGCGGCGCCCGCGGGGGTCGCGGTGGAGCTGGACGTCGACGCGCCGGACCTGCCGCGGCCGGTGGAGCTGGCGGCGTTCCGGATCGTGCAGGAGGCGGTCACGAACGTGGTGAAGCACGCCGCACCCGCGCGGTGCCGGGTGGTCGTGCGGGCGCACGCCGGCGAGGTGCGGATCGAGGTCACCGACGACGGCGCCCGGCAACGCGGACCGGTGCGGCCGGGCCACGGCATCGTGGGCATGTCCGAGCGCGCCGCGCTGTACGGCGGCGAGGTGACCGCGGAACCGTTGCCGGGCGGCGGTTTCCGCGTCGCGGCGTGGCTGCGCGCGTCGGCGGAGGTGCCCGTTGCCTGAGCCGCTGCGGGTGGTGATCGCCGACGACCAGGCGCTGCTGCGCGGCAGTTTCCGGTTGCTGGTGGACAGCGAACCGGACATGGCGGTGGTCGGCGAGGCGGCGACCGGCGCGGAGGCGGTCGAGGTCGTGCAGGCGGCGCGGCCGGACGTGGTGCTGATGGACGTGCGGATGCCGGGCATGGACGGCATCGCGGCCACGCGGCTGCTCACCGAGCGGGTGCCGTCCGCGCGGGTCCTGATCCTCACGATGTTCGACCTGGACTCGCACGTCTTCGACGCGCTGCGCGCGGGCGCGGCCGGATTCCTGCTGAAGGACACCCGGCCCGCGGACCTGTGCGCCGCCATCCGCGTGGTCGCGTCCGGTGAAGCGCTGCTGGCGCCCGCCGTCACGCGACGGCTGATCGCCGAGTTCGCCCGGACCACCGCGCCCCGCCCGGCCCTGAGCCGCGACCTCGACGTCCTCACACCGCGGGAGACCGAGGTGCTGACGCTGATCGCGCACGGGTTGTCGAACACCGAACTCGCCGAGCGCCTGCACCTCTCCCTGGCGACGGTGAAGACCTACATCGGGCGGCTGCTGGCGAAACTGCACGCCAGGGACCGGGCGCAACTGGTGGTCATCGCCTACGAAACCGGGCTCGTCACCGCGTCAGGAGCGCGGTCAGCGGAACCGCGGTGAGCCACGCCCAGCCGCCGAGGCCGACCACGTGCGCGGCCCGCCAGGCGAGCGGCGCGGCCCGCACCACGCGGCCCACCAGCAGCAGCTCGCACAGCCACCGCGCGCCCCAGAACACCGTCTGCGCCGCCAGCACGGTCGTGGCCAGCGCGCCCGGCGCGAGCAGCTCGTCGACCGGCCACAGCAGCGCGCCGAGGACCACGCAGGTCAGCCCGATGAACCCGGTGTGCAAGCCGACGACGAGCCGGGACAGGGGGCTGACCGCGACGAGACCGGCGGGCCACCCGAGCAGCCGCGGCAGCACGAGGTGCGCGAGCCCCAGCACTATCGCGACCACACATGCCACACGCATCTGCAACTCCAGCATCACGCCGCCTCGAACGCCGTCGCGGTGACCAGGGGCGTCCGCCGCACGAGCGCGACAGGCGTGAGACCGGCCCGCGCCGCGACGCGCTCCCACTCCGCGCGCGGGTAGAAGTGCCACGCGCCCGGCCCGAAGGCCAGCACGTTCGGCAGGTCGCGGTGGTGCTCCACCAGCACCAGCCGGCCGCCCGGCCGCAGCACGCGGCGCGCCTCGCGGAACAACGCCTCCCGCCCGGCCGGGGTGCGCAGCTCGTGCGCGGCGAGCACCGCCAGCACGACGTCGACCCCGCCGGTCGCCAGCGGGAGCGCCTCCGGCCGCACCGGCAGCGCCCTCGCCGGGTAGCGCCGGCGAGCCCGCCGGATCGACGCCTCGACCGGGCCGCGCGGATCGAGCACGTCCAGCACCACGCCGGCGGACTCCGGCAGCAGGGCGGGCAGCGTGGGCGAGACCTCGTCGAACCCGGCGGTGACCAGCACGTGCCGGCGCACCCGCGCGGGCAGCACCGGCCGCAGCCACGTCCACCGGTAGAGGCCGGAGACGTCGTAGACCCACCAGGACGCCGCCAGGCTCGCGACCGTGAACCACGCCGCCCCGGCCCGTGCCGGTTTCGGCAGCGGCGCCGCTGCGACCACCGCGCCGGCGAGCACCTTCGGCCAGTTGAACGCCAGGACCTGCGCGACCCCGCGCATCACCGGAGCTCACCCCGGTGCCAGCCGTAGTCCACATCGGACACGTGAAAAGCGTTGGCCAGCACGGCTCCGCCGAAACGCCCCAGGAAGGCGACCTCGTGCCGCGGGATGCCGACGGGTTCGGGCCGCCAGCTGCTGCGGAACGCCTTGACCACCACGATGCCCTCCTTGTCCGGCGAGAACGTGTACGGCAGCGGCCCGGCGAACCGCCGCGCGTCGGCCGGGGTGGCGAACACCCTGTCCCACAACGGTTCCCGCTCGCCGAGATCGGCGGTGACGTCGAGATCGCCCTGCCCGTCCCGCGACCGCACGGTGAACCGCAGCGTGTCGTCCTGCCGGGAAACCCGGGCCGCGCTGCGGTGGTAGTGGTAGCCGGTGAGGACGTTCCCGCCGAGCGCGAGCAGGGCGCGGTCGGTGTCGCTGCGCAGGATCCGCAAGCCGCGCATGGTCTTCCCGCCCGGGGTGCGCAGCCGGGCGAGGATGCGGTAGCCGGTCATCACCGAGCGGAACCCGAGCGGCGCGGGCAGGACCGACGGCCGCAAGTGCCGCAGCGCGACCAGGGCGACCGCCACGAAGGCGTGCTCGGCGCCGTCCGGGCCGGTGTAGGTGTCCAGCGTCAGCGGTTCCGGCAGCAGCGGCGCGACCTGCGAGGGATCGACGGCGTAGGTGAGGACGAGCGAGTGGTCGAACCTGGTGCGCATGGGCAACGGGTGCCGGTTCAGCGCGGTCATGGACACCTCCGTACTTCCACTACGCCCCAGAGCATCGCGCGGTCGGGCGGGCCGGGATCCTCGCCGGGACGTGGTTCGCGGAACGAGCGGGACACCACCACGCCCCCTGGCCGCAGGGCGTGCCGCACGGCGGCGGCGAGCCGGGCCGCGTACCGCGCGTCGGGGCCGTCGAGGACGTTCGACAGGGAGATGCCGTCGGTAGCAGCCGCGGGGCGCCTGTTCGAGGTGCTCGGCGACGTCGGCGTGGACGAGCGTGGCGGCGGCGCGGGTGTCGCGGGCGAGTTCGTCGTGTCCGGCGAGCAGCCGCCACGCCCACGGGTTGTCCGCAGGGGCGTGTGCGAGGCCCCGGCGGAGGCGGGCGAGCAGCACACGGTCGAGACGCGGCGGGATCGCGTGCCGGAAGGCGGGCAGCAGGAGGCCCAGCGGCGCGAGCCCGGTCGCGAGCAGGCACTGGAGGCGGCGGGATTCCAGGAGCGCGACGGGATCGCCGTCGCGGAGGACCTCGTCGACGTGGCGCCAGCGGGGGTCGAGCACGCGGAGGGCGGCGCGCCCGGCGGCGAGCAGGCGTTCCGCCCGGCCGGTGGCCGCGGGGGTGCCGGCGAGGCGGTCCCGGCAGTAGGCCAGTTGCGCGGGGTTGATGTCCACGGCAGTGACGTCGTACCCGGCGCGCGCGAGGCGGACACGGTCTCCCCGGCGGCCGCGATCGCGAGGACGCGCCCGCGGGGCAGGGCGCGGAGTTCGACGTCCGGGTCCTCGTAGCCCCAGCCGAACAGCAGGCCCCGCCGGCCCGCCCAGGGGTTCACCGGTGCCGCCGGAGTGCGACGAGCCAGGCCAGGACGAGCAGGACGACGTTGTGCAGCACCAGGTTCAGCGGTTCGGCGATGTGCCCGCCGCCGAAGGCGAGGCCACCGGCGTTGAACCCGGCGAGCAACGCGGTCTGCACGGCCGCGGCGGTGCGTGGCGCCCAGCCGGTCAGCACCCACGCGCCGAGGGCGACCTCGGCGAGGCCGATCAACAGGAGGACGACCCCGGCGGCCCCGCCGAGCACCGGCACGGACTCGACGATCGCCCGCTCGTCCGGCCGGGCGCCCAGCACCTTGGCGACGAGCCCTTCGTAGATCCACACGGCGGCCACCGCCCCCGGCGGCACCCATCGGGCCGCCCACTCCCCCACGCGCACGGGTCGACTCTAGATCTCGCTCGGGCTCAGGCGAGCGCGGCGGCCAGCAGGGCGAAGGCGCCGATGATGACGGCGACGCGGATGTAGTGGAAGCGGTCCCAGCGCTGCGACTGCTGCTTCCAGTCCGCGGGCCGGTTCTCCGGGGTCCACGTCTTGCTCTGGTTGTTGATCGGGACGAGCAGCAGGACCGACATGATCACGCTGACGATCAGCAGCGCGCCGGCGGTGATGACGAGGCCGGTGCCGTCCTGACTCCACCCGGCGATCGCCCAGACCGCGACGAGGGCGAGCGAGGTGAGGTACCAGACCGGCATCACGGCGCCGAGCATCCGGCCGCCATGGGCGCGGCCGAGCAGGGTGCTCTCGTCCGGCAGGCGGGCGAGGATCGGGTTGATGACGAAGGCGACCGAGAACTCGACCCCCACCATCACGCCGACGACGACGGTGGTGAGCACCTCGAGTGCGTTGAGCATGACTACTCCTCCGAGAATCTAGCGTTGCTAGCTGATGTGGCGACGCTAGCGCAACCATTGCTCGCTTGTCTAGCAGTGCTAGGATCGACTTGTGTCGGTACAGGAACGCAAGGAGCGCGAGCGGGCGAACCGGGAACGCCTGATCTTGGCGACGGCCCGCGAACTCGCCGAGCAGCAGGGCTGGGACGCGGTCACCACCCGCAGACTCGCCGAGCGCATCGAATACAGCCAGCCGGTTCTCTACAGCCACTTCCGCGGCAAACGCGAGATCATCGGAGCCGTCGCGCTGGAAGGCGCCACCGAGCTGGCGACGGCGTTGCGGGCCGCGGCCGCCGCCGCGGACGGGCCGCGGGCCCGGGTCACCGCGATCGCCCGCGCCTACCTCGACTTCGCGGCCCGCCACCCGGCGGTCTACGACGCGATGTTCCAACTCGACGGCGGCCTGGCGTTCGCGCGGGACGACACACCGGAACCGCTGAAGGACGGCTTCGCCGCGCTGCTGGAGAACCTCGGCGAGGTCGCCGGCGACGGCGTGCACCCGGGGCTGTTCACCGAGGTGTTCTGGGCGGCCCTGCACGGGCTGGCGACGCTGACCCGGGCGGGACGGCTGCCGCCGGCGGACGCCGAGCGGCGGACGGAACTGCTGGTGGACCGGCTCGCCGTGTTCTGACGCCGGTCAGATCCCGAAGAGCGGCAGACAGGGCGGCAGGCCCTCGATCGTCACCGGGATGTCGTCGCGCCACGCGTCGCGGCCGAGGCGCAGCCGGTGCTCGACGGCGAGCGCGTCGCGAACCACGTGCCGCGCGACGCCGTCCGGGCGGTAACCGAGCTTGCGGGAGACCGCCAGGGAGGCGGCGTTGTCCTCGAACGCGCCGGACGCGGCCTCTTCCGCGCCGAGGCCCGCGAAGGCGAGGTGCAGCACCGCGCGGCGCATCTCCGTGCCGATGCCCTGGCCCTGGTACCGGCGGCCCACCCACGAGCCGGTGTGGACCTCGCGGGTGATGGCGAACCGCTTCGCGCTGACGCTCTGCTGGCCGACCACCTCGCCGTCCCGGAAGACGACGAGGTCGAGGCCCCAGTCGTCCGGGCTCCACCGGCCCAGCCGGAGCCAGTGGAACTGCACGAGCGACCGCGCCACGAGCGCCGGTTCCTGGTCGGTCCACGGAACGAGGAACGGCATGCTGCCCGGCTCGTGCACCCCCTCCGAGGCGAGCTCAGCCAGCGCGGCGAGCTCCTCCGGCGCAGGCAGGCGCAGTTCGAGCCGCGGGGTCCGCACCCGCAGCGCGAGCAGAGGGAAGTGATCGGCCAGCATCGGCCCATCCTGGCCCACGAGCACCGACGTGACCACCGACGGCCAGGTTGTCCCGCCGGTGGTGGGATGCCGGACGCGACACCGTGCGGCATCAGCGAGAGGTCGCGACCACCCGAGACGAATGCGCGGCGACAGTACTGCGACGACCTGTCACTCCCCCACGAAGACCATCTCCGGGTAGCGCGGCGACGGGCCGTCCAGCAGGTGGTCGTTCCGGTCGCGCAGCCACCGGTCGAAGAACGACGCCACGTACGCGCGCTGCGTGCGCACCGCGGTCGCCGGGTCGAGGGTGCCCAGCGGGACGCCCAGCTGCGGCACCAGCGCCGCGGCATCGGTGAACGTCGCGTGTCTCGAGCCGAGCAACCGCAGCTGCGCCGTCCAGCCGTGCGTCGCCGCACGGAAGGCTTTCCAGCCGGGGCCCGTGTCGGTCTCGCCGTCCTTGCCGACCAGCAGGAACGGCCCCCGCAGCCCCTCCGCGGCCGGCGGCATCAGGCTGCCGTCGAACCACGTCAGGTTCCCGTCCAGGTTCACCCCGGCCACCACGCGCGGGTCGGCGGCCATCGTCAGCGCCGCGGCCGCCCCGCCCATCGAGTGCCCGATCATGCCGACCCGGCTCACGTCCAGCCGCCCGGCCAGCGCGTCCAGCACGAACCGCGTGTCCGCGACCCGCACGTCGAGCGCCTTGCGCAGGAACGCGTCGGGATCGCCGGGGTCGACCATGGTCCGCACCGAGCCGTCGGGGAACTCCACTTCCGGCGACTCCCACGTGTGGTCGATGCTGATCACGACGTACCCGCGGCTCGCCAGGTCCTCGGCCGTCGCGGTGCCCCACGTGCGCGGCTCCCCCAGCCCCGGCGAGTACACGACCACCGGCCGCCGCCCGGGCAGCGGCACGGCGTCGCGCCGCGCGTTGGTCCGCACGCCCGCCCAGTCCGCGGACGGCACGCCCAGTCCCAGCAGACCGTTCGCGGTGACGGCGTCGAAGTGCGCGGCGGCGCCGGGCAGCATGTACGGCGCCGCGCGCCCCGGGCCGGGCAACGCCGGGTAGTGCAGGCTGACCATCAGCTCCCGCGGCCCGCCGCGCCACGGATCGGTCCGCGACGCGTCCACGAGGTGCAACTCGGTCTGCCCCACCCGGTACGGGCCGGTGGGCCGCGGCAGCGCGAGGTCGGTCGCCGCGGACGCGGGCACCACCGACGCGAGTAGCACCGCCACGGCGAGCACGAAGGATCTCCGGATCATGCCGATCATGCTGCTCGGCCGCGCCCGGCACGGCATCCGGGAAAAACCCGGGTAGGTTCGCACGGTGGCGGAACGCAGGCACGGCACCCCGGCTCCCGCGACCGGCTCGACGGTCACCGGTCAGGACTGGGAAGGCGCGCACCTCAGCGGCGAACGGCACGAGCGCGTCGCGTTCGTCCGGGCCGACCTGAGCGAGGCGGTCACCGAGGGCGCGGTCTTCACGGAGTGCACCTTCCGGGACAGCCGGTTCAACGCCTCCCGGCACACCGGCGCCGCGTTCCTGAACTGCACGTTCACCGGCTGCTCGTTCTTCGACGCCACCTTCACCGACTGCAAGACCACCGGCTCGATGTTCGACCGCTGCACCTTCGACCTGCTGACCGCCGAGGGCGGCGACTGGTCGTTCACCGGCCTGCCCGGCGCCGACCTGCGGCGCGCGTCGTTCAGCGGTGTGCGCCTGCGCGAGGCCGACCTGACCGGCGCCCGGATCGGCGGCACGGTGCACCGGTGCGACCTGTCCGGCGCCTGGCTGCACGCCGCCGATCTGTCCGGTTGCGACCTGCGGGGCAGCGAGATCACCGGGCTGAACCCGCTGGAGACCAAGCTCGCCGGCGCGACGATCGACCCCGAGCAGGCCCTCGTGCTGGCCGGCGCGCTCGGCGTGCGGATCCGCTGACCCCCGCGCTCACCCACGGCCGTCGTGGACGACCTCGATCGACCACGGCCGCTGCTGCGTGTGCAGGTCCCAGTAGTGCTCGGCGATGTCGTCCGGGTCGAACGCGGTGCCGGGCGCGACCGGCCCGGCGACGGTCACCGACGCGACGTGCACCCCGGCCGGCCCGTACCGCGCGTCGAGCAGGGCGACGAGCGTGCGGACCCCGGCCTTGCCCAGGGACAGGCTCACGTACTCCGGCTTGGGTTCGGGCATCCCGCCGGTGACGAGGATCGTGCCGCTGCCCCGGTCGGCCATCGCCGGGGCGACGTGCGCCGCGGCGGTCAGCGCGCCGACGACGTTCACCGCCCACGCGTCCAGCTGCGCCCGCGCCGGGAGTTCGCCCGGCGCGTCCGGCTGGATGAGCGCCGCGTTGTAGACGAGCACGTCCGGCGTGCCGAACTCGGCGGCCGCCGCGTCCAGTGCGGCCCGCAGCGCGTCCTCGTCCGTGCTGTCGGCGACGAAGCTCCGCGCCCCGGGCATGGTCCGTTCCGTGCGTGCCACGAGCGCGATCGGCAGGCCCTCGCGCGCGAACCGCCGCGCCACCGCCTGCCCGATGCCCGGGCCCGCCCCGATGATCACCACTCCACTCATGCGGGCGACGGTAGAAGCCTGACACGGTGACAAGGTCAAGCTGCGCCGGGACCGGCTCACGACCTGACGCGGACGCGAGCCGGTCCGGGCCGTGCGGTCAGTTCGTCACGCGCACGTAGTCGACGACGAGCTGCTGCGGGAACTGGGTGCCGCCGTCCGGGTCGCCCGGCCAGTAGCCGCCCACGGCGAGGTTGAGGATCAGGAAGAACGGGTGGTCGAACACCCACCGGTCGCCGCCGAGGTCGGCGGGCGTCCTGGTCTGGTAGAGCACGCCGTCGACGTACCAGCGGATCTGGTTCGGCGCCCAGTCGACGGCGAAGGTGTGGAAGCCGTCGGAGAAGTTCGGGCCGGAGTAGGCGGCGCCGATGCCCTCCGCGCCCGAGTAGCCGGGGCTGTGGATGGTGCCGTGCACGGTGTTCGGCTCGAACCCGACGTTCTCCATGAAGTCGATCTCGCCGCAGTTCGGCCAGCCGTTGGTGCCGATGTCGTTGCCCAGCGCCCAGAACGCCGGCCACATGCCCTGCCCGCGCGGCAGCTTCATGCGGGCTTCGAAGTGGCCGTAGGTCTGGGTGAACCGGCCCGCGGTGTTCAGCCGCGCCGAGGTGTACTCGCACGGTCCATACCAGCAGTTGTAGCCGCCGGGGTTCTCGCGACGGGCGGTGATCACGAGGTTGCCCTGGCCGTCGAGCGCCGCGTTGGCGGCGCCGGCCGTGTAGTACTGCCGCTCGTGGTTGTTGACGTTGTCCCCGGTCTCCAGCTGCCACTTCGCCGGGTCGACCGCGCTGCCCGCGGGGCCGTTGAAGTCGTCGTTGAACGTCACCGTGGCCGCCTGCGCCTGCGGCGCGGTGAGGGTGGCGGCGGCGACCAGTGCGGGGAGGAGGAAACGGAGCCAGCTCGACATCTTCATCGACATCACGCCTTCCGGCCGTTTGTTGTGGGGAAGAACAAAGTAGCGTGGACTAGACCATTCCGACAAGGCGTCCGGGTGGGAACTTTCCACCCGGATCCCCTCGCGTGAGTGACCCGCGTGCGGGGGATCCGGCGTTTCCGCAGTTCCGGGCCGGGTAGCCGGGGCGCCTAGGAGGTGAGCCATGAACATGTTCGACAAGGCCAAGGACGCAATGGGCAAGAACCCGGACAAGACGGACCAAGGGATCGACAAGGCCGCCGAGGCCGCCAAGGGCCGGTTCGGCGAGCACGCCGACAAGATCGACCAGGCGTCGCAGAAGGCCAAGGACTTCGCGCGCGGGCAGCAGGAGCAGCCACCGCCGCAGTGAGGAAGTCCACAGTGGAATGAGTCCTTCGGGGCGAGGTCTTCGTCCCGAAGGACTCTTCCCCTCATCGCACGCCGAGGAGGATGCTGGGCCGCGTGTCCAGACCCGACCTGAACCCGGTGGCCCTGCGCCCCGGCGTCATCGCCTTCCACCAGCCGCCGGGCGGCTGGTTCGTCAGCAACGCGGGGCTCGTCGTGGGCCGTGACGCGGCCTTGCAGGTCGACACGTTCGCGACCGAGCCGCTGAACCGGCGGCTGGAGACCGCGATCGACGCCTACCTCGCGCCCGGCACGCCCCGCACGGTCGCGCTGACCCACGCGCACGGCGACCACGCCCACGGAGCCGGCCGCCTGGCCGCGGCAGGCGCGACGGTGCTGGCCACCCCGCCCGCCGCGGGCGAGGTGCTGTCCGGCCCGCACACCTACGACATGCTCTTCAGCTGCGACTGGGGCACCATCGACCCGCCCGCGGACATCTCCCCCGTCACCGAGCCGCGGACCCTCGACCTCGGCGGCACGTCGGTGGCGGTCGTGCCGGTGCCCGGGCCCGCGCACACGCACGGCGATCTGGTGGTGTGGCACGAGGAGTCGGGCACGCTGTTCACCGGCGACCTGCTGTTCCTCGGGGTGACGCCGCTGGCGATCTCCGGGTCCATCGCCGGGTGGCTGGAAGCGCTGACCTGGCTGGAAACCTTCGGCGCGGCCACGTACGTGCCCGGGCACGGCCCGGTGACGGCCGCGGCCGAGAACCCGGTCGCGGACGTGCGCGAGTACTTCGAGTGGCTGCAGGAGGCCGTCGCCGCGTCGGCGGACTACGCGGCGATCGAGGAGGCCGCCAGGGCGCGCTGTCCGGAGTGGGGCGCCGGCGAGCGGCACGGCGTCAACGCTCGAATCGCGTACGCGCAGGCGCACGGGACCGAGCTGGACTTCCCGGCCGGGGTCAAGGACCTGCTCACCAGCGCCGCCGCCCACGGGGAGCGGATGACCGAGACGGGCCTGATCCGCCTCGACATCTGACCCGCGGGCCTCACGCCCGCGTGCGCGAGTTCCGCAGTCGCAGGCGCGAGTTCCGCACTCGTGGGCGCGAGGCCTGCGCTCGTGGGCGCGAGTTCCGCACTCGCGGGCGCGAGTTCCGCGCACACGGGCGCGAGGCCTGCGCTCGTGTGCGCGAGGCCTGCGCTCGTGTGCGCGAGTTCCGCGCACACGCCCGCGAGTCCCGCGGGTGCGAGCCCGACGCTCGCGGCGCGAGCCTCACGGCCGCGAGTCGCGCCCTCGCGGGCGCGAGTTCCGCGTTCGAGCCAGTGCGGTCAGCGGATCTTCTCGCCGTAGACGCGCTCGACCTTCAGCGTCATGAGCACCCGGCGGTCGGACACCATGACCTCGCGGTACTCGGCCCAGTCCGGGTGCTCGCCCGCGGCCTTGCGGTAGTAGTCGACCAGCGCCTCGACCTCGGGGCCGTGCGGGTCGGTGCCGGGACCGGTGAGGGTGACCGGGCCCTCCGCGGTCGCCCACGCCCAGCCGTCGGAGCTGGTGACCTCCAGCGCGGCGCGCGGATCGCGGCGGAGGTTGCGGGTCTTGGCCCGGCCCTCCGTCATGGACACGTAGATCACCCCGGCGTCGCGGTCGTAGTACGGCGTGACGGGCGACAGCTGCGGCAGGCCGTTGGCCTTGATCGTGGCCAGTACGGCGATCCTGGCGTCGGCGAGCAGGTCGTGCGGATCGAAGGTCATGCTCCGATCATGCACCCTCACACTGATGTGAGGGTCAATCGCGCGCCCGCTCCTGCTGGAGCCGCCTTCGGCTACGCTGCCGTCCGTGCCCGAACAGACGTGGTCCCCCGATCCCGAGACGCCCGTCGTCGAGTACCGGTCCGGCCGATGGGTGTTCATCGGGGGGCTGGCCATGTTCGTCGTCTTCGGGTTGGTCGCCCTCTTCCCGGACGTCGGGCATGCCTCAGGTTCGTCGAAGTCGAAGAACCTCACTCCGACCGCCGCGTCGTTCCTCTTCGGCGCGCTCGCGCTGGGCGGCCTGCTGATCATGATCGGCTCCGTCCCCCGCATGCACCGCTTCGTCGTCGATCAGCGTGGACTGTGGTGGGGAGCCGGTCGCAAATCCGACCTGATCGCGTGGGAGGAGTTGCGCGCCGTGCGCGGACGGGAACCGCGCCCGCCGGTCAAGGGCGACCCGAACTCGAAGCCCGTGCTGCCGGCCCTCGTGTTCACCCCCGCGGACGGCCGTTTCGCGACCCGCCACAGCGCGCTGGTGAAACCCCTGCCGGACGCCGGCCCGGACGTGCAACTGAGACTGCCGAACTTCGCCACGGTCCGGCAGCTGACCCAGGAGATCGCCAGAGTCCGGCCGGACCTGCTCCGCTGACGCCCGGTGGCAGGTCTGGCCTGCGATCAGCGTCATGAGCACCCCGCGTGAGGGCCGACGCGCGCTGCCGGGGCGTCAGTGGTCGTTCACGAACGGCCAGGCGCCGCAGCCGTAGCTGCACGCCGTGACGGTGAACTTCTGCCCCTCGGGCAGGTTGTAGACACCGCCGAGCGAAGCGCTCTTCGAGACGCAGCTGCCGCTCCCGCCGGTCACCCGGAACGAGTACCGCGTCGTCTCCCCGGTGCCGGGGCCGACCCACACTGTCGGGGTCTTGCCGTCCGCCTTCGTGTCGCAGGCGGAGATCAGGTCGCCGTGTTCCTCCACGTACACCTTGAAATCGCCGGACGCGCCGGACCAGACGTGGTCCCAGCCGTCGCCGGGCGGCACCGGGGCGGCCGAAGCCGTGCCCTGGAAGGCCAGTACCGCAAGTACACCGGACGACAGAGCCACCGCGGCGCGAATTCCCCTGTGGGCCTTCATTGGTTTTTCCTCTCCTGCCGGAAGCGATGGCGCAGCCTAGCGCGACGTTGATCGAGACGACAAGAGGATCGTTCAACAATTGCTGGCGGAGTTCAGGGTCGAGCCGCAGAAGGGTCTGGACTGCGGCATCGGGACTGGGGCGCCGGGACTGGGGCATCGGGACTGGGGCGGGTATGGGCGAGCCTGGGCTATCTGCGGCAGGTGTGGCGAGCCTGGGCTATCCGCGGCAGGGGCGGCGAGCCTGGGCTATCTGCACTGCGAGCACGTGCTCCGTGTTCGGCCTGCTGCCCTCGGCACCATCACCGGCCAGGGCAGGCTGCAGGTCAGCCCGGGGCAACCTGCGCACGCTCGGCGACAGCCTGCTGCCTCGGCACCATCGCTACGAGGCCGGGTACAGGCGTCCCATCAGTTCGAGGACCTCGTCGATCATCCGGCGCGCCTTCGCCTTCGACGACGCGGCCGCCACCTCGCGCCCCGCCTCCGTGGCCATCGCCGTCAGGCACAGCACCAGCATGTCCGACAGCGGCCGCGTATGGCCGTTCACCAGCGTCGAGTTCGCGTGCAGCCACTCGCGGAACCGCTGCCGCGTCAGCAGGCCGAACCCGGCGGGCCCGCTGCCGGACAGGAAGATCCGCGCCAGCTGCCGCTCCTCCCAGCACCCCTCGAGGTACGCGCGGGTGCCGGCGATGAACAGCCGCAGCGCGTCCTCCTCCCCCGCGGCCAGCGCGGTCCGGAACGCGCGCGCCGACCGGTGCTGCTGCCGCCGCGTGTACTCGTCGTACAGCGTGATCCACAGGTCCGACTTCGCGGTGAAGTGGTGGTAGAGGCTGCCGATGCTGGCACCCGCCCGGTCGGCGATGTCGACGAGCTTGGCGTCCTCGTAACCGGAGGCGACGAACACCTCGCGGGCTGCGTCGAGCAGGGCGGCGCGCGTGATCTGCGCCCGCGTGCTCCCGGTGGTGGCCTCGGTCATACCCCGATTGTGCCGGACCGCACGGCTCGCGCCGGTCCCGGCGTGACGTGAGCCCCGCCGGGACGCGGCGCCCACCTCACGCCGCCGGCACGCCGTTGGCCGGCGCCGCCGGTTGCGGCTGCGTGTACGGCACCACCGGTCCGTCACCGTCGTCGGTGGTCAGCGGCGTGCCGGACAGCACCTGCTGCCCGCCGCGGATGGTCGAGATCTGCCCGCCGGTGTAGCCGGCGTGCGAGTCGGGCCCGTACCGGAACGGCACCAGCCCGGGCCCGGTGAACCCGCCCTTGTTCAGCGCGTCGATCAGCCCCTGCCGCGTCAGGTCCTTGCCCGCGGCCTGCAGCACCTGCGCGAACGTGTACGCGTACGACATCGCGTAGATGACGTTGCCGTCGAACGGCAGGTTCGGGATGTAGGTGTCGTGCACCTTCTTGAACAGCTGGATCCACGAGTTCTGCGCGTTGCCGCTCGCCGGCAGGTAGGCGCTGCTGACCAGCCCCTCGACCAGGTCGCTGCCCTTGACCGACGCGCCGCTCTGCTTGGCGAAGTTCTCCAGCAGCCCGGCCACCGTCACCGGGTCCGCGCCCACGCTGGAGGCGACCAGCTGCGGGTTGTAGCCCAGCTTCAGCGCGGTCAGCTTGAACAACGCGGTGTAGGCCGGGATCGTCTCCAGCACCACCACCTCCGCGCCGCTGCGCGCGATCGCCGACACCTGGGCCGCGACGTCGGTGTTGCCCGGCTGGTAGGGCTGCCGCGACACGACCAGGCTCTGGTCGATGAACTTGTCCAGCCCCTTCATGCCGTCGGCGCCGAAGTCGTCGTCCTGGTAGAAGTAGGCGACCTTCTTGCCGGCGAAGTTCTTCGCGACGTAGTCGCCGAGGATCTTGCCCTCGACGGTGTAGTCGGGCTGCCAGCCGTAGGTGTAGGGGTTCTTGTCCGGCTGGTCCCAGCAGGTGCAGCCGGACGCGACGAACAGGTCCGGCACGCGCGAGCTGTTCAGGAAGTCCACGACCTTGGTGTGCGTCGGCGTGCCGAGCGCGCCGACCACCGCGAACACCTTGTCCTCCAGCACCAGCTGCTTGGTCAGGGTGACCGTGTTCGCCGGGTTGTAGGCGTCGTCGACGTACTTCAGGTTGATCTTGCGGCCGTGGATGCCGCCGCTGGCGTTGATGTAGTCGAACATCGCCTTCGCCGCGGGCCCCTGCTCGCTGTAGCCGGGCGCCGCGTTGCCGGTCAGCGGCAGGGTGCTGCCGATCAGCACCTCGGTGTCGGTCACACCGGGCGTGCTGCCGCTACCCGAACCTCCACCGCCGCACGCGGTCAAGGTGAGCGCGAGCGCCGCGGCGATCGCGACCGCCGCGCGCGGGCGTCTGGACAGGACCATCTCGTCTCCTTCAGTTCTTCCGGTTACGGCGGAGCAGGCGGCCGATCCGGCGCACCCCGGACTGGATGCCGCCGGGGAAGGCCAGGATGACCAGGATCAGCACCAGTCCATAAAGGACCAGCGGGATGTTGGCGTAGACCGCGCGCGGCAGGTCGGCCTGCTGCGCGAGGTCGGTCGACCAGTTCGGCAGCAGCGTCACGATCACCGCGCCGTACACCGCGCCGGCGAGGCTGCCGAGCCCGCCCAGCACCGCGGCGGTGAGCAGGGACAACGACAGGGCCAGCGTGAACGCCCCCGGCGCGGCCAGGTTGTTGACGATCGCGAACAGGCCGCCGGCCAGCCCGGCGCACCCGGCGCTGACGCAGAACGCGAGGATCTGGGTGCGGGCGACGTGCACGCCGGACAGGGCCGCGGCGTCCTCGTCCTCGCGCACCAGCCGCATGTCGCGGCCGAGGCGGCTGCGGCTGAGGTTGGCCAGCAGGAACAACACGACCACCAGGCAGATGCCGCAGATCCAGGACTGCCACCGCTCCAGCGGGAAGGTCTCCCCGAGCGACAGCGGCGGCACCGGCGGGCTGACGATCAGGCCGTTCGCGCCGCCCAGCAGGTCGCGCAGGCCGTGGTAGTCGGCCAGCGAGGGCAGCCCGACGGCCAGCGCGAGCGTCGCCCCCGCCAGGTACGGCCCGCGCAGCCGAGCCGCGGCCACGCCGACCAGCGTGCCGACCAGCGCGGTGCCCGCGGTCGCGACGATCAGCACCGGCGCGAGGCTCCACTCGGCGTTCTCCAGCAGCAGCGCGGCCGTGTAGGCGCCGACCGCGACGAACGCGCCGTGCCCGAGCGAGATCTGTCCACTGAGGCCGGACAGCACGGTGAGCCCGGCGACGGCGATGGCCGTGTAGGCGATCTGGGCCAGCTGCAGGTTCGCGAACGGGTCCAGCGCGATCGACAGCAGCCAGAACCCGAGCAGCCCCAGCACCGCCCAGCACGCGTGACGCAGCAAAGTGGACCGTCGCCACAGCGGCGCCGTGGACGCCTCCCGCTGGGGCGCCTGCGTTTCCGTCATCGTCATACCCGCCGCCTCGCTCCCGCGCCGAACAACCCGTGCGGCCGCACCATCAGCACCACGATGAGCACGACCAGCGCGCCCAGCGTCACGATGTCCGGGCCCAGGTAGCCCGAGACGAAGCTGAGCACCAGGCCCAGCGCGACCCCGCCGACGACCGCGCCCGGCGGGCTGTCCAGTCCGCCGATCACGGCGGCGGTGAACCCGAACACCAGCACCGCGTCGAACGCCGTCGGGCTGACGAACGTGCTCGGCGCGATCAGCACCCCGGCGACCGCGCCGACCACCGCCGCCAGCGCCCAGCCGACGGTCAGCATCCGGCCGACCCGCACCCCCAGCAGGCGGGCCACCTCCGGCGCGAACGCCGTCGCGCGCATCCGCAGGCCTGCCGAGGTCCGGCGGAACACCACCGCCAGCACCACCATCACGGCGAGCACCACGCCGACGATCCACAAGTCGTTGGGCGAGAACAGGATCTGGCGCCCGCCGGCCTGGAACCCGGCGATGGAGAACGCGGGCGGGTAGGACTGCGGGGTGCCGCCGAACACCATCCCGGCGACGCCCTGCAGCCCGACCAGCAGGCCGAACGTGACCACCACCGCGTCCAGCGGCGGCCGCTTCGCGACCGGCCGGATCAGCACCCGCTCCACGACCGCGCCGAGCACCAGCCCGGCGGCGATCGCGACGGCCAGCGCCAGCCAGTAGGACCCGCCGTGGCTGACCACGGTGTAGCCGAGGAACGTGGTGATCATCATCATCCCGCCCTGCGCGAAGTTCACGATTCGCGTGGAGCGCCAGATCAGCACCAGGGCCAGCGCGACCGCGGCGTACACCGCGCCGCTGGTCAGCCCGGCGAGCGTCAAGTCGAGGAACCGTCCCATCACATCTCCAGGTAGGCCCGGCGGACCCGGTCGTCGGCGGCCAGCCGGGCGGCTTCGTCGTCGGCGACCTTGCGGCCGACGTTGAGCACGACGGCGCGGTCGGCCACCGACAGCGCCGTGCCCGCGTTCTGCTCGACCAGCAGCAGGGTCAGGCCGGTTTCGGCGCGCAGGCGGCGCAGCGTCGCGACGATCTGCGCGGCGGTGCGCGGCGCGAGGCCCAGCGACGGCTCGTCCAGCAGCAGCAGGTCGGGACGGCTCATCAGGGCGCGCCCGATCGCGAGCATCTGCCGCTCACCGCCGGACAGGGTCTCCGCGCGCTGGTTCCGTCGCTGTTCGAGCGGCGGGAACAGCTCGAACATGCGCGCCACGCCGGTGCGCAGCCACGCCCGGTCGCGCCGCCACAGCCCGCCGAGGCGCAGGTTCTCCTCGACCGTCAGCTCGACGATCACCCCGCGCCCCTCGGGCACGTGCGCCACGCCCAGCCGGACCAGGTCCTCCGGGCCGTGCCGGGTGATGTCCCGGCCGCCGAGGCGCACCGAACCGGACTTCGGCCGCAGCAGCCCGGACAACGAGCGCAGCAGCGTCGTCTTGCCCGCGCCGTTGGCACCGAGCACCGCGGTGATCGAGCCGCGCTCGACCGTCAGGTCGATGTCGTGCAGCGCGCGCACCGGCCCGTACTCGGCGACGAGGCCGCTGACCTCAAGCATCGGCCGCCACCGCCTCGCCGAGGTAGGCGCGCTGGACGGCCGGGTCCTCCCGCACCTGGGCGGGCGTGCCGGTGGCGATCACCTCGCCGAAGTCCAGCACGACGAGCCGGTCGCAGAGGTTCATCACGAACTCCATGTGGTGCTCGACGAGCATGACGGTGGTGCGCTGCCGCAGCCCGCGCACGATGTCGGCGAGCTCGGTGATCTCGGTGGCGGACAGGCCCGCCGCGGGCTCGTCGAGCAGCAGCAGGCGCGGTTCGCTGATCAGCGCGCGGGCCAGCGCGACCCGTTTGCGGATGCCGTAGGGCAGGCTCGCGCACGGCCGCTGCGCGGCGTCGGCGATGCCGAACTGCTCGAGCATGCCCATCGCCTGGTCCCGCAGCCGCAGCTCGTGCCGCTCGGCCCACGGCGAGGCCAGCAGCGCGCCGACCGGGCCGGTGCGCGAGCGGTGGGTCGCGCCGGCGGCGACGTTGTCCAGCGCGCTGAGGTTGGGGAACAACCCGAGGCCCTGCAGGGTGCGGGCGATCCCCAGCCGGGTGAGCCGGTGCGGGCGGGGCAGGAGGCGGCGGCCGTCGAACGACAGCGCGCCGGAGTCCGGGCGGACGAACCCGCAGATCGTGTTGAACAGGGTCGTCTTGCCCGCGCCGTTGGGACCGATGACGCCGAGCACCTCCCCTTCGGCCACTTCGAGCGAGACCGCCTGGAGGACCCGCAATCCGCCGAAGGACACGTTCAGCTCGTCCACTCGTAGCAACGGGGCTTGCTGCGCCATTTCTCGCGACCACCGCCTCTTCGCAGGTGTGCAAAAACAGAATCAGGTTCGGTTTGGAGGGACCGTACACAGCCTGGGGCGTCTTGCACAGACCCTTCGGACAATCTGGTCAAGCGTGATCGAACAGAACCCAGTTCTGGACTTTTGCGGTGACCGGACCGCGTGCTATACCCGACGCGGGCGCCACGACGAGGTGGCGCACGAGCCCGGGGGTGCTCCCTTGCTGCGTGCACTGGTGCTGACCGCCGCGTGTGCGGCGTCGCTGCTCACCGTTCCGGCGGCGGTCGCGGCGCCGCCGCGGCTGACCGTCGAATCCGTCTCCAACCCGCACCCCGACCTGGTCAGCGGCGGGCAGGTGCTGGTGCGGGTGCCGGCCGCGCGGGACGTGCGGGTGACGGCCAACGGCCGTGACGTCACCGGCGAGTTCAAGCAGACCGGCGACACCCTGCTCGGCCTGGTCGGCGGCCTGCGGGACGGGACGAACGAGATCGTCGCGAGCGCGCCGGGCCGGGGACGCGCGAGCCTGCGGGTGACCAACCACCCGATCACCGGGCCGGTGTTCTCCGGACGGCAGCAGGAGCCGTTCTACTGCGAGACGCAGGCCTACGGGCTGCCGGCCGCGACGCCGCCGCTGTGCAGCGCGCCCACCCAGGTGAGTTACCAGTACCGCACGACCGGCGGGCAGTTCCGGCCGCTGGCCGATCCGGCGTCCCGGCCCGCCGATCTCGCGTCGGTCAACGGGATGCCCTACATCGTGCGGGTGGAACGCGGCACGATCGACCGCGCGGTCTACGAGATCGCCGCGCTCACCGACGGGACCGCGCCGTCACCGTTCACTGTGGAGCGCGGCTGGAACGAGCGGCTCGTCTACACCTTCGGCGGTGGCTGCAACTCCGGGTTCCACCAGGGCGCGTCGACCGGCGGGGTGCTGAACGACCTGTTCCTGTCCCAGGGGTACGCGGTCGCTTCGTCGAGCCTGAACGTGCTGGACAACAACTGCAGCCCGATCATCTCCGCGGAGGCGGCGATGATGGTCAAGGAGCACTTCACCGAGACCTATGGGCCGGCGCGGCACACGATCGGCTGGGGCGGGTCCGGCGGCGCGATCCAGCAGTACGACATCGCCGAGAACTACCCGGGCATCCTGGACGGCATCATCCCCGGCATCTCCTACCCGGACCCGCTGAGCACGGCCGGGCCGGTCACGGACTGCCGCCTGCTCAACCGGTACTTCGCCGGGGCGGGCAGCTCGTTCACACCGGAGCAGCGGCTCGCGGTGGCCGGGTTCCACACCTACAGCACGTGCGTCTCGTGGGAGCAGACGTTCGCCAACCGCGCGACGGCGACCGGCAGCTGCACCCTGCTGCTGCCGGTGTCCGAGCGGTGGGACCCGGTGTCCAATCCGGACGGTGTCATCTGCAACTCCAACGAGCAGCTGGTGAACCAGCTCGGGCGGGATCCGCGAACCGGGTTCGTGCGCAGCACGCTGGACAACACCGGGGTGCAGTACGGCCTGTCGGCCCTGCGGGCCGGGCAGATCTCGGCGGCGCAGTTCGTGGACCTGAACGCCGCCATCGGCGGGCTCGACTACACGGGCGCCCCGGTTCCGGCGCGGAGCGCGGCCGACCCGAAGGCGTTGTCGGCGGCCTACCGGTCCGGGTTGTTCAACTCGGCGTCGCTCGGGTTGCGCACGACGCCGATCATCGACCAGCGGACGGACCTCGACCTGGCCGGGTTCGGCGCCGACATCCACACCACGGAGTGGTCGTTCGTGATGCGGGAGCGGTTGCGGCGCAGCGGGGCGGCGGACAACCAGGTGATCATCGCGAGCCGGCCGGCGGACGCCGCGGTCGCGGCGGCTTACGAGCTGGACGCGATGGACCGCTGGCTGACGGCGATCGGGAACGACCGGTCGGGGCGCGGCGCGCAGCAGAAGGTGGTCGCGAACCGGCCCGCCGACCTGGGGGACGGGTGCTACGTGTCGGCGACCGAGCGCGTGCGGGAGCGGCTGACCTACCCGTCGAGCGGGCGGTGCGGTGAGCTGTTCCCGGTCGCGGCGAACACGCGTCTCGTGGCCGGGTCCGGGCTCGCGATGGACGCGCTGAAGTGCCGGTTGAAGCCGGTGGACTTCCGCGACTACCTGCCGGTCACGTTCACCCGGGAGGAGCAGCGGCGGTTGCGGGCGGCGTTCCCGGACGGGGTGTGCGACTGGAGCAAGCCCGGGGTGGGCGCGCGGAAGCCCGCCGGGGTCTGGCAGCGGTACTGATGACCGCGTCCGTCGACTTCGGGCGCCTGGTCCGGCGGCGGCCGTCCGCGGTGCTGCGGCCACGCTCGGCCGGGGAGGTCGGCGAGATCGTTCGCACCGCGGCCGAGGACGGGGTGCCGGTCGCGGCGCGGGGACGGGGCCATTCCGGGTACGGGCAGGCGCTGACCGACGGTGTCGTGGTCGACATGTCGTCGCTGGCCGCGGTGCACGAGGTCGCCGAGGACCGGATCGTGGTGGACGCGGGCGCCGGCTGGGACGCGGTGCTCGCGGCGGCGTGGGAGCGTGGCCGCACACCGCCGGTGCTGACCGACTACCTGAGGTTGTCCGTGGGCGGCACGTTGTCGGTGGGCGGGATCGGCGGGACGAGTTTCCGGCACGGGCTGCAGACCGACACGGTGATCGCGCTGGAGGTCGTCACCGGTGACGGGGTGGTGCGGACGTGCGGCCCCGGGGACGAGTTGTTCGCCGCGGTGCTGGGCGGGCTGGGCCAGTGCGGAATCATCACGCGGGCGACGTTGCGGCTGACTGGGGCGCCGCCGCGGATCAGCCGGCACGAGGTGGACTACGACACGGTGGCGGCCGCGGCGGCGGACCAGCTTCGGTTCGTCGAGGAGGGGCGGTTCGACTTCGTGCAGGGCCAGGTCCGCTTCGGCGAGGCGGGCAAGCGGGTGTTCCTGGAAACGGCCGCGTACTCCGGCGGCGACTTGTCCTATGTGGAGTTCCAGCACCGGTTGGACGCCGCCGAGGAGCTGCTGACCGAGACCGGGGCGTGGTTTCACCCGCACCCGTGGTGGAACTGCTTCCTGCCCGCGTCGAGGGCCGTGGGTTTCCTGACCGCGCTGGTGGAGCGGCTGACGCCCGCGGACCTCGGGCCGGCCGGGTGCGTGTTGTTCTACCCGGTGTTCACCGGTGAGGTGCACGCGCCGCTGGTCCGCCTGCCTGCCGATCGGGTCGCTTTTCTCGTGGCGATCCTGCGTTTTCCGCCGGATGACGCCGATTTGGTCGCCAGGCAGGTCGCCGAGAACCGCCGCCTCTACGAGGAGGCGCGCGACCTGGGTGGGTTCACCTACCCGGTCGGCGCGATCCCCTTCACGCAGGCGGATTGGCGCCACCACTTCGGTTCGCGGTGGCCCGCGCTGCGCGGGTGGAAGTCGCGTTACGACCCGGCCGGCGTGCTGACCCCGGGGCCGGGGATCTTCTAGCTCTCGGCGAGTTTTTCCGCCACCCGCGCGAGGCCGCCGCAGATCATGCGCCCGTAGCCGTCGTCCTGGAGGGTGTCGATGACGGCCTCCGCCGCGGCGAGGTGCTCGCGTGCCTTGGCGAAGTCGCCGAGGCGGCGGTAGACGTCCGCGAGGTTGAGGTGCAGGGAGGGGAAGAAGCCGTGCACCTCGGCGGGATCCGCGGCCTGCGCGACGTCGAGCGCGCGGAGGTCCCAGAACAACTCGTCGCGCGGCTCGTCCTGCCGGTCGGCGAGGAAGTGGGCCGCGGCGCAGCGGTCGACCGCCGAGCCCTCCTCCCAGAGCCGCAACAGGATGCGCTTCGCCTCGGCGGGTTCCTTGGTCATCGCCAGGGCGAGTTCTTCTCTCGACATGTCTCAACGATGCACCTTCGAGCACCTGGAAGGTCAAGCCGCGGCGCGGTCGAGTTTCGCGATGATCTCATCGAGATCCGCCTCCGCGGTGGCCACCGCGAGCCGCTCGTGGTCGTTCCACGGGAGGACCACCAGGGCGATCCGGTCGCACCTCACGACGACCTGCCGGGACGCCCCGCCGTCCAGGACGTTGCTCACCCGCAGCGCCAGGCTCTGCAGCACCGCGGCCATCGAGGCCAGGTACTCGGCGTCGGTGGGGTCCAGGCCGGCCGAGTGGTCCAGCACCAGACCGTCGGCGGAGAGCAGCACCGCGTGCCGCACCTGTGGGAGTTCGCGGACGAGACCTTCGATGATCACGTGCCGATCGTGCTGGCCCCCTCACGCAGGCCTTTCCCGCGGACGCACCATGGCGTGGTGTATCGCGGCAGCCGCAGCCTGCGGGTCGTCGGCGTAGAACTTGATCACCCGTGCCTCGCCGGGCCGGCCCAACGGGCGGGTGAAGGGCACCGGCCGGCTCAGCTCCAGCACGACGTTCGTCTGCCAGGACAGCGCCACCGTGAACGTCTCGCCATCCAGGTCGAACCCCGGCCTGCCCGAGTGGTCCTCGGTCCGTGCGCGCACCGCCGCGATCGCGCTCACCGGGACCCGCACGTCGAGGAACGCGCCGTACCGCACGCGGACCTCGTCCGCCGACACCGAGTGCGGGTACACGGTGATCGAGCAGAGCAGGCCGACCACCAGCAACAGCGAGTACAGCTCGACCGCCGCCAGGACGAGGTGCACCACGATCCCGAACCCGACCAGCGCGAACAGCAGCCCCTCGACCACGGTCAGCACGACGAACACGACGAGCAACGGCCGCTGCGCCCGCGAATAACCGGCCGCGACGGCGCAAGGCGCAAGCGCTTTCCGCCGCCGCAAGGCGAGTCCGATGGACGCGAGCAAACGGCGCTCGTTGCGCAGGTAATGCCCTACCCCCATGATCCCGACGCTACTCGTCGGACTCCAAACCCCGCCGCGGCAACAGCAGTGGCGTGCCGAGCAGCAGCACGCCGGACACCGTGATCGCGAACAGCGGGCTCGTCAGCGTCCCCAGCACGCCCCACCCCGCCATCAGCCCGGCCTGCAGCAGCTTGCTGCTCACGCTCCACGTGCTGAGCACCCGCGCCGCGTGGTCCGCCGGCGTGCGGTGCAGCCGTTCCGTCGCGTGGATCGGGTTGAAGACGCCCATGCAGGTGATCAGCAAGCCCTCCACGACGATCACCGTGACGAGCCCCGCCACGCCAGGGCCCACGAACGCCAGCCCCAGCGGGAAGATCGACCGCAGCCAGCCGGAGGCGGTCAGCACCCGGTGCCGCCCGTAGCGCCGCGCCAACCGGGCCGACAGCCGGGCGCCCGCGAAACCGCCGAGCGCCGGGACGCCGAACGCCAGCCCGTACTCCCACGCGGAAAACCGGTACTCGCCGAGCAGGAGGACCGCCAGGAGCGGCGTGGTGGCCATGATCAGTCCGCTGACCAGAATCGAATTGAGGAACAGCCGCCGCAGCACGGGATCCCGTGCGATCACGCGCGCGCCGGCGAGCAGGTCGGCCACGCGGAACCGCGCGACCCGGGGCGCCGCGACATCACCGCCGCGGATGCGCAGCACCCCGAGCGCCGACAGCAGGTAGCTCAGCGCGTCGGCCAGCACCGTCACCACCGGGCCGAGCAGGGCCACGAGCGCGCCTCCGACGGGCGGGCCCGCCGCGGTCGCCACCCAGCTCGTGCCCTCGAACCGCCCGTTCGCCGCGAGCAGCCGCGCCCGGGGCACGAGGTGTTTCAGGTACGCGCCGGACGCGGCGGTGAACGCGATGTTCGCGGTCCCGGCGACGACGGACACGACCAGCAACTGGCCGTAGGACAGCACATCGAAGGCGTACGCGGCGGGCACGCTGGCCATCGCGGCGAACCGGGCCAGGTCCGTCGCGATCATCACCGGCCTCTTGGGCCGGTGCTCGACCCACCACCCGAGCGGCAGCGCGCAGACCGCCGCCGCGGCGAGCCCGGCCGCCTCCAGCAACGACACCGCGAACGCCGGCGCGTGCAGCACCCGCACCGCGATCAACGGGAACGCCCCGAAGGCGAGCCACGTGCCGTACGTGCTCATCGCGTAGGCCGACCACAGCCGGCGAAGATCGGCTTCCACGCCGCAGATCACAGCGGGCAGGGCTGATGCGGATCAAACAACCGCCGCCCGGCGAGCCACAACCGTTGGTTGACCCTGCTTAGGCTGGCCCGGTGGACACCGAGGCAGTGCGATCGTTCGTCCGGGCGGCGGAGCTCGGGCAGTTGCAGCACGCGGCCGACGAGCTGGGCGTGACCCAGCAGGCGGTCTCGAAGCGGATCGCCGCGCTGGAGCGCGAGCTGGGCGTCCGCCTGTTCACCCGCACCGCCCGCGGTGTGGAGCTGACCGCGGACGGCCAGGCGTTCCTCCCGCACGCGCGAGGGGTCGTCGCGGGCGTGGACCGTGGCATCGCCGCCGTCCGGCCGGGCTCCCGTGCCCTGCGGATCGACGTCCTCGGCCTGCGCAGCGCACAGGCCGTCGTCCTGCACGACTACTGGCGATCACACCCCGGCACCGAACTGGACGTGGTGACGCTGCGGGTCGACGACCCCCGCGTGGCGGCGGCCGCCGTGCGGTCCGGCGAGGTGGACGCCTCGTTCCGCACCCTCCCCGATCCGGCCGCGCTGCCCGCCGACGTGCGCATGATCCACGTCTTCGACTCCGCGCTGGAACTCCTCGCCGGCCCCCGGCACCCGCTGGCCGACGCCCCGTCGGTGACGCCGGAGGAGCTGCGCGGGCTCCGGATCTGGGTGCCCGGCATCGCGCCGCGCAGCGAATGGGCGGAGTTCTACGACCAGCTGGTCACGGCGTTCGGCCTGCGCATCGACGCGGCGGGACCGCACTTCGGTGACGAGGTGCTGCTCGAAGCGCTCGCCGAATCCGCCGAGGTGGCGACCCTGGTCGGCGCGCGCGACCGCTACACCTGGCCCGCCCGGTTCGGCCTGCGCCGCATCCCGGTCGTGAACCCGGTGCTCGCCTACCCGCTCTCCCTGCTGGTCCCGGCGCACCCGCACCCGGGTCTGCGGCCGGTCCTCGCCCACTTCGCGAACCTGGCGCCACTGCCCGAACCGGTGTGGCGCCCGTCCTGGATCCGTCAGGAAGTCCAGCTCAGGGTCTCGCAGTCGACGAGCGCCCAGACCGTCTTGCCGCCGTCCGCCCGCGGCCGGTAGCCCCACGACAGGGCCAGCTTGTCCACCAGCACGAGGCCCCGCCCGCGCACGGCCCTCGGGTCCCCGTCCCCCAGCACGGGCGGCGACGGGGAACCGTCGTCGACTTCCACCAGGATGCGGTTCGCGTCCCGGGACAGCCGGATCCGGCCGGTCCCGCCACCGTGGTCGTACACGTTGGTGATCAATTCGGTCGCGATCAGCTGCACCGCGACCACCCGGTCGTCGCCCAAGTCGGAAAGCTCGGCCGCCACCCACTGACGCACCCGCACCAGCGGCGGCACCGTGTGCGGCAGGTCGAGCACCAATGCGCCCATCACCGACGCGTCATCCATCCCGCTCACCCACGCCCTGTCTGCTCAAAGCGTCACGAGCGATTGTCCCCGCTCGCCGAACCGCGGCGTGTCCATGGCACACCCTCCGGGCCGGAAACGCCAGCCCTGGCCCCCGTTGTGATCACGACCATCTGGACTGCGAACCCAGGCCTACCTAATTTAGGATCGGCTTACCTAATCCGAGAGGCTTCCCCATGCGTTTCCCCCGGCCGCGTGCGCGCGGTTCCCTCCTGGCTCTCCTCCTGGGCGCGGTCCTCGTGCTCGCGGGCTGCGGCTCGTCCGCGGAGCAGAGCGCGACCGAGCCGGCGACCCCGGCGAGCGGTCAGTTCCCGGTCACCATCCCGACCGCGTTCGGCGACGTGACGATCGAGCAGCAGCCCAAACGGGTCGTCGCGCTCGGATGGGGTGACGCGGAGGTCGCGCTGACCCTCGGCGTGCAGCCGGTCGGCGCCGCGGACTGGCTGCCGATCGGCGGCGACGGCGTCGCGCCGTGGATGCCGCAGGACAAGCACTACACGACCGCGCCGACGATGCTCGGCACGCTGGAGGTCAGCGCCGAGCAGGTCGCCGCGCTCAACCCGGACCTGATCCTGGACACCCGCGCCAACGGCGACAAGGCCCGCTACGACCAGCTGTCCGCCCTCGGCGTCCCCGTGCTGAGCATCCCGGCAGGCGGCGAGGCCTACGCGACCACCTGGCAGCAGCAGCTCGACATGATCGGCAAGGCGCTCGGCCGGACCGCCGAGGCCGCGCAGGTACGCAACGACCTGGACGCCAAGTTCCAGCAGGCCGCGGACGCGCACCCGGAGTTCAAGGGCAAGACCGTCGCGGTCGGCGCGATGATGGCCACCTCCTACGGCGCCTACGTCAACGGCGGCGCGCGCATCGAGTTCATGGAGCGGCTCGGCTTCGCCCAGTCGCCCGCGGTGCAGGCCCTGGCCGGGAAGGACTTCTACATCACCGTCTCGCCGGAGCGGATGGACCTGTTCAACGCCGACCTGACGGTGATCTCGCCGATCGGCATCGACGCGAGCCAGATCGACAGCGACCCGCTGTTCCAGGCGGTGCCCTCGGTCAAGGCCGGGCACGTGGTCGTGCTGTCGGACAAGACGATCTCGCAGGCCTTCGCCAGCGCGACCCCGCTGGGCCTGAGCTACGCGATCGACAAGGTGGTGCCGATGATCACCGAAGCGCTGGCACGCTGACCCGGTGCTCCGCGAAACCACGACCGCGCTCCCCCAGCGCCGCCGGGCCCCGCTCGGCCTCGGCCTGATCCTCGGGCTGGTGGCGCTGGGGCTGGCCGTGGTGGCCAGCATGGCGGTGGGGGCCAAGGGGCTCCCGCCGTCGGCTGTCGTCGACGCCCTGCTGCACCACGACCCCGCGAACCCGGATCACGTGATCGTGTGGGAGGTCCGGATCCCGCGCACCCTGATCGGGGTGCTCGCGGGCGCCGCGCTCGGCCTGGCCGGGGCGATCATCCAGGGCGTCACCCGCAACCCGCTCGCCGATCCCGGGATCCTCGGCGTCAACGCGGGCGCGTCGCTGTGCATCGTCGCCGCCATCAGCCTGGCCGGGATCCAGTCGATGACCGGTTACGTCTGGTTCGCGTTCCTCGGCGCGGGCCTCGCGGCGGTCCTGGTCTACGGGATCGGCTCGCTCGGCCGGGACCGCGCGACCCCGTTGAAGATCGCGCTCACCGGCGCCGCGTGCGAGGCCGCGTTCCGGTCGCTGACCACCGGCATCCTGGTCACCGACAACGCCACCTACGAGCAGTTCCGGTTCTGGCAGGTGGGCGCGCTGGCCGGCCGCGATTCGTCGGTCGTGACGCAGGCCCTGCCGTTCCTGGTCGTGGGTTTCGTGCTGGCGCTGGCCTCCGCGCGCGCCCTCAACGGGCTGGCGATGGGTGACGACGTGGCCCGCGGGCTCGGGGTGCACGTGAACGCCGGCCGGGCGTTGTGCGCGCTGGCCGTGGTGATCCTGTGCGGCACCGCGACCGCGATGGCAGGCCCGATCGCCTTCGTCGGCCTGATGGTGCCGCACGCCGCGCGGCTGATCACCGGCCCGGACCACCGGTGGTTGCTGCCGTACTCGATGGTGCTGGCGCCGCTGGTCCTGCTGGCCGCCGACGTCGTCGGGCGGGTGCTCGCGCAGCCCGGCGAGCTGCAGGTCGGCATCGTGACGGCGGCGATCGGCGCGCCGGTGTTCATCGCGCTGGTGCGGCGGAAGCGGGTGCGTGGATGACCAGCGTCGTCGAGGTCCACCGCCGCACGGCTCGGCGCACCGCGGCCGTCACCGCCGTGCTGGCCGTCGCGGTGCTCGCGGTCTTCCTGCTCGCACTGTCCATCGGGGACTTCCCGATCGCCCTGCCCGACGTGGTGCGCACGCTCTTCGGCGGCGGCACCGTGCGGGACGACTACATCGTGCTGCGGCTGCGCCTGCCGCGCGCGCTCGCCGGCCTGCTGGTCGGGTTCGCGTTCGGCCTGTCCGGCGCCCTGTTCCAGCGGCTGCTGCGCAACCCGCTCGCCAGCCCGGACGTCATCGGCGTGACCGCGGGCTCGTCGCTGGCCGCGGTGCTGTGCCTGATCACCCTCGGCGTGTCCGGGCTGGTCGTGCCCGCGGCCGCGCTCACCGGCGGTCTCGCCACGTCGGTCCTGATCTACGCGCTGGCCTGGCGGCGCGGGGTCACCGGGCACCGGCTCGTGCTGGTCGGCATCGGGGTCGCCGCGCTGGCCGCGAGCGCCATGTCCTACCTGCTGACCCGCGCGGACGTGCGGATCGCCGCGCAGGCGCTGGTGTGGATCACCGGCAGCTTCAACCGCGTCGCCTGGGGCGAGGTGCGGATGGCCGCGGTGTTCCTGGTCGTGCTCGTGCCGGCCGCGTTGCTGCTCGGCCGCACGCTGACGGTGCTGGAGCTCGGCGACGACGCCGCCAAGGGGCTGGGCCTGCGGGTGGAACGGGTGCGGCTCGCGTTGCTGGCGCTGGCGGCCGCGCTGTGCGGGGTGGCGACGTCGGTCGGCGGGCCGATCGCGTTCGTGGCGTTCCTGTCCGGGCCGATCGCGACGCGCGTCCTGCGCACCGG
Source organism: Amycolatopsis sp. ATCC 39116 (assembly GCF_000231075.2). Taxonomy (NCBI): domain Bacteria; kingdom Bacillati; phylum Actinomycetota; class Actinomycetes; order Pseudonocardiales; family Pseudonocardiaceae; genus Amycolatopsis; species Amycolatopsis sp. ATCC 39116. Next base: position 108,691 of record NZ_AFWY03000003.1, on the reverse strand, counting down.
CCGTCCCGGGCTGGTCCCGTCCGCGCTCGTCGGCGCGCTGGTCACGCTCCTCGCGGACTTCGCCGCGCAGCACCTGCTCAGCGGCGCCCACCAGCTGCCGGTGGGGGTCGTCACCGGCGCCGTCGGCGCGCCCTACCTGCTGTACCTGCTGGCCACCGCGAGCCGAGGAGCACGTTCATGACCGTCTGGCGCCCCGAGGACGCCGAAGTCGTCACCAGCGAGGCGGAACTGCGCGAGGTGGTCAGCCCGCCCGCGCCGGTGATCGCCGCGAAGGGCCTGGCCGGGATCGACGGGCTGAGCCGGAAGTTCATCGACGCCGCCACGCTGTACTTCGTCGCGACGACCGCGCCGGACGGCAGTCTCGACCTGTCCCCGCGCGGCGACCCGGCCGGCAGCGTCCTGGTCTTCGACGACAGCCGCGCGCTGGCCTTCGCCGACCGGCCCGGCAACCGGCGGCTGGACACGATGCGAAACCTGGTGCGGCACCCGCGCGTGGGGATGCTGTTCGTGGTGCCCGGCAAGGAGGACGTGCTGCGGGTCAACGGTCGCGCGACAATCGTGCGCTCGGCCCCGTTCTTCGGCGAGCTGGCCGAGGGCGGGGTGAAGCCGGCGCTGGCCGTGGTGGTCGAGGTCGAGGAGCTGTTCGTGCACTGCGCCAACGCCTTCCGCCGCTCCGGCGTGTGGGACCCGGCGACCTGGCCGGACCAGGCGGACCTGCCCACCGGCGGTCAGCTGCTGAAGAACCAGCTGGAGACGGCGAAGCTCAAGGGCTGGTGAGTGGCGCGGAGTACCAGCGCCATTCGCTGAGGCGAGCTCGTCCCGGCAGCTCGCCCCGGCCGGTCGCCCACAGCAGCGTCGGCCACGGCTCGTCCGGGGCGACGTGCGGGAAGAGCCGTCGCAGCACGGGCTCGCACAGCTCCCCCGGCGGCTCCCAGGCCAGGCCGAGCCCGGTCGCCAGGTCGTGGGTGTGCACCAGGGTCTCCACGATCCCCATCGCCGCGAACCCGGCCGGGTCAGCCTCGCCCCAGACGTGCCAGGCCCGCACGTGCGCCGGGGTGGTGCGCACCATCGCGGTCAGCAGCGCCGCGCTCGCCTCCACGACGCGCAGCAGCCCGGCCGGGCCCGCGGAGCGGTCCGCGTGCACGGCGTTCGACGGGCCGCCCGGCCGCAGCCGCTGCCACAGGTAGGGCACCTCCCCGTGGCGGGGCGGGGTGCGCGGCCCGAGCCGGACCGCGTAGCCGAAGAAGTCGTCGGAGAGGTGCTCGGCGGTTTCCCAGCAGCTCCAGTCGAGATCGCCCGCGGGAACGTCCCAGTCGGCGTCGATCGCGGTGCGCAGCGTGCCGAGCGCGAGCTGGACGGCGTCGTCGAGGTGGTCGGCGTTCATCTCACTCATGATCCCCCGAGCGGCATCCGCCAGGTGTAGCGCCGTTCCCCGTCTCCGGTGTCGAGGGTCAGCGACCCGCCGAGCTGGTCCGCGCGCCGGGCCAGCGCGGTCAGGCCCAGTTCGGCGATGCCGGCGGGCAGGACGAGCCCGCGGACCGTCAGCTCGCCGACCACGTGGGGCGGCTGGACGCCCACCGACACCGTCACCTGCGCAGTCCGGTCCCGCACCTCGCCGACCAGCACTTCGGACAGGACCGCGATCAGGTGCTGCTCGGCCCGTTCGCCGAGCACGCCGTTGAGGCGGGGGTCCAGCCGCGAGGTGGTGGCGAACCCCTGCGACTCGGCGGCGTGGTCGATGAGGTCCTGGATCCGCTCGCGGAAGGTCCGCCCGTCCGGGCGCACTCCCGCGGTGCGGAACACCGCGCTCTGCAGCTCCTGCACCACGCCGTCCAGGGCGACGACCACACCGCGCACGCGCCGCGCCGGTTCGTCCCGGATGATCAGCTCGGCCGCGGAGCTCAGCTCGAGCCCGAGCTGGAACAACCGGCTCACCACCGACCCCTGCAGGTCGCGGGCGATCCGGTCGCGGTCCTCCAGCAGCAGCAGGCGAGCGGTGTCCCGCCGCCGGTCGCCCAGTTCCAGCGCCAGCTCGGCCTGCGTGGCGAACGGCTCCAGCGGCACGATGGCCGGGCTGCCCAGCCCGCTCCGGCCCGGCGGGTTCGTGACGACCAGGACGCCACGGACCTCCTCCTCGTGGCGCAGCGGCACCGCCACCGCGACGCCGTCGCCGGTCACCCGCACGCCGGGCCTGCCGGTGCGGCGGACCTCCTCGGCCAGCGCGGCCGGGTCCACGGCGGCGTCCCCGGCCTCCGCGGCGACGGCGAACCGGTCGCCTTCCCGCAGGAGGACGCCCCCGCTCGCGGCGTCGGCGATCTCCTTGGCCCGCAACGCGATCAGCCGCAGCACCACCTCGGGTGGCGCGTCGGCGAGCATCGCGGTGGTGATGTCCGTGGCGGCGGCCAGGCGCTGGTTGGTGCGCTCCAGTTCCTTGCTGCGGGCGTAGACCTCCGCCTGCCCGGCCTGCATCTCGGCCGCGTCCTGCCGCGGCAGTCCCAGTTCGCGGAGGACCTCGGTGACCTCCTCGACGCGGTGCAGGATCATCCGGACGCTGCCGTCGTCGTCCAGGACCGGCACGTTGACCGGGCTCCAGAACCGGTGCTCGACCTCGTCCGGACGGCCGGCCACGGCCACGTCGAACTTGAGCAGCGCCATCACGTTCCGCTCGGCGGTGGCCAGCACGCGGTCCAGCGAGGCGCGCAGCGCGCGGGCGGCCTCCGGGTCGTCCGGGAAGGCCTCGAACACGTCGTGGCCCACGAGCTCGGCGCGCGGGCGCCCGGACACCTTCTCGTACGCGTCGTTGACCGCGACGATCACGAAGTCCCGGGACAGCAACGCACTCGGCGTCGCTCCCGCCCGGAACACCGCCTCGAAATCGACACGGTCCGACATCTCCACATTCCAGCTCACGCGACGCCGGGCGGGTAGGTAGCGGCGCAACCTAGATGGCTCTGCTACTTTGTCGGCGTGGATCAGGAGCGGCGGGCCCAGTGGTTGCGCGGCGTGCTGGACCCGTGCGTGCTGGCGCTGGTCGAGCGGCGCGAGTCCTACGGGTACGAGCTGGCGCAGGCGCTGGACGCGGCCGGGCTCGGCCCGATCCAGGGCGGCACGCTGTACCCGGTGCTGCTGCGGTTGCAGCGGACCGGGCTGCTCACCGCGAGCTGGCGGGAGGGTTCGGCCGGTCCCGCGCGCAAGTACTACCGGATCACCGCCGCCGGCGCCGAGAAGCTGCGTCTGACCAGGGCCGACTGGCGCGAGTTCACCGCCGGCGTCGCCGCGGTGCTGGGGGAAGGAGCGACGCGATGAACGTCGACAACTGGCTGACGGCGCTGGCCGGGGAGCTGCACCGGCACGGTGTCAGCCCGGACGTGGGCCGCAACGTGGTCGCCGAGGCGGCCACGCACCTGCGCGACAGCGGCGAGCACCCGCTGCGGGTGTTCGGCCCGCCCGCAGCCTACGCGGCGGCGGTCGTGGACAGCGTCGGCCGTGCGCCGCGCCGGGGCGGGCGGGTGCTGCTGGAAGCCGTGGGGATCACGAAGAAGTACGGCAAGCGGGTCGTGCTGTCCGATGTGGACCTGACGGTGCGGTCCGGGCAGATCGCGGCGGTGGTGGGCGCCAACGGCTGCGGCAAGAGCACGTTCCTGCGGATCTGTGCGGGCATGGCGGGCGCGGACGGCGGCGAGGTGCGGGTGCACGGCTCGCTGGGCTACTGCCCGCAGGCCGGTGGCACGGCGGACTTCCTGACGCCGGACGAGCACTTCGTGCTGATCGGCGCGGGCCGCGGCCTGACGCGGGAGGAGGCGCGCTCGTCCGGCCGGTCGCGCGCGGCGGTGCTCGACTGGCAGGCCGAGCCGGCGCAGGCACGGCACCTGTCCGGCGGGACGCGGCAGAAGCTGAACCTGGTGCTGGCCGGTCTGGGCGATCCGGACGTGCTGCTGCTGGACGAGCCGTACCAGGGGTTCGACCGCGGGACCTACCTCGACTTCTGGGAGCAGGCGTGGCGGTGGCGCGACGCCGGGAAGGCCGTCGTCGTGGTCACGCACCTGCTCAACCAGGCCGACCGGGTCGACCTGGTGCTCGACCTGACCGGGAGGAACCGATGACCAGGTTCGCCACCGTGGCGGAGATGGCGCTGCGCGAGATGCTGCGGCGCCGGTCGGTGCTCGTCATCCTGGCGGTGCTGCCGCTGGCGTTCTACCTCAGCAGGCGGGGCGACCACCTGGGCCAGTCCGTGCGGTTCGTGTGCCTCGGGCTGGGGTGGGCGCTGAGCACGGCGGCGTTGTTCGCGGGGAGCGCGGCGCGGGAGATCGAGCCGCGCCTGCGGTTGTCCGGGTACCGCAGCCACCACCTGTACGTCGGGCGGCTGGCGGCGCTGTGGGCGGTCGGGGTCGCGCTGGCCGTGCCGTACTTCCTGTTGATCCTGGTGGACCAGGACGGCGTGCGGCACGGGCCGGTGGCGCTGATGATGGCGATCATGGTGGTCGTCTCGGCGCCCTTCGGGCTCGCCCTGAGTGCCATCCTGCCCCGCGAACTCGAGGGGACGCTGGTGCTGCTGGTGGTGGTCGGGCTGCAGATGATGACCGACCCGGGCAGCGCACTGGCGCGCGTGCTGCCGTTCTGGTTCAGCAGGGAGATCGGCACGTACGCGATCGACGGCGTGGACAGCGGGTACCTGGTGCGCGGGGTGCTGCACGGGGTGGTGTGCGCGGTGGTGCTGCTGGCCGGGGTGGCGGTGGCGTCATCCCTCCGCCTGCGGCAGCGGTCGCACCTGAAGTTCGTCGCACCCCGCTGATGGCCTGGGCCCGGCGTACCGTGGCCGGCCCATCCCGCGTGACGCCGGGCCGCCCGGGGCGAGCGCGGATTCGGCCATCCGGCTCCTGCCGGTGACGGCGCTCGTGCGGTTCCGCGACGAGCGACCGGAGGTGCCGGGGCCCGGACCGCCCGGGCCACCGACGGTTCGCCGCGCAACCTGCCCGCGCCCACTCATCCCGCCCGACGCCCGGGCCACCCGGCCCACTCCTCACCTTCATCCCGGCCCCGCCCACGAAGTGGCCTGACCACCTCGCCGGTCAACCCCTCGGCGCCCCGCCCACCCCGCGCGACGCCCGGACCGCCGACGTTCGCCACGTAATCCGCCCACCACCCGCCCACCCCGCCCGACCCCGCAACCGCCGACGTTCGCCCCGTAATCCGCCCACCACCCGCCCACCCCGCCCGACGCCGCAACCGCCGACGTTCGCCCCGTAATCCGCCCACCGCCCGCCCACCCCGCCCGACGCCCGTGAACCCTGGTCCCCACTCGGCCCGCTCCCCCTCCGCCACCGGCGTCCGCGGAGAGGACTGAACCACCTCGCCGCTCGGCCCCACGAAAGTTGTGGTCCGAACGGAGTCACTTCTTCCTGTTCGCGACCTTCCAGTGGCCAGTTCGCGACAGACATCTTCCTACCGTGCGCAGAAGTGGTTAGTTTCCCAGAGCATCAGTAGCCCGCTGCTGGGAGGGCAGAGATCAATGTCGATCCGACCCCGAATCACGCTGCCGGCCGGTCTCCGGGCGGACGTGAAGTGACCGCGACGCTCGACCAACCCCTCAGAGTCCTCACCGGCGAGGAGCTGGCCGTCCTCGCCCTGCTCGCCGACGGCCTGCCGATCGACGCGGTCGCGCGGCGGCTCAACCTGTCCAAACGCACGGTGCAGCGCCGGATCAGGCGGATCTGCGACCGGCTGGACGTGCACGCCCCGATCCAGGCCGTGGTCTGGGCCGCGCGGCACAAGCTCATCTGAACCCGAGCGCGGGGAAAACCCGCGCAGTCCGAGCGAGGGATGGTATGCGCTACCGACGTGTCCACGAACCGAACCGGTCCAGACGCCGGTTCCGCCGGGTGCTGGCCCAGTTGTGCGGGCTGGTCCTGCTCACCGCCGTGCCAGTGCTGCCCGCACTCGCGGCGCCGGCACCCGCGCCGCAGCAACAGCAACAGGCCCCCGACCCCATCCGGGTCCTGGTCTTCCACGGCCCGTCCGACCGCCAGGCCGACCCCGTGAACACGGCCGCCGCGGCCGTCCAGGAACTCGGCCGCACCGGCGGGTTCCAGGCCGACGTGGCCGCCGACCCCGCCGTCTTCACCCCGGCCAACCTGGCCCGTTACCGCGGGATCGTGTTCCTGTCCGCCAACTCCGTCACGCTCAGCGCCGCGCAGGAGGACGCGCTCAAGGCGTTCGTCGCGGCGGGCAACGGGTTCGTCGGCGTCCACGACGCCGCCCGCGCGCAGTCCACATCGGACTGGTTCACCGGCCTGATCGGCACCCGGCCCGCCACCAGCCCCGATTCGGTGCAGCAGGCCGTGGTCGACGTGACCGACCGGCAGCACCCCGCGAACGCCGGCCTCCCGCTGAACTGGACCCGCTCCGACCAGTGGCTGAACTGGAGCCCGAACCCGGTCGGCCAGGTGCACACGATCGCGCAGGTCGAGGAGTGGAAGTACCAGCCGGGCCAGGGCAGCAACGGCGCGTTCCACCCGGTGTCCTGGTGCCGCGACTACGACGGCGGCCGCTCCTTCTACACCGGCATGGGCCGCACCGTCGAGAGCTGGACCACCGACCAGCTCTTCCGCGGCCACCTGCTCGGCGCGATCCGCTGGACCACCGGCATGGTGCGCGGCGACTGCAAGGCCACGATCGCCTCGAACTACACCGTGGAGCGGCTCACCAAGCCGAACCAGCCCGGCCAGCTCGACCAGATCGGCGAACCGCACGGCCTGACCATCGCCCCCGACGGCAAGGTGTTCTACATCGGCAAGGCCGCCTGCCCGTCCGGTCCGATCGTGGACTGGAACGACTCGAACGTCGGCCTCGGCTGCGGCACCATCCACCAGTGGGACCCGAAGACCAAGCAGGTCAAGCTGCTCACCACGCTGCCCGTGATGGGCAACCGCGGCAGCGGTGACGAACTGGTCAAGAACGAGGAAGGCCTCGTCGGCATGACGCTCGACCCGGACTTCGCCCGCAACGGCTGGTTCTACGTCTACTGGATGCCGCACGAGTCCATCGACCGGGAGAAGCGGATCGGCCAGCGCACGGTGTCCCGCTTCACCTACGACGCCGCGCGGCAGACCATCGACCAGGCCACCCGCAAGGACCTGCTGCACTGGCCTGCCCAGATCCACAGCTGCTGCCACGCCGGCGGCGGCATGGCCTTCGACGAGGCGGGCAACCTCTACATCGGCGTCGGCGACAACAACTCCTCCGGCGGCTCCGACGGCTACTCCGGCAACAACTGGACCGCCGAGTACCAGGGCGTCTCGTTCCAGGACGCGCGCCGCACCTCGGGCAACACCAACGACCTCAACGGCAAGATCCTGCGCATCCACCCGGAGCCGGACGGCACCTACACGATCCCGCAGGGCAACCTGTTCACCGGCGCCGAGGAGGGCGGCGGCAAGACCCGGCCGGAGATCTACGTGATGGGCGTGCGCAACATCGCCCGCCTGGCGATCGACCGGCAGCACGACTGGCTCACCGCGGGCTGGGTCGGCCCGGACGCCGGCGCCCCGAACCCCGAACTGGGCCCGGCCAAGTACGAGACGGCCACCGTCATCACCTCGGCGGGCAACCAGGGCTGGCCGTACTGCATGGGCAACCGGCAGCCCTACCGCGACCGCAGCAACACCGACGCCAGTGTGCTCACCGGCTGGTACGACTGCGACAACCTGAAGAACACCTCGCCGCGCAACACCGGCCTGGTGGACATCCCGCCCGCGCGGGACAACGCGATCTGGTACTCGCCGCAGGGCGGCGGGCCGGTCTACCCGGCGCGCGCGGACGGCAGCGGCATCCCGTCCTATGTGGAGTCGGAGGCGACCTACACCGAGCCCTACCTCAAGGGCGGCGGGCAGGCCGTGATGTCCGGCCCGACCTACCACCGCGCCGAGGTGAACACCGCCAGCGGCGTCGCGTGGCCGGCGTACTGGGAGGACAAGTGGTTCATCGGTGACGAGTCCAACGGCAACAACCGCATCGCGGTGACGCTGGACCCGGCGCGCGTGCCGACTCAGGGCGCGCCCGCGTTCGCCGAGGACCTGCGGCAGATCATCAAGGGCGGCGGTGGCGACACCGGCCTGCAGAGCTGGATGGACGCCAAGTTCGGCCCGGACGGCGCGCTGTACCTGCTGGATTACGCGGGCGGCTTCTTCAGCCTCGACCCGAACCAGAAGCTGCTGCGCATCACCTACCACGGCGGCGCGGCGACCCCGGCTCCGGAGTCGGCGACCGTCGGGACCACCACCCAGGCCGGCCCGATGACCATGGCGTTCAACAGCGCCAAGGCCGGCGGCGTCGCGTGGCGCTGGGACTTCGGGGACGGCACCACCTCCACCGAGGCCAACCCCCAGCACACCTACCTGCGCGGCGGCACCTACTACGCGACGCTGGAGGTCACCTACGCCGACGGGACGAAGGCCACCGCGAACCTACCGGTGACCGTCAGCTGCCCGGCGCCGGACGCCCGGCAGAAGGTGTGGTTCCTGGACAACGAAACCGCGGTGCCCAACCGCAACATCGGCCTCGGCTGCACGATCAACGACCTGGTCGATGACGAGCGGCCGTGGGCGAGCCACGACGCGTTCACCACGTACGCCACCGACGTGGTCACGAAGCTGCGTGGCTTCGGGCTGCTGTCCGACAAGGAGGCCAACCAGCTGATCCGGGCCGCCTCGGCGTCCCAGGTGGGCCGGTCCACCGCCTACGAGTGGCTCTTCGACGGCACCTCGATGAACGGCTGGACCCAGGCGCCGGACGGCCGGTTCGACCTGCAACCCGACGGCACCCTGCACAGCGCCGGTGGCATGGGCATGCTGTGGTACTCCGGCAAGGCGTTCGGCGACTTCTCGGTGCGGCTGCAGTTCCGCGACGTGGCGCCGGCCGGTGACCGGGCCAACAGCGGCGTGTTCACCCGGTTCCCCGACGTGCGGACCCCGCTGGAGCAACGCCCGCCGGGCAGCTGCGGCACGGTCGGCTCGGCGCGGACGTCGCAGGCGTGGGTCGCGATCTACTGTGGACAGGAGATCCAGATCAACGACAACACCGCGGGGGATGCGCAGAAGACCGGTTCGGTCTACAACTTCTCCCAGGTGGGGCTGGACCGGGCGATGCCGACGCCGAAGGGCGTGTGGAACGACTACGAGGTGCGGGTGACCGGCCAGCACTACACGATCATCCGCAACGGCGTGGTGATCAACGAGTTCGACAACACGCCGGGCAAGCAGTCCTCGCGCACCGGTGACCCGCCGACCGATCTGCGGCAGTTCTTCAGCGGGTTCATCGGGCTGCAGAACCACAGCGACCGCGACGTGATCGAGTTCCGCAACATCCGGGTGCGGCAGCTCTAGCAATCCCGATCCCCGGTGGCGCCGCCGCGGCGGCGCCACCGGGCTCCACCCTGCGAGGAATCCCATGAGAATTCTGCGTGGCGCGCTGGTGGCCGCGACGGCGGGACTGTGCCTGCTCACCGGCACGACCACCGCCGCGATCGCCGAGCCAGTGCCGATCACCGCGGCGGCGGAACAGGTGCTGACCTGGACCGCCGACGACAGCCTGACCGAGTACGCCTCGGCGCCTGCGACGGCGGTCGCGGGCGCGGCGACCATCGTGTTCGAGAACAGCACCGAGACCGGCAACACCACCGGCATGACCCACACGCTGACCTTCGACACCTCGACGCCGGGCTACAACCACGACGTCGACCTCAACATCACCGCCAGCCCCCTGGACGCCGAGCACGGGCTGCACCAGGCGCAGGTGACCCTCACGCCGGGCAAGTACCGCTACTACTGCGCGATGCCCGGGCACACGATGAGCGGCGAGCTGATCGTCACCGAGAGCGGCGAGCAGGACACCACGCCACCGGAGGTGACCGCGACCGTCGACGGCACCACCGACCCCGACGGCAACTACGTCGGCACCGCCACCCTCACCCTGACCGCGACGGACGACAGCTCCGGCGTCGGCACCGTCGAGTACACGCTCGACGACGACACCTACCGCCCCTACACCGGCCCGGTCACCATCACCGCGCCGGGCGCGCACACCGTGCACTACCGCGCCACCGACAAGGCGGGCAACGCCAGCGACCCCAAGACGCTGGTGATCAACGTCGTGCAGCCGAACGAGGACACCACCGCGCCGGTGGTGAACGCCAGCGTCGCGGGCGAGCGCAACGACGCCGGGAACTACGCGGGCAGCGCGACCGTGACGCTCACCGCGACCGACGGCGAGTCCGGCGTGGCGAAGATTGAGTACACAATGGACGGCGGCGCGTACGCGACCTACAGCCAGCCGCTGGTGCTGGGCACCGGCACGCACACCCTGACCTACCGCGCCACCGACAAGGCCGGCAACACCAGCGAGCCGAAAACCCTGACGGTCAAGGTGGATCCGCTCGGCGACGTCACGGCGCCGTTCGTGACCGCCGACCTGGACGGTGAGCTGAACACCGAGGGCTCCTACGCCGGCAAGGCCACCCTCGTCCTGGCGGCCACCGACACCGAGTCCGGGATCGCCTCCATCGAATACGACCTGGACGGCGCCGGTTTCGTCCGCTACGGCCAGCCGGTGACCATCACCGCGGTCGGCACGCACATGCTGCACTACCGCGCGACCGACCGGGCCGGCAACACCAGCGCCGTGCAGATGCTGTCGTTCACCATCGCCGAAGCCGGCGACCTGACCCCGCCGGTGGTCACCGTGCAACTGGCCGGGCCGCAGAACTGGTCGTGGGACTACGTCGGCCCGGTGACGGTCACCCTGGCCGCGACCGACGAGGCCTCCGGCGTCGCGCGCATCCAGTACTCCTTGGACGGCAACGTGTTCACCCGCTACAACAAGCCGTTCGTCGTCGACCGCGTCGGCACCCACACGGTCCGCTACCGCGCCACCGACGAGGCGGGCAACACCAGCGAGATCGGCAGCGTCACGTTCACCGTCGTGTCGTCGAGCGGCCCCTCGAAGCAGGAGCGGCAGCCGAACCCGGCGTTCGAACGCATGGTGTGACTCCCCTCCACGAAAGGACCTTTCCATGGCCAAGATGACGCGGCGCGCCGTGCTCGGCACCGCGGCGGCCGGGCTGGCCGCGTCGGTGCCCGGCGTCGCGGCGGCCGCCCCGGTGCGGGCGCAGGGCACGACCCGGCGGATCACGATGTACGCCGAGAAGATCTCCGACGAGCTGTACGGCTACGGGCTCGCGCCCGGCGGGGCGACGGTGCCCGGGCCGGTGCTGGAGATGTGGGAGGGCGACACCCTCGAGATCGACCTGGTCAACACGACCGACCGGGTGCTGTCGCTGCACCCGCACGGCGTCGACTACGACGTGAACTCCGACGGCACCCTGATGAACGGGTCCGCGGTGATGCCCGGCCAGACCCGGCGCTACACCTGGCGCAGTCACGTGGGTTACCGGCGGGCGGACGGGTCGTGGGCCGAGGGCACGGCGGGCTACTGGCACTACCACGACCACGCGATGGGCACCGAGCACGGCACCGAGGGCGTGCTCAAGGGCCTGTACGGGGCGCTGGTGGTGCGGCGGCAGGGCGATCTGCTTCCGAAGCGGCAGTTCACCGTGGTGTTCAACGACATGATGATCAACAACCGGGCGCACCACGACGCGCCGACGTTCGAGGCGAACCTCGGCGAGCGGGTGGAGTGGATCGCGATCGGGCACGGCAGCAACTTCCACACCTTCCACCTGCACGGGCACCGCTGGCTGGACAACCGGACCGGCATGCGCACCAGCGAGTACGACCCGAGCCCGCTGATCGACATCAAGGACCTCAACCCCGGGGTGTCGTTCGGGTTCCAGGTGATCGCCGGTGAGGGGGTCGGGCCGGGGATGTGGATGTACCACTGCCACGTCCAGAACCACTCGGACATGGGGATGGCGGGGATGTTCCTGGTCCGCAACGCCGACGGCACGATGCCGGCCGGTGTCCACGAACACTGATTTCTGGGAAGGAGAGCGTCATGTGTGGTGGAGTTCCGGTCGTCTTCGACCGGCGCAAGTTCCTGGCGGGCGTGGCGGCGACCGCGGCCGGGGTGGCGGTGGTGGGGGCTGCTCCGGTGGCAGCCGCATCGCCCGGGCGGCGGATCCCGAACAGCCGGATCGGGCTGCAGATGTACTCGGTGCGGGACGCGTTCATGTCCCAGCCGGAGGCGGTGCTGCGGGCGCTCGCGCGGGCCGGGTACCGGAACCTGGAGTTCGCCGGATTCCCCGGTGGCACGGATCCGGCGCACGCGCGGGAGATCCGGCCGCTGCTGGACAAGTACGGCCTGCGGGCGGTGTCCAGCCACCACGGGTACGCGGAGTTCCTCGACGAGGCGCGGGTCGGTGAGCTGATCGAGATGGCGCGGATCCTGGGGCAGCGCTACATCGTGTGCCCCGGCGGGGTGCCAGACACGGCGGAGGGTTTCGCCGAGGCCGGGCCCGCGTTCAACCGGGCCGGGGAGCGGATCCGCCGGGCGGGGATGAAGCTGGGGTACCACAACCACACCAGCGAGTTCACCGGTCACGGGCCGGACGGGCGGACCTTCTACCAGATCCTGCTGGACAGCTCCGATCCCGAGTTGCTGTACCTGGAGCTGGACATGGGGTGGTCGTCCGCGGCGGGGCTGAGCGCGCAGGAGAACGTCGAGCTGATCCGGGCCAACCGGGGCCGGATGCTGCTGGCGCACGTGAAGGACCTGGACGCCAACGGCAATCTGGCGGACCTGGGCACCGGGGTGGTCGACTACCGCACGATCCTCAGCGGGGCGACCCGCCTGGGCATGCGCGAGTTCATCATCGAGAACGACGACCAGAGCAACCCGCTGACCGATTCGCGGGCCGACCGCATGCACGACTACCTGGCCGCGCTGCGCCTGCGGTAACCGCGGCAGCGGTAGCCGCGGCAGCGGTGGGGGTTCCGGCTCCGGCGGGGTTTGGCAGGCCCGCCGGAGCCGGACCACGCCGCCCCCGGCACGAAGGCCGGCAGCCGCGCGCCGCGCGGCCCCCACCACGAGGTTCGATCCCCACGGCATCCCCCGCGCCCGCCGCACGGCCCACTCCCCAGTCCGCCGCCTCAGATCATCTCCCGCCGCACCACCCACACCGGCGCATCCAGCCACGCCAGCCCAGCACGGGCCCCCACCGCATCCCCCGCACCAAGCTTGCCGCCTCAGATCATCTCCCGCCGCACCACCCACACCGGCGCATCCGGCCACGCCAGCCCAGCACGGGGCCCCCACCGCATCCCGCACCAAGCTCGCCGCCTCAGATCATCTCCCGCCGCACCGCCCACACCACCGCTTCGATGGGCGTCGCCACGCCGAGGCGGTCGCAGACGGCCCTGATGCGGCGTCGCACGGTCCGGCCGGACAGGCCCACCCGGCCGCCCACCTCCTCCGGCGACAGCCCCTCCGCCAGCAGCCCCAGCAGCACCAGGTCACCGCGGGGCAGGTCGGTCACCTCTGCCACCCCGCGATCGTCATCGCCCGGACCGCGCCGGGTCAATGACAGAACAAGACAAGACGTCACACCGCGGCGGCCGGATCGAGCCGGTCCCACCCGCCGGTCGGCAGCGGCCGCACCTCCCGCACCCACGACGTCCGCACGTACGGCAGGCACACCTGAACCGGCTCGCCCACAACCGGCCCCAGCTCCCACGCGCACTCCCGCCCCTCCAGCGACGCGGCGAGGAAGTCGTTCCACCGCCCGTAGTCCGACTCCACGACCAGCTCCGCCGGCGCGTCGAACTCGATCGTCGCGAACCCGCGGCTCAGCTCGTGCTCGGCGTCGAACAGCAACATCGCGTCGATCAGGCGCAGCTCGCCGTGCCACGCCCACACCGGCGGCCGCCCACCGGTGCCGACCCCGGCTCGCTCCATCGCCGCCACCATCGCCCGGTACGGCGCCACCAGCCCGGCCGGCACGCGGTCCCAGTCGCCGACGAGGTCGCCGGTCACCCTGGACAGCGGCTGGAAAGTACGCAACAACACGATCACCGAGGCTAACGAGGGCCGCCCCGCGGCACCTCCGGGTAATTCCCGGAACCGGTGAGCAGCTCGACCACCGCGCCGACCCCGCCGCGCTCGAAGGCCGCCCGCTGCCGCGACGCCCCGCCACCGGCCGCCACCAGCGACGGCACCGCCTGCTCGGCGAACTCCTTCGCCCCACCGTCCAGGTGCGGCCGCACCTCGTCCAGCAACCGGGCGAGCACCACCGGAACCGGCCGCAGCACCCGGTCCACCGGGTCGACGCAGGTCCCGTCCAGGCCGTCCCGCGCCGCGCGCCACAGGTCGGCCCGCAGCACCTCCTGCGGCACCCGCGGCGCGTCCACCCCGTCCCCGATCCGGGCGAAAGCCGTGGCGGCGAGGCCCTGCGCGAGCACCGCGAGCAGCGCCGCCTCCCGTTCCGTCGCCGCCACGTCGCACACCCGGATCTCGACCGTCGGGTGGCGCGGCGACAGGCGCATGTCCCAGTAGAGGTTCCCCGGGTCCATGATCGCGCCCGATCGCGCCATCTCGTCGACCAGCTCCTCGTACTGCCCGGCCGAGGCGGCGTAGGGCGGCGGGCCGCCGCTGGGCCAGCGGGACATCGCCAGGTACCACCAGCTCGCGTACCCGGTGTCGGCGCCCTCGGCGAACGGCGAGTTGGCGCTGACCGCCAGCAGCACCGGCAGCCACGGCCGCACGTGGTTGATCACCCGCACGCCGGTGTCGGAGTCCGGGACGCCGAGGTGGATGTGGCACCCGCACACGTGTGCCGTGCTCATCAGCCCGCGGAAGTGGTCGGCGATCCGCCGGTACCGACGGCCGGGGCTCAGCCGCACCGGATCGGCGCTCATCGGCGGGGACCCGGCGGCCAGCAGCCGCAGACCGGCGCTTGCCGCGCCGTCGCGCAGCCGCGCCCGCTGGTCCCGCAGGCACTCGAGCAGCTCGTCGGACTGCTCGCGCACCGGCGTGACCGACTCGACCTGGCAGCTCACCATTTCCGGCTGCAGCTCCCCGGCCACGTCGTCGGACCCGGCGAGCACGGCAGGCGCCGCGGCCGCGAGCCGGTTCCGACGGTCGACCAGCAGGAACTCCTCCTCGACGCCCACGGTGACGGTCATGCCGCCCCCAGCATCGCGGCCGCGATCGCGTCCGCGTCGCGGCAGAACGGGCTGTCCTGGCCGGGCCGTCCGGTGCCGACCTGGGTGAACCACCGGGTGTTCTGCGTGATCACGCCCAGCGCGTGGATGTCCGGAGCCGGCTCGCCGCGCGCGTCGACCACCCGGAACGGCGCGGGCGTGACCGCGAGCCCGCCGGTGGCGAAGAACTCCCCCGTCGCCGGGTCGGTGTTGACGAACTCGCTGATCAGCCCGTCGGCGAGCATCTGCCGGAGCAGCGGGTTGCGGTCCCGCGCCAGGTCCGGGCCAGGGGCGCGCGCGTCGATCAGGGTGCCCGCGTTCCGCCGCGATCCGGCCACCCGCGGCGAGGAGATCGTGAACCCGGCGTCGATCCGCGCGTCCGGGCCGACGACGTCCAGCACACCGGCGTCGAGGAGCGCGACCAGCTGCTCGACGTGGTCCGGCGGCGGCCCGGCGGACAGCAGGAAGTTCGCCGGCACGAACCGGGACAGGAAGTCGCGGTGCGACGAGGGCAGCAGCCCGCCGAAGTCGACGATCCCGGGCAGCGCGGGCCGCAGGGTGCGCAGCATCTCCAGCGCCGCCTTGACCGGGCTGCCTTCCGGGCCGCGCCTGCTCCGCGACGTCCCGCACCAGGACTTCCCGCAGCCGCGCTCGGAACTCCGCTGGGTCCGCAAAGGACAGTCCGTCGAAGGGACGCGCCAGCTCCTCCGGTCGCAGGGGCGGCACGTCGGTGAGGCCGAACGCGGCGAGCACCTTGCCCGTGCGGCGTTCGTCCACGCGGTCGCGCTCGTCCACCACGTCCGGGAACGCGGCGGTGAAGCGCGTGGCCTCGTCCTCGCCGTCGCGGAGGCCGACGATCCGGCGGTAGTAAGCGTGCTCGACCTCCGCCCAGATCAGCGGTTCGACCTCGGCGGCGAAGTCCAGTTTGGTGCTGCCGCGCGCGTCCAGCGCGGCCGTGCGCAACCGGTCCAGGCGGGCGGTGGTGAGCAGCACCGGGTCCGGGGCGAGGTCGGGGCGGTGCACCTGGGCGCGCGCCAGGAAGGGCAGACCGCTGCGCGACCCGGCGACGATCAGCGGTTCGTCGCCGCTCGGCACGTACCGCAGCTTTCCGTCCGCGCGGGTGAACCGGCCGCCGCGGCCGAGGGTCAGCGACCGGACGACGTCGTAGAACGTGAGGCCGAGCCCGCGAACCGCGACGGTCTCCCCGGCGAGGATGTCGTCGAGCGGCAGGTCGGCGGCGATGCCCGGCCCCAGGACCCGGCCGCTCGCCCGGAGCCGCCGGTCCTCCTCGGACGGTTCCAGGTCGCTGTGGCCGGTGGTCAGAACGACCTTGTCGGCGAGGATCGTCCTGTCCGGCAGCCGCAACCGCAGCCCACTCGCCGTGCGGGTCAGGCCGGTCACCTGCGTGGTGACAGGCCGGATCTCCACCCCGTCCGGCGCTTCGGCGCACAGCCGGTGGAACGTTTCCCGCAGGTAGGCGCCGTAGTGACGGCGGGAGGGATACTCGTGCGGCGCGACGGCCGACCACGCCGCGAAGTCCCGTCCGGGGAACGGGCTGTCCGGGGAGTGCGCGGTCAGTTCACCGGCCGTGGCGTTGGTGGCGTACCACCCGGACTGCCGGGTGCGCCAGACGCGTCCCGGCCCTGGCTCGACCGGCTCGACCGCCCAGATCGTCACGGGCCGCGGAGCAGCCGCGAGCCGCACGACGAGCCGTTCCAGCACGGACAACCCCCGAGGCCCGACGCCGATGACCGCCAGGGACAGGGGCCGTCGTGATCTCATACGGCCCGGGTACCAAAACGATCAGGAGCGAAACCCGAGCGGTGGGTGAGCCTCCCCTCCTCGGTGGAGGTGTGAGGCCTCGCTGTCGGCCCAGAGCTCACCCGGCGGGCGAGCCGCTACGCCTGCGTAGCCTTCGAATCCCAGACCCGGTGACAGCAGGGCGCCCCCAGCCCTCGCGCCACCTGACAGGCAAGCCGCTACGCCTGCGTAGCCCCCAGCTCGCAGGCCCGGCGACCACAGAACGCCGCCCAGGCCCTCAACCACCCGCTACGCCCGCGTGACCTCCGGCCCCCCGACCCGGTGACAGCAGGGCGCCCCCAGCCCTCGCGCCACCCAGCAGACGAGCCGCTACGCCTGCGTGGCCTTCGGCTCGCGGGCCCGGTGGCCGTTCGGCCCACTGTGGGAGCGCGCGAACGGCAGCTTGTCACCCACCTTCTCGCCGAGCTTGGCGCGCACGACGCCAGCCGCGCCCTGGACCGCGGGGTGGTCGGCGACCGCCCGGTAGGTCCGCACGATCTGCTCGTACCTCGCACGCCCCGCCCGCGCCCCGAGCACGTACCCGACGGCCGCGCCGAGCAGGAAAGTCTTCATGCCCGCCTCCTGGTGTGTCCGGCTCGATCACTCATTGTCCCCCAAGGCGCGCGAAACTGCCGGGGGGTGCTTGCAGAGCGCGATCGCCCATGAGCTAGAGTTCTCTCCCGTCAGCCCGGAGCGATCCGGGCAGGCCAGAGCGTTCCCCTGTAGCTCAATTGGCAGAGCATTCGGCTGTTAACCGAAGGGTTGCTGGTTCGAGTCCAGCCGGGGGAGCTTCCACCCCAGGTCAGGCGACCTGGGGTTTTTTCTTGGCCGACGAAAAAGGGGCACGCCACCTGCGTGTGACGTGCCCCATGCCGAGAAAAAGATCAAACGCTCCGCAGCACCGACACCACGGCGCCCAGGATCACGGCCCGGTCGCCGTCGATCACCTCGTACGCTGGGTTTCGCGGCTCCAGGTACACGTGGCCGTTGCGGCGCCGGTAGACCTTCACCGTCGCCTCCTCGTCGATCATCGCCGCGACGATTTGGCCCGAGTGGGCCTCCGACTGCTGCCGCACCACCACGATGTCGCCGTCGCAGATTGCCGCGTCGATCATCGAGTCGCCGCGCACCCGGAGGCCGAACACGGTGCCGCGCCCGGTCAGTTCCCTCGGCAGGGTCAGCGTGTCGTCCAGCTGCTCGATCGCCGAGATCGGCGTGCCCGCCGCGATGTCACCCACCACGGGCACCGGCACCGAATCATCCGACGAGGAACCAGGCGACGACGAACCGGACAGGAACGCCCGCACGTCGATCGGCCGGGACATCGTCGCGCTGCGGCGCAGGAAACCCTTCTCCTCCAAGGCCGCCAGGTGCTTCGACACCGACGACGAGGACCGCAGCCCGACCGCCTCGCCGATCTCCCGCGTGTTCGGCGCGTACCCGTACCGGTTCACCCAATCGCGGATCGCGACCAGGATCCGCTGCTGCCGCTCGGGCAGTGACGCCACGTCCAGGTGCTCGAAAAGATCGTCGTAGGAGGCCACCCGCGGATGTTAGACGCTCACACCCGCGCCACCGCGAACACCCGCCGGAACGGGAACCACGTCGTCCCGTCCGCGCGCGGCGGATAGGCCTCGTTCAGCAACGGCGCCAGCTCGGCGCGGAACCGCTGCCACTCGTCGTCGTCCAGCGCCGCCCGCACCGGCCGCAACGCGGTCCCGGTGATCCACTCCAGCACCGCGTCCGGCCCGCTCAACCGCTGCACGTACGTCGTCTCCCAGGCGTCCACCGAACACCCCGCGTCGGCGAACAACTCCGCATACTCCGCCGGCGTGTCGACCGCGTCGACGCCCCGCAGCCCGCCCACCCGCGCAGACCACTCCGGCCGGGCCGCCACCTCCCGGACCAGCGTGTGCGACGGCGAGTCCATGTTGCCCGGCACCTGCATCGCGAACCAGGCGCCCGACGGCAGCTCCCCCACCCAGCGCCGCAGCAACGAACGGTGCTCCGGCACCCACTGCAACACCGCGTTGGTGACCACCACGTCCGTGTCCGGCTCCGGCGACCACTCGCGCACGTCGGCCACCCGCGCATCGAGCCCCGCGGCGCGCGCCGCCTCGACCATCTCCGGCGAGCTGTCCAGCGCTTCCAGCTTCGCCCCTGGCCAGCGCGAGGCCAGCGACAGCGTCAGGTTTCCGGGCCCGCAGCCCAGGTCCACGACCCGCCGAGGCTCAGCCGCGTCGATCCGGCCGATCAGGTCGTAGAACGGGCGTCCCCGCAGGTCCGCGTAGTCGAGGTACTTCGCAGGATCCCACACAGTACGAGCGTACTGCTAAGCCTGAGGCGGCGCCAGCTTCTCCGCGGCCTCCCGCGCGATCGCCGCGACGACGTCGAGGTCGACGCCGGGATCCGGCCGCGCCTGCAGCACCACGCCGTCGCGCCCGGGCAGTTTCCGCTGCACGAACCACACCCCGCCGCTGGTCAGCTCCGCCCGGTGGCGCGCCCGGATCGAGCCGTCCACGCGCTGCCGGACCAGCCACGGCACCTTGCCCGGCCGCGGCAGCTCGAACCGCACCGGCTCGCGGTCGCGCAGCACCACCGCGGCGCCTGCCGTGCCGGTCTCGTCGGCCTCGGTGACCGTCAGCGCCCCGTCACCCCAGACCGCCTTGCTGATCAGGTGCCAGCCGATCCGCCGGGCGCCATCGGGCACCGGAATCCACAGCCCCAGCTCGGTGACCACCAGGTGCCCGCCACCGCGGACCGGCGCCGACCCGATCGCGTTCTCCCCCTCGGCCAGGCGTCCGGGGAAGTCCTCCGGCAGCGGGTCGCCGATCAGCCGTCGCAGCCACCGCACGGCCTACCCCAGCCCGCCGATGGCCTGCGCCTTGAGCGCCTTCCGGTACTCCTCCAGCGCTACGAGGTCCCCGAACAACGCGCGGTAGTCGTCGGCCGCCTCGATCGGCGACAGCCGCTGCAGCCGCGACTTGATCTCGGCAATCTGCCGCCCGACCAGGTTCTCCTGCACCGCGGCGATCATGCTGCCGATGTAGTGCCCGTCGGCCTCGCCCTTGGCGCGCAACGGTTCCACGGCCAGCTCGGACAGCAGCGAGCGCACCGGCCCGTCGGGCGTGTACGGGGTCGCCGCGTCGATCAGCGCCGGCCCGGCCAGCCCGCTGCCCGTGCCGCCGGCCTTGAGCACCGCGCGGTGGACCGCCACGTACGCCGGGTGGGTGAAGGCCTCCTCGGGCAGCGCGTCGTACTCCGGGCCCGCGTACGCCGGCTCCTGCAGCGCGGCCTTGAGCACCTCGCGCTGCGCCATCAGCCGCGGGTCGTTCGGGTCCGGGCGCGGCACGTCCGCCGCCGGGGCGCCGTTGACCCGCTGCACCGGCTTGCGCCCGTTGGTCCGGACCGCGCCGCCCGCGCTCTCCCGCACGCGCCGCACGACCATGGCCTCGTCCTGCCAGCCGACCCACCACGACAGCTTGGTCGCGTAGCCGTCCCGCTTCGCGCGGTCCTTGATCTGCGCGACCAGCGGCACGGTGCGCTGCAGCGCGGCGACCTGCCCGTCGACCGAGTCGAGGTCGTACTCCTTGAGGATGCTGCGGATCGCGAACTCGAACAGCGGCGTGCGGCGGGCGACCAGGTCGCGCACCGAGGCCTCGCCCTTGGCGAGCCTCAGGTCGCACGGGTCCATGCCGTCGGGCGCGACCGCGATGTAGGTCTGGCCGGCGAAGGTCTGCTCGCCCTCGAACGCCTTGAGCGCCGCCTTCTGGCCCGCCTCGTCGCCGTCGAAGGTGAAGATGATCTCGCCGCGGAACGCGTCGTCGTCCATCAGCAGGCGGCGCAGCACCTTCATGTGCTCCTCGCCGAACGCCGTGCCGCAGGACGCGACCGCGGTGGGCACGCCGGAGGCGTGCATCGCCATCACGTCGGTGTAGCCCTCGACGACGACCACCTGGTGGCGCTTGGCGATCTCCCGCTTGGCCAGGTCGAGCCCGAACAGCACCTGCGACTTCTTGTAGATCGGGCTCTCGCTGGTGTTGAGGTACTTGGCCTGGATCGGGTCGTCGTCGTGCAGCCGCCGCGCGCCGAACCCGACGACGTCGCCGGACAGGTCGCGGATCGGCCACACCAGCCGCCGGTGGAACCGGTCGATCGGGCCCTGGCGGCCCTCCTTGACCAGCTGGGCCTTGAGCAGCTCGCTGAACTCGAAACCGCGGTTGAGCAGGTACTTCGTCAGCTTGTCCCAGCCCGCCGGTGCGTAGCCGCAGGTGAACGTGCGGGCCGCGGTCTCGTCGAAGCCGCGCTCGGCGAGGAAGTCGCGGGCGATCTGGGCCTCGGGCGTGCGCAGCTGCTCGGCGTAGAACTCGGCGGCGGCCTTGTGCGCCTCGACCATGCGGCTGCGCGTGCCGCGGTCACGCTGGACGCTGCCGCCGCCACCCTCGTAGGTGAGCCGGAACCCGACGCGGTCGGCCAGCCGCTCGACCGCCTCGACGAACGGGAGGTGGTCGATCTTCATCAGGAACTTGATGACGTCGCCGCCCTCACCGCAGCCGAAGCAGTGGAAGGTGCCGTGCGTGGGCCGGACGTTGAACGACGGGGTCTTCTCGTCGTGGAACGGGCACAGCCCCTTCAGCGCTCCCCCGCCGGCGTTGCGCAGGGCCACGTAATCGCCCACGACCTCGTCGATCCGGTTGCGCTGGCGCACCTCCGCGATGTCACTTTCCCGGATCCGGCCTGCCACGACGACCAGTCTAGTGACCGGCGGGGCCGGGTCGTACGGCACACTCGGGTGTGTGAGCACGCTGGATGGGGTCGCCGCGGAGTTCGCCGGGCTGCGCGCGCACCTGACCGCCGTCGCGTACCGGCTGACCGGCTCGGTGAGCGACGCCGAGGACGCGGTCCAGGAGTCGTGGCTGCGGCTGGCCGCGCTGGACGAGCGCAAGCGTGCGGAGATCCACGAGCTGCGGGCCTGGCTGACCACGGTGGTCGGGCGGATCTGCCTGGACCGGCTGCGCTCGGCGACCGCGCGGCGGGAGAAGTACGTCGGCCAGTGGCTGCCGGAGCCGATCGTCACGCCGCTGGGCGCGCCGTCCGCGGACGACCCGCTGGAGGCCGCCGTCCGCGACGAGGGCGTGCGGATGGCGGCGATGATCGTGCTCGACAAGCTCACGCCCGAGCAGCGGGTGGCGTTCGTGCTGCACGACGCGTTCGCCGTGCCGTTCGACGAGATCGCGGAGATCCTGGGCGTCACCACGGCGACGGCGCGGCAGCACGCGTCGCGTGGACGGCGTGCGCTGGACGACGCGCAGCCGCCGCCGCGCGCGGAACTGGCCGAGCAGCAGGAGATCCTCGACCGGTTCATGACGGCATTGGCGAAGGGCGACGTGCGGGCGGTGGCCGAGGTGCTGCACCCCGACGTCGTGCTCATCGGCGACAGCGACGGCAAGGCCAAGACCACGGTGCAGGTCATGGTGGGCGCGGACAAGATCATCCGCTTCTTCCTCGGCCTGCTGCGGTTCTACCGCCCGGAGGCGCTGGCGGGCGGCCGTCCGCTGCTGGTCAACGGCGATCTCGGGTTCTACCTGCCGCCCGCCCCGGGCGGCGACGGCTACCGGCCGCTGGACGCGCACCTGGAGACGTTCACCGTCCGGGACGGGCTGATCACCGCGATCTACGACCAGGCCAACCCCGACAAGCTCAGCCGGCTTGCGGAACCCGGCACGCGTCCCCCGACGTGAAGCCCTGGTCGGTGATGTCGAGTGCGCTGTTGACGCGGGCGCGCTGGTTCTCCAGGCCGATCAGGTAGGTCAGCTCGATCAGCCCGGGCCGGCCGAACTCGCGCTCCAGCTCGGCGACCTGCTCGTCGGTGACCGCGACCGGGGTCTCGGACATCGCGTCGGCGTAGGCGAGGGCGAGGCGTTCGGCGCGGGTGAACAGCTCCGACGTGGCGTAGTCGTCGATGTTCTTCAGGCGGTCGATGTCCAGGCCGTGGTGCTTCTGCAGCATCGTGCCGAAGTCGACGCACCACGAGCAGCCCAGCCGCACGGCCGTCCGGTACTGGGCGAGCTCGGCCACGTTCACCGGCAGGTGCTTGATCGCCTTCTCGACGAGCATCTCGTGGATCCCGCTGGCGCGCATCAGGGCCGGCCGGTGCGCGGCGACGGCGAACGGCTCCGGCACGGCGCCGAAACGCTTGCGCGCGTAGCGGTAGACGAGCTTGGTGAGCAGGCCGGCGTCCTTTTCGGACACCGCGGGGATGCGTGGCATGTCGTCCTCCTTCGTGGTCCTGCCGAGGGGACGAGACGGCCGCGCGAGATGTGACAGCGAGCTGGTGGCGCCGGTCACCGCGCGGCGACGGCACAGGCCTTCGGATCGTCGGCGACCGCCGGCGCTACCGGGCAACGCTGACGAACATGGGCGCCCCGGTACCTCGGCTCCGATCCCGCACGGGCGATCGCGGACGGCCACGGCGGCAAGAGCTACCGCGCCGTGTTCGAGGTCTTCAGGTCGACGGCTTCCCGGGGTGTGACGGCGAGCGCCACGGCCATCGCGAGAGCGGCGCACGCGAACGCGATCGTCAACCCCGGGCTGCCGAAACCGCCGGTGCACAGCACTGCGACCGCGCCGAGGCCCGCGGTGCCGACGACGCCTCCGGCCTGGCGCGCGAAAGCCAGCACACCCATGCTCGCGCCCAGCACTTCCTTCGCCGCGGTGGCCTGCACGAGCAGCGTGTACGCCGACGCGGTGAGCCCGAACGCGGCACCGGCCAGGAACAGCCCCGGCACGAGCACGGCCACGCCGGCGTGCGGCGCGAGGGCCAGCAGGACGAGACCCACAGCGCCGCTGGCGCAACCGAGCCGCCCCCACGCCGGCAGGTCCGGCCACCGGCGCGCCCACGCCGCGAAGGACGCCGAGGTGACCAGCTGACCGGCCGTCATCGCGGTGAGCAGCGCGGACGTGGCGCCGATCAGCGCGACGGCCAGGGAGACGTAGGTGAAGGTCCCGAACAACGCGAGCCCGGACAACGCGGTGACGACGACCGCGCGGCGGGTGGTGCGATCGGAGAACATCGCGCGGACGGCGGGTCGCAGCGGCGGGGTCCGACCGGTTCCGGTCGGCAGGCCGCGGAAACCGATCGCGAGGGCGATCAGGCACAGCGGGAGGTTGAGCAGGAAGATCCACCGCCAGCCCGGTCCGGCGACGAGCAGCGCGCCGAGCGGCGGGCCGCCGACGGAGGCGAGCGCGAAGACCGCCGTCTGCCACCCGGCGCGGCGGATCAGCTGGTCGCGGTCGAACATCTCGCCGAGCGCGCTCATCGCGGTGACGACGAGCCCGCTGCCGCCGACGCCCTGGACGGCTCGCCCGGCGACGAGCGTGGCGATGTCCGGTGCGACGGCGCAGGCGGCCGACGCGGCGGCGAAGACGAGGACGGACCCGGTGAAGACGGCGCGCCGGCCATGGCGGTCGCCGAGCCTGCCGAGCACGAGCGTGGCGAACGTGACCGTGACCAGGTAGGCGGTGGTGACCCCGGCGACGGCCGTCCCCGCGGCGAGGTCGGCCTGCAGGGCGGGCAGCGCCGCGACGACGACGGTGGTGTCGAGCTGGGCCATCAGCATGCCGAGCAGCAGCGCGGCGAAGGCGCGGTTCTTTGCGTGCATTTCGCACATATTATGCGTGCGTTTTGCACGCATGCAAGGATGTCGGCTGACGGAGGGAGTTTTCGATGGCCGCGGGGCGCGCGTTGTTCCGGCTGGTGCGGTTCTGGTCCCGGCGCTGGGCGCCGGAAGTGGCGCAGCGGCTGGACGAGGCCGCCCCGCGCACCGCGACCGTGCAGAACCTGTACGTCGTGGAAGCCGTGCACAGCGCCGCGCCGCGCGGGGAGGTCACCGTCGCCGACGTGGCGCGCCAGCTGGGCCTGGACCGCTCGGTCGCGAGCCGGATGATCGCCGACGCCGTGCGCGACGGCTACCTGCGGCGCGACACGTCCGCCGAGGACGCCCGCCGCGCGCGGCTGTCACTCACCGAGGCGGGCGCGGAGTTCCTCGCGGTGTCGCACGCGCACCAGGAGCAGGTGTTCGAGGCGCTGGTGGCGCACTGGCCGGCCGAGGATCGGCGCCGCTTCGCGGGCTACCTCGACCGGCTGGCACGTGAGGTGCTGGACTCCTAGCCGCGGAGGGCGCGGACGTCCCAGACCCACACGCCGTCCACGTAGACGGCCTGGCCGCCGAGCAGCTGGTCCACCGTCTGGTGCAGCGCGTTGCCGTTGGTCACGGGCGCGAGCACGACCGCGTCGGCCTTCCAGTACTTCAGGTCCTCGACCGCCTGGGCGCGCTGCTGGACGGTCACGTTCGGCACCTCGCCGCTGTCCCGCACCTCGGCCAGCAGGTCGGCCGTCGGGCGGTTCACCGCGCCGTACCGGCCGCGCTTGTCGTCCGGGCCGCTCGGGCCGACGAAGTACCCGTCGGCGAGCGGGAAGCCCAGGTCGGCCTCCACCTGCCAGTGCAGCGCCCGCGCGTCGCCGCCGTTGGGCAGCGGCACGACGACCACCGAGCCGGACCCGACGTACTGGCGCCACGCCCCGTCGGCGAAGAAGGCCGGGGTCTCGGGGCGGATGTAGGTCTTGTAGGGCGTCGGCGCGATCGGCAGCAGCACCGCGGCCAGCGCGCCCAGCCACAGGAACCGCACCGGCAGATTCCGGTCGCGGAAGCCCGGCGCCGCCTCGAACACGCGGTCCGTGGCGATCGCGAGCAGCGCCGCGACGGCCGGGATGCAGCCGATCGCCAGCCGCGATTCGAGCAGCGAGTCGAACAGCGGCAGCTCGGCCAGCAGCCGCCACGGGCCGGGGATCCCGGTCTCCTCGTGGTTGACGATCATCTCGACGCCCAGCGACAGCCACGCCATCAGGAACATCGAGATCGCGATGGCGCGGGCCACGACGTTGCGCCACAGCCACACGGTCAGCACGACCATCAGGATGATCAGCGGCCAGCCGAAGAACGCGTTCTCCTCGGTGCGGTTCATCGACACGTCGGCGGCGGCCTCGGGGGTGCCCGCGATCGACTCGGTCGCGAACCGGGTGAACGCCGCGGTGTCGTTGCCGACCGGGCCGTGCTCCAGGGTGCGGTAGCTTTGCGGGCCGAAGAACTGCCACCACAGCGGGAAGATCGCGATGGCGATGGCGACGACCGCGGCGACGGTCAGGCCGCCCGCCATGGGCTTGACCATCCGCAGCGCCTCGCGCGGCCGCGACACCGCGTAGCCCGCGGCGAACAACACGAACGCCATCATCATGATCAGCAGCGGTTCCTCGCCCAGGAACACCTGGTAGGCCAGCATCAGGCCGAGGATGATGCCGTCGCGCACGGGCCGGTGCCCCTGCGCGAGCCGGATCAGCCGCATCACGATGAACGGGATCAGGAACAGCACCACGAAGTTCGGGTGCGCGTTGCCGTGCGAGATCATCGCCGGCGCGAAGCCGCAGAACGCGCCGCCGATCGCGGCGGCCGTGCGCGAGGTGACCAGGTGCCGCGAGAACACCCAGTACCAGGCGATCGACGTGCCTGCCAGGCCGCCGGTGAGCGCGATCGCCCAGGTCACGGTGGGGCCGAACAGCTGCGTGATCGGCGACAGCGGGATGCCGAGCCCGAACATGGCCGTGTTGGCCATGAGGTTCACGCCGTCCGGGTAGTTCTGCAGGGTGGTGCCGAGCGGGTTCTCCCAGTTGAACACCGCGTGGGCGGTGACCGCGAAGAACCACTCCCACATGTTCTGGTCCTGGCCGCTGTTGTACATGTAGCCGCCGCTGCCCAGGTTGACCCACAACCCGGCGTAGAGGATGAACGCGGCGACGACGTAGATGCCGATGACCAGTGCGTCGGCGCGGCCGAACCGGCGCCGTTCCTCTCCGACCTCGGGCACGGTCTCGGGCGCCTGCAGCAAAGCGGTCACTCTTTCACCCTCAGGGCTCGACTACGCGGGCGAAAAAGTAGACCACACCCGTCCGGGCGTGCCGCACGAGGAGCAGGAAAGGCCGGTCGACGCGCACCTCGACCGGGTCGACCGGAGTGACCATGGACATGGTGCGGATCATGACCGCGGTGGCCGCCGCGCCCTCGAGGCCCTGCTCGTCGAGCTTGAGGACCGCCTGGTGCTGGACGGCCGAGACGAACGCGCGCGGGTCCGGGGTGAGGCGGCCGAGCGGGGCTTCGCCGGGCTCGAACAGGGTGCGCACGCCGAGGTGCTTGAGCGCGCCGGTGAGGTCGGCGGGGCGGTCGAGGTCGATCTTCGGCAGGCGCAGGTCGACCTGGACTTGCTTGGGGGCGGCGAGCAGGGTGGCCAGCCGGGTGTCGTCGAGGTCCGGCTCCTGGGCGGCGAGGTCGCCGTCTGGCAGCAGGACGGTCGCGGTGACGCCGGCGCCGGGCAGCTCGACGACCTGCCAGCCGTCCTGGCGCGCGTAGCCGAGGCGTTCGGTCTGGCGCATCATCCGGACGCGACGCGGGCCGGCCGGGCTGTGGAACTGCTCGTCGCGGGTGGTGGCCTCGCGGAACGGGTGCTGCCAGGCGGCCTTGAGGTAGAGGGCGTTGACGAGGCTGGCGACGGTGTCCGCGCCGACCGAGTCCGGGGGCAGCAGTTCGGGGATGAGGTCGCGGGTGGTCTCGGCGACGTCTGCGTTGATGGCGCGGCGGGCGCGGTCGGGGTCGTTGACGAACGGGGCGGTCTTCGCGCTCGCGCCCGGCCAGCCCGCGAGGTCGGCGAGGAAGGTGTCGCGGACCGGCAGCTGGTCCCAGGCCCAGAGCGTGTTGGCGACGGCGAGGACCGGGTCCTCCTGGCGGGTGGTGTTGTCGAGCGTGGCGGCGGCGCGGAGGAGGTCGGCCTGCTTGGCGATGTCCGGGTCGCCCCCGGTGAGCAGGTGGAGCAGCTCCTCGGCGGCGGGGCCGTCCGCCGCCTGGCTCGCGAGGCCGAGCGCGCTGGCGATGGAGTACGGCGAGACCACCGAGTCGCCACTGGCGCCGGCGACGACCCGGTGAACCGCGAGGCTGAAGCGCAGATGGTCACGTTCGGGCGTGGTCACGACCCCGACGCTACCGGACCGGAGCGCGGCGCCGGGGGCTCTGCTGGGGCGGGTGCGGGGCGCTGGGCCGGGGAGGCGCAGGTGGGTGACAACTCATCCGCACTGCCACGTGAACGACGCCGCGTCGAACCGCCCGGCCGCGAGGTCCGCGGGACGGATCAGCCAGTGCAGCCGGCCCGCGTCGCCCCACATCATGCCGGTCTCGTCGTCGGAGTCGATCTGGGCGAGCGCGACCCAGCGGCGGGCCTCCTCCTGCACCGCCGACCACGCCTGCTCGTCGCGCACGACGTCGGCGCGCAGGTGCGCCGCGGCGACGTCGAGTTCGACGGCGTCCTGGATCGGGAACGCATAGCCGCCGATCTGGTGCGCCGGGCTCGGCACGGTCGCGGCCAGGGCGGTCATGAAGGTGTCGCCGTTGGCGTGGTCGTCGAAGAAGGAACCAGTCCCGCTTGCCGAAGTCCCGGCTCGAAGGAGCCGACGTGCTGACGAAACAGAAGGAGGGGCGAAGTGGCAGTACAACAGCGGCTCGGCGGCTGTCCCACCGCGCCGACCACTTCGAGTGGCCGGCGTGGGCCGGCGAAGGCTCGTTGAGCTTCGTCGCGTCCGTCGACTGCGCGAAACTGCTCTACGAGCCGATCGACCTCGCCTTCCCCGCAGACGGCAGGGCGGACCACCTGGTCACCCCGCTGTGCCGGGCGGAGGCGTACGGCAGGCCGGATCAACGAGGTCCAGCGTTCGGCGATGGGTGGCGGCAGTGTCCGGCGCGCGACTGCGCGCAGTCGCGCCTCGTGGGTGGGCATCAGTGGCGTCCGGTGTGCCAGCGGTGCCAGGTGTGCGCCTGCGCGTCCGTCAGGGAGGCGACCTGGTCGATGACCACGCGGAGCCTCGCGGGGTCGTCCGGCGCCGCGTGCCACGCTGGGTGGAACGCGGTCTCCAGGGGCTCCGGCGCGCGCTCGGCCAGGACCGTCACCAGCTCGGCCAGCAGTTCGCGCTGGCCGGCCTGCATGGCGAGCCGCCGGGGGTCGCTCATCACGTAGCGCAGCGCGAGCGCCTTCAGCAGCGCCACCTCGGCCGCCACGCGTTCCGGCATCACCAGGCTCGCGGCGTAGCGGGTGAGGGGGCCGTCGCCGTACTCGGCGCGCGTTCCGGTGACCGCGGCGGACGCGAACCGGCCGACCAGCTCGCTCGTCATCCGCTTCAGCGCGATCTGCCCGTGCGGCGTCGAGTCGACCCCGGGGCGCGCCAGCTCCGCCACCACGGGCAGGTCCAGCAGGTCCCGCGCCGCGCCCTCCAGCGCGGACACCGACAACCGCGAGAAGTGCTTGGCCGCCAGCTCCGCCACGGCCGCCCGCTCCCCCGGGTCGGCCAGCACCGACAGCGACAACCGTCCCGACAGCACGCCGTCCTCGACGTCGTGCACCGAGTACGCCACGTCGTCGGCCCAGTCCATGATCTGCGCCTCCAGGCAGGTGCGGCCCTCCGGCGCGCCCGCCCGCATCCAGTCGAACACCTCCCGGTCGTCGGCGTACACCCCGAACTTCGCCGTGCCCGCCCGCCGTGGCCACGGGTACTTCGTGGACGCGTCCAGGCACGCACGCGTCAGGTTCAGCCCAGCCGAGTCGACCTTCGGCTCCAGCCGGGTGAGGATGCGCAGCGTCTGCGCGTTGGCCTCGAAGCCGCCGCACGACTGCGCCACCTCGTCGAGCGCCCGTTCGCCGTTGTGCCCGAACGGCGGGTGCCCGATGTCGTGCGCCAGCCCCGCCGTGTCCACCAGGTCCGGATCGGCCCCCAGCTCCTCGGCGATGCCGCGCCCGATCTGCGCGACCTCCAGCGAGTGCGTCAACCGCGTGCGGGGCACGCCGCTGACCTCGGCGCCCTCCCCCGGCCCGACCACCTGGGTCTTGCCGGCCAGCCGGCGCAGCGCCGCGGAGTGCAGCACGCGGGCCCGGTCCCGCGCGAAGGCACTCCGGCCGTCCGGCCGCGACCCGGGAAGCGCCGCCCGCTTCGGCGCTTCGTCGAGCCACCGCTGTTGATCGTGCTCGCTGTACACCCCGCAACTCTACGGGCACCCACCGACATTTCCGGGGTGCGCGGGCAGGGTTCTGACCAGGACACACGAGATGCCCACTCGTGCGGGGGCGACTGGAACATGAGCCGGAACGGGACTCGCGGACGCCGCGCCCGCCTGCGGGCTCTTCGGGAGAACAGGATCAAGGCAGCCCTGGAGCCGACCGGAGCCGGTGCGACCGCCGGGCGCGGACCTCAGCCCAGCCCAGTACCGCCGATGTTGTCGGCCGGCGTCTTGGTCAACCGGTAGAACAGCAGCGCGCCCGTCTCGCGGTAGATGTAGGCGAACTGCGTCTCCCGCGTCTGCACGATCGGCCCGCGGTGCGTCGGCGAGGTCCAGGTTTCCAGACCGGCGTCGTTGGCCATCGTGCGCGCCCGCAGGGAGTGCCACGGGTCGCTCACCAGCACCGCGGTCCGCCAGCCCCGCTCGCCGAACGCACCGGCCACCGCGCGCAGGCTGCCCAGCGTGTCGCTGCCCTCGCCCACCGCCAGCGTCGCCTCGCGGGGGACGCCCTGCTCGACCAGCCAGTTCGCCCCCGCCGAGGCCTCCGTGTAGGCGTCACCGGCCCGGTTGCCGCCCGCGGTGACGATCCGGTCGGCGACCCCCTCCTCGTACAGGTCCATCGCGTGCCGCAGCCGCGCCTGGAAGATCGGCGACGGCTTCCCGTTGTACTGCGCCGCGCCGAGCACCACGATCGCGTCGGCGTGCGTGCGGTCGTCCTCGCGCGCCACCTGCCACACCCGGAACGCCGTCCCACCGACCACCATCAGCAACACCAGCACCGTGCCCAGCACGGCCCGGCGCACCCAGCTCACCCGCTCACCCATCCCGGTCATCCTCCCAGACGGGTCCTCACAGCCAGCCGCGCTCCTCCGCCAACCGGACGGCCTCGGCCCTGGTGCGGGCGCCGGTCTTGCCGATCGCGGCGGACAGGTGGTTGCGCACGGTCCCCTCGGACAGGTGCAGCCGCCGCGCGACGTCCGACACCGTGCCGCCGTCGCTGGCCGCGCGCAGCACCTCGTGCTCGCGCGGGGTGAGCGGGCTCGCCCCCGTCGCCAGCGATTCCGCGGCCAGCGCCGGGTCGACCACGCGCAGTCCGTTGTGGACCCGCCGGACCGCGTCGACGAGCTGTTCCGGCGGCGAGTCCTTCACCACGAACCCGGCCGCCCCCGCGGCCATCGCCCGCGCCAGGTAACCGGGCCTGCCGAACGTGGTGCACACGATGATCCGGCACGACGGCAGCGCCGCGTGCAGCTCGGCGGCCGCGGTCAGGCCGTCCGTGCCGGGCATCTGGACGTCGAGCAGCGCCACGTCCGGCGCGGTCTCCTTCGCCGCGGCGAGCACCTCGTCGCCGGACCCGACCTGGCCGACGACCTCGATGTCCGGCTCCAGCCCGAGCACGGTCGCCAGCGCGCCCCGCACCATCGCCTGGTCGTCGGCCAGCAGCACCCGGATCACGAAACCTCCACCGGCTTCGCCGCGGGCACCTCGGCCCGCAGCTGGAACCCCTCCCCGGGCCGTGCCCGGACCTGCAGCGTGCCACCCAGCTGGGCCAGCCGTTCCGTCAACCCGCGCAACCCGTTGCCCGCCGCGGCCGGTTCGGTGCCGCGGCCGTTGTCGGAGATCTCCAGCCAGTTCCGTCCCAGCCGCACCTTCACCCGGCTGGCGCCGGAGTGCCGCAGCACGTTCGTCACCGCCTCGCGCAGCACGTACCCGAAGGCGCTCTGCAGCTCCGGCCGCACGTTGTCGACCGCGCTCGGCAGTTCCGCGTCGATCTCCGCGGCCCGCAGCGCCGCCCGCGCGCCCACCAGCTCGGCGGACAGCGACACCTCGCGGTACTCCGACACCGTCGCGCGCACGTCGGTCAGCGCGCTGCGTGCCAGCGCCTCGACCTCGCGGATCTCGGTGACCGCGCGCTCCTCGTCGGACGCGGTCTCGATCAGCCGCCGGGCGAGACCGGCCTTGACCGCGATGGTCGTGAGGCTGTGGCCGAGGATGTCGTGCAGATCCCGCGCCAGCCGTTCCCGCTCCGCGCTCACCGCGAGCGCGGCGATCTCTTCGTTGGCCCGCCTGAGCCGCCGCACGGTCTGAGCCAGCCGTCCCATGAAGAACATCGTCGTGGTGATGCCGACGACCGTGCCGATGTCCGACGGCGTGCCGCGCACGTCGTTGTGGACGAGCAGCAGCAGCCCGCACCCGGCGACCGCGGCGCCGTCGAACACCAGCACCCACCCCGCCGGCATGCTCATCGCGATCGCCAGCGTGGCGTAGAGGAGCATGTAGATGCTGGCGCCCTGGAGCAGCACCGCCCACCCGAGCACGAGCATCAGCACCGCGAACGGCAGCCGGACCCGCATCCGCCGGTGCGACAGCAGGAAGTACGGGAAGGTCACGTAGCACAAGCCGTAGGCGACGAGCAGCACGACGAGCAGCGGGTCGAGTCGCTGGCCGACCGGCACGGCGCTGGCCAGGTAGAAGATGGCCCCGACGACCGGCCAGCGGCGCGCGAACCGCGGGCGGGGCCGTCCCGCGGCGTGCTCGTTCCACCACTGCGTCCTGTCCTCGGCCACCGTGCTTCTCCCCATCACACCCGCGCGGAGTCCTTACGGTAACGCCGGACCACCGCGACCCCGACCGCCGCGGTCCACACGGCCAGCCACAGCACGTCCTGCCCGAGGCTCGTGCTCAGGTCGGTGGTCACCGCGCCGCGCCCGACCTGCGCCATCCAGTAGCTGGGCAGCACGTGCGAGATCTGCAGCAGCCAGTGCGGCATCGCCTCGACCGGGATGAAGATGCCGCCGAGCAGGGCCATCGGCAGCATGACCAGCTGCGTGATCGGCTGGACCGAGTCGGCCGTGCCGACCTGGCCGATGAGCAGCCCGATCAGCGCGAACGGGATCGCGGCGAGCCACACCCCCAGGGTGACCCGCAGCCAGCTGCCCGCCCCGAGGGACACGCCCTGCGTCAGCGCGCCGACCAGCGGTACGAGGACCACCGGCGCGAGCGCGAGCGTCAAGCCGGTCGCGGCCTTCGCGCTCAGGTAACCGGCACCGGACAGCGGGGTGAGCCGAAGCTGCCGTTGCCAGCCGGCCTTGCGCTCGACCGCCACCCGGGTGCCGACGAACAACGCCGCCGACATGGCGCCGAACGAGGTCATGCCGACCATGAGCGGCGCGACGGCGTCCTGGTCGCCGCGCGCGAAGATGCCGACGTAGAGCAGGAACATCAGGACGGGGAACGCCACGGTGAAGATGAGGAACCGCGGGGCGCGCAGCACGCGGCGGATCTCCAGGGTCAGGAACTTCAGGCTCATCGGTGGTTCTCCTCGTCGGCGGTGAGCGTCAGGAAAGCGCCTTCCAGCCCGATCGCGGTGATCTCGACGTCGTGCGCGCCGGGGAAGCGTTCGAGCAGCGCCCGCAGGGTGGCGTCGGAGTCCGAAGTGGACACCGCGATCCGACCGCCGCGCACCTCGTACTCGGTGACGCCGGGCAGTTCCGCGACCGCCGCCGGGGTGGCCTCCGGCACGGCGGCCCGCAGCGTCCGCCCGCTCGCCAGCGCGCGGACCTCGGCGACCGAGCCGTCGGCGACGATCCGCCCGCCGCGCATGAGCACGACCCGGTCGGCGAACTCCTCGGCCTCCTCGAGGTAGTGCGTCGCGAACAACACGGTGCGGCCGGTGTTCGTGTAGGCGTGCATGGATTTCCAGAACTCGCGGCGGCTGCCGACGTCCATCGCGGCGGTCGGCTCGTCGAGCACCAGCAGGTCCGGGTCGCTGACCAGGGCGACGGCGAACCGCACGCGCTGCTTCTGACCGCCGGAGAGCTTGGTGCCGCGCCGGTTGGCCAGGTCCTCGATGCCCGCGCGGCGCAGGGCCTCGGCGACGGGCATCGGCTTGCGGTGCAGCGACGCGATCATGCCGACCATCTCGCCGACGGTGGCGTCCTCCAGCAGCGCGGCGCCCTGCAGCATGGCGCCGATCGCGCCGCGCGCCACCGCCTCGGCGGGGGTCGTGCCGAAGATCGCGACCTCGCCTGCGTCGGGCGTGGTCAGGCCGAGCAGCATGTCGACGGTCGTCGACTTGCCCGCGCCGTTCGGGCCGAGCAGCGCGACGACCTCGCCGGGCGCGATGGTGAGGTCGACACCGTCCACGGCGCGCACCTCGCCGTAGTGTTTGCGCAGGCCCGTCAGCCGCACCGCGGCCCGGGTCAGGGTCTGTGTTCCGTCCATGTGCTCAGCGTGCCGCCGCCACGGCCCCGCTTCGCAGGCCGAGCGTCATGATCCGGCCGTGACAAGTGTCAGGGTCCGATCGCCGTCGCGCCGCTCACGGTGAGCAGCAAGGGAACAGCCGCGCCCTCCCGTGCGGCCAGGTCGGCGAGGAAGCCGCCGAGCCAGCCGATCGCGTCCAGTGACCACTCGGCCAGCGTCCCCTGGAACGTCACGCGGTGCCGGGGCGGCCCGTGCCAGAACGAGTCGGGCAACGGCGGTGGCACGGGTTCCCGCTCGACCAGGGACTCGCACCGGAAGACGTTCTGGGGCAGGCTGCCCAGCCACCGGTGCATCCGTTGCGCCACAACCGGAACCACGGGATTCTGACCGCTGTCCACGGTGACGAGCACCGGTGTCGCTGCCCGCACGTCGTCGAACCAGGCCGCGGTGGACAGCGATGGCGCCCGGGCGTGCCCGGCGCGGGCCGACGTGTCCAGGCTGTTCGCGGGCAGCAGCACTTGTGCCGCATCGAGCCGCAGCTCGCCGAGTCGCGTCGTGACGTCTCCGGCGCACCGGAGGAACGGCTGCACCGGTAAGGGCCGGTCGCCGGGCACGGATTCGATTCCCACCTGGAACCAGGTGACCAGCGCAGATCCCGGCGCGGCAAGCGGATGCTCGCGGCCGGCGTCGTTCATGCCCCACAGGTTGTCGAGCCAGCCCATCGCCTGCGCCCGGTCGTGGAACTGGATGTAGGGGTCGCGATCGGTGACCGGAACCCCGTCCGGGCGCGGCGTCAGCTCACCGTAGAGCGCGGCGAACAGAGTCCCCGCCCTGCGGCTGGGGCCCGGCACCAGGCCCGGCCGAGGCTCGTCGCTTGCCACCCACGCCCCCTCGTCACTGGCGACCACGTCAAAGTACTCTCCTCTCAAATTTGGGATACAGTCTCTGATGTGAGAACCATGGAAGACCGCCTGGCCGCGCGCCTGGCGGAGTTGCGGGCCGAACGCGGCTGGTCGCTCGACGACCTCGCCGACCGCTCGGGGATCAGCCGCTCGACGCTGTCCCGCGTGGAACGCGGCGAAATCAGCCCGACCGCGTCCCTGCTGGGCAAGTTGTGCACCGTCTACGAGCGCCCGATGTCGCGCCTGCTCACCGAGGTCGAGGCCGAGGGCGCGCAGGTGGTGCGGGCATCCGCGCAGAGCGTGTGGACCGACGAGGACAGCGGGTTCGTGCGGCGGTCGGTGTCGCCGCCGCACCCGGCGCTGCGGGCGGAGGTCGTCGAGGGCACGCTGCGGCCCGGCGCCGACATCCGGTACGACGCGCCGTCCGTGCCGGGCCTGGAGCAGCACCTGTGGCTGCTCGACGGGCGCCTGGAGCTGACGGCCGACGGCGAGACCCATGTGCTCGAACCCGGCGACTGCCTGCGGTTCCGGCTGTGGGGACCGACGCGGTTCGTGTGTACCGGCCCGGAACCGGCCCGCTACCTGCTGGTCCTGGTGATGCCGTGATCACGCGACTGTCCACCGCGGACTTCGCCGCCGCCGTGCCCGCCCTGCGCGAGGTGCTCGCGGACTGCACGAACGGCGGCGCGTCCGTCGGGTTTCTGGCCCCGCTCGACCCCGCGTCGGCCGGGGCTTGGTGGAAGGGGCTCGCCGGCGACGTGGCCGAGGGTCGCGTCCTGATCTGGGCGGCCTGGGACGGCCCACGGCTGGTCGGCACGGTGCAGGTCCGGCCGGCGCAGCTGCCCAACGCGCCGCACCGCGGTGAGCTGGCGAAGCTGCTGGTGCACCGGGACGCGCGGGGCCGCGGGCTGGGCCGGGCGCTGCTGGCGGAGGCCGAACGGGGCGCCCGCGCGGCCGGGATCACGCTGCTGGTGCTGGACACCGAGACGGGTAGCCCGGCCGCGCGCGTGTACGCCGCGGCGGGCTGGACCGAGGCGGGCACGGTGCCGGACTACGCCGCCGACCCGGCGGGCGCGTTGAAACCGACGACGTTCTTCTACAAGCGGATCTGACGACGCCGACATGAAAAAGCCCTGGTCACCGAGGCGACCAGGGCTTTTCCGGGGTTTTCCGTCAGCAGCCGGGGAGGCGGGCGGCGAGGTAGGCCTCGACCTTGTCGATCGCCACGCGCTCCTGCTGCATGCTGTCCCGCTCCCGCACCGTCACGGCCTGGTCCTCCAGGGTGTCGAAGTCGACGGTGACGCAGAACGGGGTGCCGACCTCCTCCTGGCGGCGGTAGCGCTTGCCGATGGAGCCGGCGTCGTCGAAGTCGACGTTCCAGTTGCGGCGCAGCGCGGCGGCCAGGTCCTTCGCCTTCGGCGTCAGATCGGCGTTGCGGGACAGCGGCAGCACCGCGACCTTGAACGGCGCGAGCCGCGGGTCGAGCTTGAGCACGGTCCGCTTGTCGACACCGCCCTTGGCGTTGGGCACCTCGTCCTCGTGGTAGGCGTCCAGCAGGAACGCCATCATCGGGCGGCCGACACCGGCTGCCGGCTCGATGACGAACGGCCGGTAGCGCTCCTTCGTGGCCTGGTCGAAGTAGGCCAGGTCGACCCCGGAGTGGTTGGAGTGCGTGGTGAGGTCGAAGTCGGTGCGGTTCGCGATGCCCTCCAGCTCACCCCACTCCTGGCCGGCGGAGAAGCCGAAGCGGTACTCGATGTCGACGGTGCGCTTCGAGTAGTGCGACAGCTTCTCCTTCGGGTGCTCGTAGTGCCGCAGGTTGTCGCGGTTGATGCCGAGGTCGGTGTACCACTCGGTGCGCAGGTCGATCCAGTACTGGTGCCAGCGCTCGTCCTCGCCCGGCTCGACGAAGAACTCCATCTCCATCTGCTCGAACTCGCGGGTGCGGAAGATGAAGTTGCCGGGGGTGATCTCGTTGCGGAAGGACTTGCCGATCTGGCCGATTCCGAACGGCGGCTTCTTCCGCGACGTGGTCAGCACGTTGAGGAAGTTCACGAAGATGCCCTGCGCGGTCTCCGGGCGGAGGTAGGCCAGGCCCTCCTCCGACTCGACCGGGCCCAGGTGGGTCTTGAGCATCATGTTGAACTCGCGCGGCGGCGTGTACTGGCCGCGGGTGCCGCAGTTCGGGCACGGGACGTCGGACAGGTCGTCCTCGGAGATCTCCTTGCCGGTGCGCGCGCTGTAGTCCTCGGCCAGCTGGTCCGAGCGGTAGCGGCGGTGGCAGACGGTGCACTCGACCAGCGGGTCGTTGAAGGCGTTGACGTGACCGGAGGCCACCCACACCTGGCGGGGCAGGATCACGGAGGAGTCGAGGCCGACGACGTCGTCACGGCTCTGGACCATCGTGCGCCACCACTGGCGCTTGATGTTCTCCTTGAGCTCGACGCCGAGCGGTCCGTAGTCCCACGCCGACCGGGTTCCGCCGTAGATCTCCCCGCTCGGGAAGACGAAGCCACGACGCTTGCACAGGCTGACGACGGTCTCAATGTTGGCGGGCACTCCACGCTCTCCATCAGATGCGGGGACGGTTATCGGTTCCGTCCAGCGTATCCGGCCGTCGTCGCGGCCCGGCGCGGGGCTTGACATGGGCCCCGGGGAGGCGATAACGGCAACCACTACCGGCTGGCCACTAGGATGGTGTGACACCGACCGACTCGAGGCTGGAGATGGCTATGCCGATGGCTCGTCCGGACGCCGCGCTGCCCGGGTTGCCCGACGACGCCGACCAGGTCCACGCCGGCGACGAGCTGAAGCCACGCACGCCGCCCCAGCCCGCGGCGACGTTGTCCGAGGCGGGCGAGCTGTTGCGGGCGCTGTCGGCTCCGGTGCGGATCGCGATCGTGCTGCAGCTGCGGGACGCCGACCGGTGCGTGCACGAGCTGGTGGACGCGCTCGACGTGGCGCAGCCGTTGATCAGCCAGCACCTGCGGGTGCTGAAGGCGGCCGGGGTGGTGCGGGGTGAGCGCCGGGGCCGTGAGGTGGTCTACCGGCTCGTGGACGATCATCTTGCGCACATCGTGATGGACGCGGTGGCCCACGTCCAGGAGGGTTCATGACGAGTAGCGACGTTCGCCGGGCCCCGGTGCCCGGCCGCCGGTCGACGAAGCAGCGCGCGGCCGTGGTCGACCTGCTGTCGGAGGTCGACGACTTCCGGTCGGCGCAGGAACTGCACGACGAGCTGCGCAAACGTGGTGACGGCATCGGGCTGACCACGGTCTACCGGACGCTGCAGTCGCTGTCCGAGGCCGGCGAGGTCGACGTCCTGCGGACCGAGTCGGGCGAGGCGATCTACCGCCGCTGCTCGACGCACCACCACCATCACCTGGTGTGCCGCCACTGCGGCTTCACGGTGGAGGTGGAGGGCCCGGCGGTGGAGCGCTGGGCGGAGAAGGTCGCCTCCGGCAACGGCTTCTCGGACATCCGGCACACCGTCGAGATCGTGGGCACCTGCACCGACTGCGCCAAGCGCCTGGGGAGTTAGGTCCCGGCCACACCGCCGGGGGACGGCCTGGTGCCGGGCCCGTCGAGGCGTAGCGTTTTTTCTTTGCGCCTCCTGATGACTCCGGTGAGGAGGACGACGCATGGCTCAGGCAATCAGCGAAACCACCGCGACGACGGTCGACGACTACGACGCGATCTGCCGGGCCGTCCAGCTGTGCCTGAACGGTGAGGCGACGGGTAACGCCGACAAGGTGCGGGAGTCCTTCCACGAGGATGCCCGCATGTTCGGCTCCTTGGGTGGCGAACGCTACGACGTTCCGGTCTCGGAGCTGGCCGAGATGGTCGCGAGCGCACCGGCGGACACCGGGCACTACCGTTCGCGGATCCTCTCGGTGCAGCAGACCGGCGACGCGGCGTTCGTGACCGTGGCCGAGGAAGGTTACTGGGGAACGGTCTCCTTCCTCGACTACCTGTCGCTGGCGCGCATCGGCGGCAACTGGAAGATCGTGAACAAGCTGTTCGCGCACACCGGCGGCGAGCCGCCCGACCTGGGCTAGACGCTAGGTGTAGGGATCATGGACGTTGTTGACGGTGTGGTCGGTGTGTCGGGTTGATCAAGGTGAAGACCTCCGTGTGGGGTGAAGGTGCTTGACGCCTTTCCCGCACGAACGGAGGTCTTCGTGTCTCACCGTAATGCCCGGTTGACGGAGTATGGGCGGCGGTTGCTGGTCGAGCGTGTCGCGGCGGGGCGGCCGGTGGCGCATGTGGCGGCGGAGATGGGGGTGTCGCGGGCGACCGGGCATAAGTGGGTGCGCCGGTTCCGCGAGGAGGGCCAGGCCGGGCTGGCCGATCGGACCAGCCGGCCGCACACCTCGCCCACTCGGGTTTCTGCCGAGGTGGAGCAGGAGGTCCTGCGGCTGCGGCAGGACCGCCGGCTCGGTCCCGCGCGGATCGCGGGAATCCTCGGCATGGTTGCCTCGACGGTGCACCGCATCCTGGTGCGGCGCGGCATGCCCAAGCTGGCCTGGCTGGACCGGCCCACCGGCGAGCCGATCCGCCATTATGAGCGGGACCGGCCGGGCGAGCTGGTGCATGTCGATGTGAAAAAACTCGGACGGCTCCGCGAAGGTGGCGGATGGTGGGCTCACGGTCGCGGCAGTGATCAGCACAAGGCCGCCCGCCGCGCACCCCGGGTCGGGTTTGAGTTCGTGCACTGCGCCGTCGACGATCACTCCCGGCTGGCCTATGCCGAGATCCACCCCGACGAAACCGCCACCACCTGCGCCGCCTTCCTCCGCCGCGCCGCACAGGCCTTCGCCGCCCACGGCATCCCCGCCATTGAGCGGGTCATGACTGACAACGCCCTGGCTTACCGGCGCTCGCTCGCCTTCCGCACCGCGCTGGCCGACATCGGGGCCAGCCATCGCTTCACCCGCGCCTACCGACCCCAAACCAACGGCAAAGCCGAACGCTTCAACCGCACCCTCGCCGAAGAATGGGCCTACGCCCAACCCTTCACCAACTCAGAACAACGAGCCAACGCACTACCCGACTTCCTCCACCACTACAACCACCACCGCACCCACACCGCCCTCAACGGCCAACCACCCATCACGCGCGTCGACAACCTCACTGGGCACTACAGCTAGGTCCGCGGTCTGGGCGGTGTGGGGAGACGGTGACGGCGGGCCGAGATCGATGCACCTGGTCTGCACCGGCCTGCCGCCCGATCCCTGGTCGCCTGCGGCCACTGATCGAGCTCGGCGTCACTCGTCTAGTACTCATAGGCGTCCTGGGGTGCGGGGATCGGCTGGAGTGCGGTGACCGTGACGTCCGGCGTGTAGCCGTTCGCGGCGACGGCCGTGCCGGGGACCACCTGCCCGGTCACCTCCAGCCACGTGTCGTCGGGGTAGCGGGCCGCCTGGGGGCTGGTCAGGCGGACCGTCATCGGCGCCGCGTCGGCCGCGCAGCACCGGATCACCATTCGCGCCAGCAGCACGCCTTCCTTGCCGTGCACGACGAAACCGCTCAGCCGGACCGTCCGGCCGTTGAGGGAGCCGCGGGAATCCCAGCCGGCTCGCGTCACGAACTCGGTGAGGGTCAGCGGCACCACGTCGCCGGCCGGAAGCGGTGGGAAGGCGGCGGCGTCCTGGGCGACGGCCGAGCGGGGCGCGCCCGCCGAGGTGCGGATGACCGAGTCGGAACCGAGGGCGGGCGGCGCGACGAGGAACACCGCCAGCACCGGGACGACCAGCAGCCACGCCGACCGCGCCGGGTGGTGGTGGTCGTGGCCCGCGGTGACCGTCCTGGCCTGGCGCGCGGCCAGCACGTCCCGCACGATCGCGACCGCGCCGAGCAGCAGGATGACCGCTCCCCCGGCGACCACCCACGGCTGCTGGGCGGGCTTGACGTAGCGCAGGTAATCGCCGTTGACGCCGATCTTCAACAGCGCCCCGCCGAGCAGCACGAGCAGGATGTTCTGCGTTTCGCGACGCACCTGGTTCCTCCCCTACCGTGTCGGGACGACGGTCAGCCAGTCGGCCGCGGACACCACGAACGCGACGGCGCCGGCCAGCGCGAGCAACGCGGCGAGCGACCCGAACACGATCCCGGCGCGCGCCAGCCCGCCCGCGGCGTCGCGGCCCAGGACGCCGAACAGGACGGCCAGCACCGCCAGCACCAGGATCAGGACCCACAGCGCGCCGAGCACCAACGTGAGCACCACGGCCAGCGGCGAGGGCAGCGCGTCCCCGGCCCGCGGCCGGACGAACGCCCACGTGACCCACACCGACATGGCCATCACGATCCCGACGGCGCCGAGCGCGGCCGACGCGACGGCGAGGCCGGTCCGCGGCTGTTGCTGGATCATCTCGCACCTCCCAGGACGAGGACCCCGACGATCACCGCGCAGGCGGTCGCCACGACGAACGTCACCGGGGCGAACCGTACCGCGAAAGACCGCCCGAAGGTGCCTGCCTGCAGGGCGAACAGCTTCACGTCGATGGCCGGGCCGACCACCAGGAACACCAGCCGCGGCAGCAGCGGCAGCGCGGTGAGCGAGGCGGCCACGAACGCGTCGGCCTCGCTGCACAGGGCGAGCACCACCGCGAGGACGGCCATGACGAGCACGCCCAGCACGATCTGGTTGCTCAGGACCTCGAACCACGCCGCGGGCACGAGGACGTTCATGGCGGCGGCGATGAGGGCGCCGAGCACCAGGAACCCGGCCGACTCGACCAGGTCGGCGCGGGCGGTCTCGGTGAAGATGCGCCACCGGTTGCCGCCCTCGGGCAGGCGCTCGAGGGCGCGCTGGACGATCCAGTCGAGCTTGCCCCACTTCGCCCAGAGCAGGCCCATCACGACGGCGGTCGCGAAGGAGGCGAGGAACCGGGCGAGCACCATCTCGGGCTGCCCCGGGAAGGCGACCGCGGTGGCGACGAGCACGACGGGGTTCACGGCCGGCGCGGCGAGCAGGAAGGTGAGCGCGGCGGCAGGTGCCACACCCTGCCCGATGAGGCGGCGCGCCACCGGGACGGACGCGCACTCGCAGCCGGGCAGGGCGACCCCGGCGAGCCCCGCGACGCCCACGGCGCCCGCCTGGTTGCGCGGGATGACCCGCCGCAGGACGCGGGCAGGCACGAACGCCGCGATTGCCCCGCTGATCAGCACGCCGAGCACGAGGAACGGCAGGGCCTGCACGCACACCGCGACGAACACCGTGGAGCCGGTCCGCAGGGCGGGCACGTCGAGCACGTCACGCAGCCAGCCCTGCCCGAGCACGGCGACGACGAGGAGGGCGCAGAGCACCTCGATGGAGGTGATCCGCCCGCGACGCCGCTTGCCCTCGGGCTCGGTCCGGTCCAGTACTTCGCTCACCGGGCCGATACTGCCAGGCACCGGCGACAGGATGCCTCGGTTGGGTCGACGAGTGGGTCATCTCGTGCGCTGAGGCGCTTGAAGTGGCCAGTCGTGCGGGTGCGAGTGGCGGGTTGGTGAGGTGGGGGTGGGGCGGAGGGAGGTGGGTGGTTGGTGAGTCGCGGGTGGTGAGCGGGGGCGGTGTGCAGTAGCGCAGCCCAGCCAGCCCTTTCACCGGTCCGGGATCCACCCTGCGGTGCTAATGCCGCAGCCCCAGGCTGCGACGCTCCACTGCCCGAACCCCGACCGCGCTTCCCCCACCCTGCGTTCGCGCCATCCGCGTGCCAACCCCGGGCGGCCGGCCACCCGGCGGTCCCACGGTCGGGCCTTCCCGCCGCCCGGTGTTCCCGCACCCGGCGGTCCTGCCGCCGGGTGTTCCCGCGCCCGGTGGTCCTGCCGCCGGGTGTTCCCGCGCCCGGTGGTCCTGCCGCCGGGTGTTCCCGCGCCCGGTGGTCCTGCCGCCCGGTGTTCCCGCGCCCGGCGGTCCCACGGTCCGGCCTTCTCGCCGCCCGGCGTTCCCGCAGCCTCATGTCCCAACCCCGAGCCGCCCGAGCCGCGCAACCACTCAACCGCGCAGCCGGGGCCTACGTCAGCTCGGCGCGCAGCTGCGAAGCCGTCGAGACCACCAGCATCAGCAGGGTTCCCAGTGCGGAGATCTCCAGCCCCTGCGCGGGGAACGCGTACCGCAGCGTCAGGTCCAGCCCACGCTCCGCGTGCTGCACCCCCAGCGTGCCGAACAGGCCCTGCCCGGCGCGTTCGGCCGCCTTCGCCGCGAAGGCCGGGTCGTCGGGCAGGTCCCAGCCGACCACGCAGGTCAGGCTGAGCACCGTGAGGCCCTCGGCGAGCTGCGTCGACTGGATCACGCAGGGCACGCCATTGTGCGAAAACGTCAACGCGCCGTCGTCGTCGACGTGGACCTCCAGGTACGTCTCCAGCGCCTCCCGGGCCCGGCTGAGCAGCTCCGCGGTGTCCGCCGCCTCCGTGTTCACGACGCCCCCTTCGCCGCGTCCACCGCGGCGCCGAACCGGCGGTCCCGGCGCGCGTACTCCTCGCACGCCGCCCACAGCTGGCGCCGGTCGAAGTCCGGGAACAGCGTGTCCTGGAACACGAACTCGGCGTAGGCCGACTGCCAGAGCATGAAGTTCGACGTCCGCAGCTCGCCGGAGGGCCGCAGGAACAGGTCCACGTCCGGCATCTCCGGCTGGTACATGTACTTCGCGAGCATCCGCTCGTCCACCTTGTCCGGGTTGATCTTGCCCTCGGCGGCCAGCCGCGCCACCTGGCGGGCCGCGTCGGCGATCTCCGCGCGCCCGCCGTAGTTCACGCACATCGTCATGTTCAGCAACGTGTTGTGCTTGGTCTTCTCCTCGGCCGCCTGCAGCTCCTTGATGACGCTGCGCCACAGCCGCGGCGCGCGCCCGGCCCACCGGATCCGGACGCCGATCGAGCCCAGGTAGTCGACCTGGCGGCGGATGGTGTCCCGGTTGAAGCCCATCAGGAACCGCACCTCGTCGGGACTTCGCTTCCAGTTCTCCGTCGAGAACGCGTACACCGACAGCCACTTGACGCCCAGTTCGACGGCCCCGCTGGCGACGTCGATCATCACGGCCTCGCCGCGCTTGTGCCCCTCGATTCGCGGCAGGCCGCGCTGGTTGGCCCAGCGGCCGTTGCCGTCCATGACCAGTGCGACGTGGTTCGGCACCAGCTCGGCGGGGATCGCCGGCGGCTTCGCGCCGGACGGGTGCGGGTCCGGGGCCCGCAGTTCCACTGCCGCCGAACGCGCCGCACGTGCCTTGAGCCGCACCTGATCCTCCCACTGCCTCGGGTTGCGGCTTCCGACCCTACTTGCCCGGCTGGAGCTCCCTGGCACGCCTCTCGACGAGCGGCAACGACTTCAGCTGCCGCTCCAGGTGCCACTGCAGGTGAGCGGCCACGATGCCGCTGGCGTCCCGCCTGGTCCCGGCGACCGAGGCCTCCGCGACGTCCCAGTCGCCGTGCAGGAGCGACTCCAGCAGCACCAGCACCTCGGGCGCCGGATGCACCGACCCCGGCACCCGGCAGTTGCCGCACAGCAGGCCGCCCGCCTGCACGTTGAACGCGGTGTGCGGGCCGGGCAGGCCACACCGCGCGCACTCGGTGATCGCCGGCGCCCAGCCCGCGAACGCCATCGCCCGCAGCAGGAACGCGTCCAGCACCAGCGAGGCGTCCCGCTGACCGTCGGCGAGCGCCCGCAACGCCCCCACGACCAGCAGGTACAGCCGCATCGCCGGCTCGCCCTCCTCGACGGTGAGC
Organism: Amycolatopsis sp. ATCC 39116; assembly: GCF_000231075.2. Taxonomy (NCBI): domain Bacteria; kingdom Bacillati; phylum Actinomycetota; class Actinomycetes; order Pseudonocardiales; family Pseudonocardiaceae; genus Amycolatopsis; species Amycolatopsis sp. ATCC 39116. Next base: position 63,784 of record NZ_AFWY03000003.1, on the reverse strand, counting down.
CGGTCGGCGGTCTCGGCGATCGCGCTGGCCGCCGTGTAGCGCTGGTAGTCGCCCACCAGCGGCAACGCGAACGCGTCGACCGTCTGGACCTGCGTGATCACGTCCAGGGTGCGCCCGGTGTAGAACTGCACGTCGACGTGCCCGAACGGCTCCAGCCGCGCCCCGAACCGCGACGTCGTGCGGCGCACCCCCTTCGCGACGGCCCGGACCTTGCCGTACCGCCGCGTGAGGAAGGTGATGATGCGGTCCGCCTCACCCAGCTTGTGGACCCGCAGCACCACGCCGGTGTCGCGATAAAGACTCACGTCCCCATGGTCTCACGCGTACGCGGACAACCCGGTGAACGGCGCGAACGGCAGGTTCCGCCCTGCCCACCACACGAGCGCGGCACCGGCGACGGCCAGCGTGAGCCACCGTCCCCGCGCTCCGGGCGGCCACCACCTGCCCGCCAGCCCGGCCTCCCACCGGAGCGCCGCGACCAGCGTGGCCACCGCCAGCGGGAGGAGCACCACCAGCGCGAACGCGTTGTACGACAGGGCCGCGACCACATCGCCGTGCAACAACGCGCCCAGCGCCCGGCTGCCGCCGCAGAACGGGCAGTCCAGGCCGGTCAGCGCGTGGAACCAGCACGGGATCCGGAGCACGCCGGTGCCCAGCGCCACCCCGGCCGCGAGACCGGCGGCGGCCACGGCGGGCGTGGCCCGCACGCTCCGCCACGACCGTTCGCCCATGCCTTCAGTACAGCGCCTTCGTCGAGATCGCGTAAGTCTTCGCGGCCTTGTCGTGCCAGCCCTGGCGCGCCTGCTCGTCGAAGAACGGCGACAGCACCACCAGCAGCTCGACCAGACCGCCGACGCACGGGATCAGGCCCGGCAGCACCATCGTGGCCAGCCGGGTGAACGCGGGCCCGCCGCCGATCCCCGCGCCCGGCTGTCCCGCCGACTGCTCGGTGACGATCCGGATGCCCGCCACGTTCTTGCCGACCGTCGCGCCGCGCGTGGCGAGCATCGCGCCCTCGTACACCAGCACCGACAGCGAGGTGAGCGGCAGAAACAGGAGGAAGATCCACCACGTGCTCGGGTCGCCGGCGAGCACGGCGAGCTGCAGGATCAGCACGAGGATCGTCAGCGGCACGCCGATGATCAGCCCGTCCACGAGCCGGGCGAGGAAGCGGCTGCCCATCGTCGCCAGCACCAGCGGCGGCGTGTGCCGGAACTGGATCTGCGACCCCGGCACGACGATGTGCGCCTGGCCCGGCATCGGCGGGATGGCGCCGTACTGGGGCTGGCCATATGGCGGCTGGCCGGGATAGCCCTGCGGCGGCCCGTACGCCGGGTAGCCGGGCTGCGGGTATGGCTGCTGAAACCCGCCGGACGGCTGGCCGTAGGGCTGCGGGCCGGTCTGCGGGTACTGCCCGTAGGGCTGCTGCCCCGGCGGCTGCCCATAGGGATTGGTCACTGGATTTCCCCCTCGGAGTGGATCACGTCGGGCGGCAGCGTACCCGGTGGCCCTCCGAGGGCAGACGGAACCGTCAGAAACCCAAGCGGCGCAACTGCTTCGGGTCGCGCTGCCAGTCCTTGGCGACCTTCACGTGCAGGTTGAGGTAGACCTTCGTGCCCAGCAGCTTCTGGATCTGCTGCCGCGCCTGTGCCCCGACGGCCTTCATCCGCTCGCCCTGGTGGCCCAGGATGATGCCCTTCTGGCTGGGCCGCTCGACGTACACCGTGGCGTAGATGTCGAGCAGGTCCCGCTTGTCCTCGCGCGGCAGCATCTCCTCGACGGTCACCGCGATGGAGTGCGGCAGCTCGTCGCGCACGCCCTCCAGCGCCGCCTCACGGATCAGCTCCGCCACGAGCGTCTGCTCCGGCTCGTCGGTCAGGTCGCCGTCCGGGTAGAGCTGCGGACCCTCCGGCAGCCGCGCGACCAGCAGGTCCTCCAGCTGCTTCACCTGGAAACCGTCCACGGCGGACACCGGGATCAGCTCTTCGAAGTCCAGCACGTCCTGCAGCGCCAGCAGCTGCTCGGCGATCTGCTCCGGCTTGGCGACGTCGGTCTTGGTGACGATCCCGATGACCGGCGTGCGCTTGGCGACCTTGCGCAGCTCGCTCGCGATGTAGCGGTCGCCGGGGCCGACCTTCTCGTCGGCGGGCACGCAGAACCCGACGACGTCCACTTCGGACCACGTCTCGCGCACGACGTCGTTGAGCCGCTGCCCGAGCAGGGTCCGCGGCTTGTGCACGCCGGGCGTGTCCACGATGACCAGCTGGGCGTCGTCGCGGTGGACGATGCCGCGGATGGCGTGCCGGGTGGTCTGCGGCTTGCTCGAGGTGATCGCGACCTTGGTGCCGACCAGCGCGTTGGTCAGGGTGGACTTGCCGGCGTTGGGACGGCCGACGAAGCAGGCGAAACCGGAGCGGTGGGTCACAGGACTTCCCGCACTGTCCCGGACGGATCGGCCCGCAGGATCGTCGCCGTCTTCGCCAGATCGCGTACCGCCTGCACGGACGCCTCGGCCACGAACGGCTCGGCCGTGACGACCGCGGCCGCCTCCAGGCCTTCCGCCCCGCTGGACACCGCCGCCGCGACCGCCGCCTGCAACGCGGTGATCTTGAACGAGGGCAGGTCGACCGTGGTGGCCGCGTAGGTGCGGCCGTCGGTGTCGCGCACCGCGGCGCCCTCGGCGGCGGAGTTCCGCGCCCGCGCGGATCGGGCGAGGATGACGATCTTCTCGTCCTCCGGGTCCAGGTCAGGCATGGTCCACACTCCTGTCGGCCTCGTCGTGGTCACCGTTCCCGGTACGCACCCTACGTCCGGCCAGCTCGTCGCTCTCCGCCTGCACGACCACGGTCGTGATCCGCATCCGGCCGCGGCGGTCCTTGCCGCCCTCGGCGTGCAGCCGCAGGCCGTCCACTTCGGCTTCGGCGCCGGGCAGCGGCACGCGCCCGAGCCGCTGGGCGAGCAGACCGCCGACCGTTTCCACGTCGTGGTCCTCCAGTTCCAGTCCGAACAGCTCGCCGAGGTCGCCGACGCCGAGCCGCGCGGACACCCGGACCGTCCGGTCGTCGAGGTGCTCGACCGGCGGCCGTTCCTCCAGGTCGGACTCGTCGGTGATCTCGCCGACGATCTCCTCCAGGATGTCCTCGATGGTCAGCAGGCCGGCGGTGCCGCCGTACTCGTCGACCGCGATCGCCAGGTGGTTGTGCGACACCTGCATCTCCCGCAGCAGGTCGTCCAGCCGCTTGGAGTCGGGCACGAAGCTGGCCGGGTACATCAGGTCCGACACCGGCTTGGCCTCGCCGCCCTCCAGCTGCGCCCGGACCAGGTCCTTGATGTTGACCACGCCGACGATGTCGTCCACCGACTCGCCGATCACCGGCAGCCGCGTGTACCCGGTGCGCAACGACAGCGCGAGCGCCTGCCGGACGCTCTTGGTCTGCTCGATCCAGATGATCTCGGTGCGCGGCACCATCACCTCGCGCGCCACCGTGTCGCCGAGCTCGAACACCGAGTGGATCATCTGCCGCTCGCCCGGCTCAACCACACCGCGTTCCTCGGCAAGGTCGACCAGCTCGCGCAGCTCGATTTCCGTGGTGAACGGGCCTTCGCGGAAGCCCTGGCCGGGGGTGATCGCGTTGCCGAGGATGATCAGCAGCCGGGACAGCGGCCCGAGGATCGACCCGAGGACCCGCACCGGCCAGGCGATGACCGTGCCGACGCGGTACGGGTACTGGCGGCCGATGGTGCGCGGCCCGACGCCGATGAGGACGTAGCTGACCAGCACCATGACCAGCGCGGCCACCACCAGCGCCAGCGCTTCCGGCTTGATCCACCGCAGGAACACGACGGTGACCAGGACCGTCGCGGTCAGCTCGCAGCCCAGCCGCAGCAGCACCAGCAGGTTGATGTGCCTGCGCCGCTCGTCGATCACCATGGCCAGCTGGCGGGCGCCGGGCCGGCCCATCCGGACCAGCCCCTCCGCGCGGGCCTTGGACACGGTGCTCACGGCCGCGTCGGCGGCCGCCAGCACCGCGCCGAGCAGCACCAGCGCCACGGCGATCACCAGGAGAGCGGCCGAACTCGCCATCTCCGGCAGCCTCAGCTTTCGGCGTCGGCGGGGCCGTCCAGGCCCGCTGCCCCCAGCAGCCGGTCGTCGGCCGTGCGCTGCGCGTCGCGGCGCCTCGCCTCCGCGACGGCGGCCTGGAAGTCGGCGAGGATCCGCTTCTGCAGCCCGAACATCTCGCGTTCCTCGGCGGGCTCGGCGTGGTCGTAGCCGAGCAGGTGCAGCACGCCGTGCACGGTCAGCAGGTGCAGCTCGTCGAGCAGCGAGTGACCGGCGGTGCGGGCCTGGTCCCTGGCGAAGGCCGGGCACAGCACGATGTCGCCGAGCAGCGCAGGCGACGGGTCACCGGCGTCGGGGCGGCGGGCGGCGTCCAGCTCGTCCATCGGGAAGGCCATGACGTCGGTGGGACCGGGCAGGTCCATCCACCGCTCGTGCAGGTCGGACATAACGTCCAGGGTCACCAGCACCACCGACAGCTCGGCGAGCGGGCTGACCTCCATGCGGTCCAGCGCGAAGCGCGCGGCCGAGACGATCGACGTCTCGTCCACCGCGACGCCGGACTCGTTCGCGATCTCGATGGTCATGCTCAGTGCCGGCCCCGCCAGCCGTTCCCGGTGCCGGTGCCGCGCTCGGCGTCCTGCTCGGCCTGCCACTTCTCGTAGGCGTCCACGATGTCCCCGACCAGCCGGTGGCGCACCACGTCGGAGCTGGTCAGCGTGGCGAAATGCAAGTCTTCCACGCCTTCCAGGATCTCACGCACCACTCGCAGGCCCGACTTCTGCCCGCTCGGCAGGTCGACCTGCGTGATGTCGCCGGTCACCACGATCTTCGAGCCGAAGCCGAGCCGGGTGAGGAACATCTTCATCTGCTCGGGCGTGGTGTTCTGCGCCTCGTCGAGGATGATGAACGCGTCGTTGAGGGTGCGGCCGCGCATGTAGGCCAGCGGCGCGATCTCGATCGTGCCCGCCTGGATCAGGCGCGGGATCGAGTCCGGGTCGACCATGTCGTGCAGCGCGTCGTACAGCGGCCGCAGGTACGGGTCGATCTTCTCGGACAGCGTGCCCGGCAGGAAGCCGAGCCGCTCCCCGGCCTCGACCGCGGGGCGGGTGAGGATGATCCGGGTGATCGCCTTGGCCTGCAGCGCCTGCACGGCCTTCGCCATCGCCAGGTAGGTCTTGCCGGTGCCGGCCGGGCCGACCCCGAACACGATCGTGTGCTTGTCGATGGCGTCGACGTAGCGCTTCTGGTTCAGCGTCTTGGGTCGGATGGTGCGTCCGCGCCTGGACAGGATGTCCATGCTGAGCACTTCGGCCGGCGACTCCGCGCCGCCTGCCGACAGCATGCCGACGGTGCGGCGGACGGTGTCCGGGCCGACCTGCTGGCCGCGCCCGGCCAGCGCGACCAGTTCGGCGAACACGCGCTCGCCGAACGCGACGTCCGCGGGCTCCCCGGTGAGGGTGACCTCGTTGCCCCGGACGTGGACGTCGGCGGCCAGCAGTTCCTCGGCCACCCGCAGGTTCTCGTCGCGGGATCCGAGCAGCGTCAGCACCGCGCCGTCCGGAATGGGGAACCGGGACTGGGCGCTGCGCGTGCTCCGTGCGGTTCCGGTGGTCTCAGTGACGTCCCCGGCGCTCTCGGGAACGTCCGATCGGGCGGCTCCACCCTGTGCGGTTCCGGCCAAGTGTCCTCGGGCCTGCCTTCTGCGTTTCCGCTGCTCTCTTCCTGCTTACCCCATCGATGCTAGCGGGCCGGGCGGGGCGCGCGCAGTCGGTTACTTCGCGACTCGCCCGAAGAACCCGAGCTGTTCTCCGCCGAGGACGTGCGCGTGCACGTGGAAGACGGTCTGACCGGCGTCACTGTCCGTGTTGAAGACCACTCGGTAGCCGGACTCGGCGATGCCCTCGAGTTCGGCGACCTTCGCGGCGGTCGTCAGCACGTCGGAGAGCAGTTGCGGATCGGCCGCGGCCAGCTCGGCGACATTCCGGTAACGCTTCTTCGGCACCACGAGCACGTGCACGCGAGCCTGCGGCTGGATATCCCGAAACGCGAATGTCGTTTCAGTTTCGTACACCTTCTCGCTCGGGATCTCACCGGCGATGATCCGCTCGAACAGCGTCTCGGCATCACTCATGCGCCGAACCCTATCGCGTGCGGGAAGTGCGGTGGCGCAAGGGAAGTCGCGACTCGCGGTAGACGCCGCGGGGCGGTGGAGCCTGGGGGTCGCTCCACCGCCTCCGCGGCTCCGCCGGACCGAGGGGGGAGGTGTCCGGCGGGGCTTTGGGCACCCGGGGGCGACCCCAGGTGTCGTGTGGGTCAGGGTAATGGGTGCGATGCCCGGCGCGCCACAGTCGACACCCAATTTTTTCCAGGTTTCGAAGACGGGCGGTACGCGAATCAGCCGTTGAGCCGCTTGCGGTGCGGTTTCCGTGATGTTCCGCCGAGGTGACCGGTTCCACGGTTCGCCCGGTCCGGCGACGACAGCGCGTGACGGTCAGGCCCAGCGGGAAGTCATCGCGCCGAGTGCGCCCAGGGCCACCGCGGCCGCACTGGACGTGCGCAGCACCGTCGGTCCCAGCCGGACCCCGATCGCGCCCGCCGACGTCAGGGCGTCCACCTCGCCGTCAGTGATGCCGCCCTCCGGGCCGACCACCAGCAGCAGATCACCGGCGGCGGGCAACGACAGCTCGGTCAGCCGCCGCGAAGCACTGCCCTCCAGCACCACCGCGCACGCCGCGTTGGCCGCCACCGCCGCCAGCTCGGCCGTGCTCACCGGCTCGCGCACCGGCGGCACCCACGCCCGCCGGGCCTGTTTGGCCGCCGCGCGGGCGGTGTTCTGCCAGCGGGCCAGCGCCTTCGCCCCGCGCGGGCCCTCCTCCCAGCGCACCACACTGCGCTCGGCCCGCCACGGCAGGATCTCGTCCGCGCCGGCCTCCGTCGCCAGCTCCACGGCCAGCTCGCCGCGGTCGCCCTTGGCCAGCGCCTGCGCCACCACGACCCGCAGCGCGGGCGCGGCCTCCGTCCACCGCCGGGACACCTCCAGGTCCAGCACCGGTTCACGGCCCGGCCGGACCTCCGCGATCACGCACTCCGCGGCGGAACCCCGGCCGTCGGAGGCGACCAGCCGCTCCCCCGCGCGCATGCGCCGCACGGTCGCCGCGTGGCGGGCCTCCTCGCCGGACAACGCGAACCGCGAACCCGCCGGCAGCTCCTCGACCAGGAACACCGGCGGCGTGGTGGACGGCATTACTTGTGGCTCTTGGCGCGCAGCTTCGAGAACAGCCCGCCCTGGTGCCGCCCGTTGGACGTCACCCCGGCCTCCTCGCCGCGCAGCTGGGCCAGCTGCTGCAACAGCTCGCGCTGGGCTTCGTCGATCTTGGTCGGCACCGCGACGTCCACGTGGACGTGCAGGTCACCTCGCCCGTCGACCCGCCCGGACGAGCGCAGCCGCGGCATGCCCATCCCCGCCAGCACCAGCTCGGTGCCCGACTGGGTGCCCGGGTCCACCGACAGCTCGTACTCGCCGTCGATCAGGGTCTCCAGCGGCACCGTGGCGCCCAGCGCGGCCGCCGTCATCGGGATCCGCAGGTTGCAGTGCAGGTCGTGGCCCTCGCGCACGAACACCTCGTGCGGCTCCTCGTCGACCTCGATGTAGAGGTCGCCGGCCGGGCCGCCACCGGGGCCGACCTCGCCCTGGGCCGACAGCCGGATCCGCATCCCGTCGCCGACACCGGCCGGGATCTTCGCGGTCACCGAACGGCGGGCGCGCACCCGGCCGTCGCCACCGCACTGGCGGCACGGGTCGGTGATGACCTCGCCGAAGCCGCGGCACACCGGGCACGGCCGCGAGGTGACGACCTGGCCGAGGAAGGACCGCTGCACGGACTGGATCTCACCCTGCCCGCCACACGTGTCGCAGGTCTTGACGGTGCCGCCGGGGGCGGTGCCGTTGCCGTGGCACTGGTCGCACAGCACCGCGGTGTCGACGGTGATCTCCTTGTCGACCCCGGTCGCGCACTCTTCGAGGCTGAGGCTGATCCGGATCAGCGCGTCCGAGCCGGGCTGGACGCGGCTGCGCGGACCGCGCCCGCGGCCGCCGCCGGTGGCCGCGCCGAAGAAGGCGTCCATGATGTCGCCGAGACCGCCGAACCCGCCGAACGGGTCGCCGCCGCCACCACCGGCGCGGGCCCCGTTGTCCAGCGGATCGCCGCCGAGGTCCACGATCTTGCGCTTCTGCGGGTCCGACAGGACCTCGTACGCCGTGGTGACCTCGCTGAACTTGTGCTGGGCGTCCTCGGACGGGTTGACGTCGGGGTGCAGCTCGCGGGCGAGCTTGCGGTAGGCGCGCTTGATCTCCTGATCACTCGCGTTCTTGGGCACCCCGAGGATGCCGTAGTAGTCCCTGGCCACCTTCTGAACCGTCCTCCTAGACAAGCATCGCCCTGGCTAGCCGCCGGCCAGGATCTGCCCCACGTAGTTGGCCACCGCGCGCACCGCGGCGATCGTGCCGGGGTAGTCCATCCGGGTCGGACCGACCACACCCATACCGCCGAGCAGCATGTCGTTCTTGCCGTAGCCGATCGACACGACCGAGGTGCTGCGCATCTGCTCGTCTTCATTCTCTTCACCGATGCGAACGGTGACCGCACCGGGGTTGCGCGCCGCGGCGAGCAGCTTGAGCACCACGACCTGTTCTTCGAGCGCCTCGAGCACCTGGCGCAGCGACCCGGGGAAGTCGGCGACGCTGCGGGTGAGGTTCGCCGTGCCGCCGAGGACCAGCCGTTCCTCGGGGTGCTCCACCAGGTGCTCGACCAGCAACGTGCAGATCCGCACGAGGGCGTCGCGCAGCTCGCCGGGCGCCTGGTCGGGCAGTTCGGTGACCCGGGTGGCCGCGTCGGTGAGGCGGCGGCCGGCCAGCGCCGCGTTGAGCATCTCGCGGATGCGGGCGACGTTCTCCTCGGTCATCACGTCGCCGAGGTCGACGGTGCGCTGGTCGACGCGCCCGGAGTCGGTGATGATCACCAGCATCAGGCGGGCCGGTGTGAGCGGCACCACTTCCAGGTGGCGCAGCGACGAGTTCGACATCGTCGGGTACTGGATGACCGCGACCTGCCTGGTCAGCTGCGCGAGCAGCCGCACCGAGCGGCGCAGGACGTCGTCCAGGTCCAGCGCCCCGTCGAGGAAGCTGATGATCGCCCGCCGCTCGGCCGGGCTCAACGGCTTGACCTCGGACAACTTGTCGACGAAGAGCCGGTAGCCCTTGTCGGTGGGAATGCGGCCGGCGCTGGTGTGGGGCTGGGTGATGTACCCCTCCTCCTCCAGCACCGCCATGTCGTTGCGCACCGTCGCGCTGGACACGCCGAGACTGTGCCGGTCCACGAGGGCCTTGGAGCCGACCGGCTCGTGGGTGGACACGTAGTCCGCGACGATGGCGCGCAGGACCTCGAAGCGACGCTCCTCCGAGCTGGGCACGCCTCACCTCCGAACTCCTACGGCGGGTATCTCACCACGAGTTTACGGAAGGCGCGGGCGGCGTGTCCCAGCTCGGTGAGCGGGCGCTCAGGAGTTGCGCGGGAAGCCCAGGTTCACCCCGCCCTGCGAGGGGTCCGGCCAGCGCGACGTGACGACCTTGGTCCGGGTGAAGAAGTGGAACCCCTCCGGCCCGTAGGCGTGGCTGTCGCCGAAGAGGGAGTCCTTCCAGCCGCCGAACGAGTAGTACCCGACGGGCACCGGGATGGGCACGTTGAGCCCGACCATCCCGACCTCGACCTCGTTCTGGAACCGCCGCGCGGCGCGGCCGTCGTTGGTGAAGATCGCCGTTCCGTTGCCGTAGGCGTTGGCGTTCACCAGCGCCAGCGCGTCGTCGTAGCTGCCGGCGCGGACGACCGACAGCACCGGGCCGAAGATCTCGTCCGTGTAGATCGCCATGTCGGCGCGCACCCGGTCGAACAGCGTCGGCCCGAGCCAGAACCCGCCGCCGGGCACGGAAACCGACCGGCCGTCCACCACGAGCGACGCACCCGCGGACACGCCGGCCTCCACATAGGACTGCACCCGGTCGCGGTGCGCCGCGGTCACCAGCGGGCCCATCTCCGAGTCCGGCGACCGCCCGTCGCCGACCGTCAGCGAACCCATCCGCGAGGCGATCTTCGACACCAGCTCGTCGCCGACCGGGTCGACGGCGACCACCACGGACACCGCCATGCACCGCTCCCCCGCCGACCCGAACCCGGCCGACACGGCGGCGTCCGCGGCCAGGTCGAGGTCGGCGTCAGGCAGCACGACCATGTGGTTCTTCGCCCCGCCCAGCGCCTGCACCCGCTTGCCGTGCGCGGTGGCGGTCTCGTAGACGTACCGCGCGATCGGCGTCGAGCCGACGAACGAGATCGCCTTCACCACCGGGTGCGTCAGCAGCCCGTCGACCGCGACCTTGTCCCCGTGCAGCACGTTGAGCGCCCCGTCCGGCAACCCGGCTTCGGCGAACAGCTCGGCGATGAACAGCGACGCCGACGGGTCCTTCTCGCTCGGCTTCAGCACGACCGTGTTGCCGCAGGCCAGCGCGTTGGGCACGAACCACAGCGGCACCATCGCCGGGAAGTTGAACGGCGAGATCACGCCCACCACGCCGAGCGGCTGCGCGATCGAGTACACGTCCACCCCGGTGGAGGCGTTCTCGCTGAACCCGCCCTTGAGCATCTGCGGCGCGCCGCAGGCGTACTCGACGTTCTCGATGGCGCGGGCGATCTCACCGGCCGCGTCGGAGAGCACCTTGCCGTGCTCGGCGGTGATGATCGCGGCCAGCTCGTCCTTGCGCTCGGTGAGCAGCTCGCGGAACCGGAACAGCACCCGCGACCGGGCCGCGAGCGAGGTGTCCCGCCAGCCGGGGAAGGCGCGCGCGGCCGCCGCGACGGCCTCGTCCACCTGCCCGCCACCGGCGAAGTCCACGCGAGCGCGCACTTCACCGGTGGCGGGGTCGAACACCTCCCCGGTCCGGTCCGCGACCCCAGCCCAGCTCTTGCCGTCGATCCAGTGGCTGATCCGCTGCGTCACTTCCGCGCCTCCTGCACGGCGGCGATCGACTCCCGCAGGATTTCGAGCGCTTCGCCGGTCTCGTCGTCGGTCAGGGTCATCGGCGGCGCCAGCCGGATCACGTTGCCGTGCAGCCCGCCCTTGCCGACCAGCAGACCACGGGCGCGGGTCTCCTCCAGCACCAGCCGCGCGGCCTCCGGGCTCGGCGCGCCGTCCGGCTCGACCAGCTCGACGCCGATCATCAGTCCCTTGCCGCGCACGTCGCCGACGACGTCGTAGCGCTCGGCGATGTCGCGCAGCCCGGTCAGCAGCCGCGCGCCCTGCTTCGCGGCGTTGCCCTGGAGGTCGTGGCTGAGCAGGTAGTCCAGCGTCGCCTTCGCGCCCGCGGTGGACACGGGGTTGCCGCCGAAGGTCGAGATCGAGTTCGCGGTGATGGAGTCCATCAGGTCGCCGCGCGCCACGACGCCGCCGATCGCCAGCCCGTTGCCGAGGCCCTTGGCGAACGTCATCGCGTCCGGGGTGACGCCGTGCGCCTGGATGCCCCAGAAGTGCTCGCCGGTGCGGCCCCAGCCGGTCTGGACCTCGTCGGAGATCAGCAGGATGCCGTACTCGTCGAGGACCTCCTTGAAGGCGGCGAACAGCCCGTCCGGCGGTACGTTGAACCCGCCGACGCCCTGGATCGGCTCGGCGATCAACGCGGCCACGTCGCCCGACGTGGTGGTCTCCAGGACGTCCCGCAGGTCGTCGGTGCAGGCACGCACGTAGTCGGCGTCGGACAGGTCGCGGAAGGCGTCCCGGTAGCGGTAGCCGCCCTGGACGTAGGAGACCTTCACGGGCGAGAGCGAGCTGGCCGACCAGCCGCGGTTGCCGGTGATGCCGATCGTGGCGAACGCCCGGCCGTGGTAGCTGTTGCGCATCGCGAGCACCTGGTTGGAGCGGCGGTACTGGGTCGCGAGCATCAGCGCGGTCTCGTTGGCCTCGGTGCCGGAGTTGGTGAAGAACACCTTCGCGTCCGGGATGCCGGACAGCTCCGCGATCTGCTCGGCGAGCTCGACCTGCTTGCGGATCAGGTACAGCGTCGAGGTGTGCAGGACGCCGGAGTCGACCTGGGCGCGGATCGCGTCGGAGATCTCGGCGACGTCGTAGCCGATGGCGTTGGTGAGGATGCCGGCGAAGAAGTCCAGATAGGTGGTTCCGGAGGAATCGGTGACCCGCCTCCCCTGCGCTCGCACGATCTCCAGGGGCTCGTCGTAGTACAGGGCCAGCCAGTTCGGCAGGACCGCCCGGTGCCGGGCCAGCAGCTCCGATTCGCTCATGCCCGCCAGTCTCGGTGGCCGCCGCGCCCGGCCACCACACACAACATGTACCCAATGGCCCGATCGGCCGTACAGTCTGCTTTCTGCGGAGGTGGTGGCGCTTGTACCCGACGGTCGCGGACGTGCTGGCCCTGCCGGTGCTGCGGCACGGCCGCCCGAAGGTCGTGGCCGGCGGGCAGAAGCTGGACACCCGGGTGCGGTGGGTGCACGTCGCCGAGGTCGCCGACATCGGGCACCTGCTCAAGGGCGGCGAGCTGGTCCTGACCACCGGGATCGCGCTGCCGGACGACGCCGCGCAGCTGGCGAAGTACGTGGACGGGCTCGCCGAGGCCGGGGTCGCCGGGCTGGTGGTCGAGCTGGTCCGGCACTGGAGCGACGCGCTGCCGCGGGCTCTGGTCGACGCGGCCGCGCGGCACGAGCTGCCGTTGATCACCCTGTCCCGCGAGACGCGGTACGTCGCGGTCACCGAGGCGGTGAACGGGCTGATCGTGGACGCCCAGGTCGCCGAGCTGCGCGCGGCCGAGCACGTGCACCAGGTGTTCACGCAGCTCACCGTCGCGGGCGCGGAGCCGGCCGAGGTGCTGCGCGAGGTCGCGCACATGACCGAGTCGCCGGTCGTGCTGGAGACCCTGGCCCACGAGGTGCTCGCCTACGACTCCGCGGGCACCGATCCGGCCGAGCTGCTGACCGGCTGGCCGTCCCGCTCCCGCACCGTGCACCTGGGCGAGCGGACCGGCTACCACGCCGACGCGGGCTGGCTGGTCACCGTCGTCGGCGCCCGCGGGCACGACTGGGGACGGCTGGTGGTCGTGTGCGACGAGCCGCCGCCGGACCGGCACGTCGTGGTCGCCGAGCGGGCGGCGTCCGCGCTCGCCGTGCACCGGCTGGTCGCTCGCGAGGCGGACAGCCTGGAGCGACAGGCGCACCGGGCCGTGCTCGCCGAGCTGATGACCTCGCCCGCCCCGTCCACCGAGCTGCTCGCGCGTGCGGCCGCGCTGGGCTCGCCGTTGTCCGGGCGGCTGGTGGGCGTCGCGGTCCGGCCCCGGATGACCGCGTCGCAACGGCATGCGGCGTCCGCGCCGACGGTGTTGCGGGACCTCGCCGAGACCGTCTCCCTGGCCACCCGCCGTGCGAAGGTGTCCGCGCTCGTGGCGGTCGTCGACGACGTCAGCGTGCGCGCGTTGTTGTCGCTCTCGCCGCAGGCAAACGTCGACGCGGTGCTGCGGCGGCTGTCCGCCGAGCTGCGGGCGCGGCCGACGTCGGTGCCCACGGTGCTGGCGGTCGGCACGGTCGTGGACAGCGCCGCCGACGCCCGCCGCAGCCTGGTCGAGGCCGCCCACGTCGCCGCGGCGGCGCTGCGCTCGGACACCGACCGCGAGGTGCACCGGCTGCAGGACGTCCGGTTGCGCGGCCTGCTGCACCTGCTCGCCGACGACGAGCGTGTCCGGGCCTTCGCCGAGCGCGAGCTGGGCCCGCTGCTGTCGCGCGACGCGGCGTCGGGCACCCGGCTGGTCCAGGCCCTGCGGCACTACTGCGAGCACGGCGGCAACAAGTCCGCGGCGGCCGCGGCCGCGCACACCTCCCGCACCGCCTACTACCAGCAGCTCGCGCGAATCGAGCAGGTGCTCGGCGTGCCGCTGGAGGACCCTGAATCGATGCTGTCGCTCTACCTCGCGCTGCTGGCCCATGATCTTTCCGACGATCACCCGAACCGGTAACACAGATCCGGGCTGGACCAGCCGATAGCCCCGATATGCCTTTTTCCGCCCTACTCCCCGCCGCGGCGTCGGTGCTGGCCCTGGCCGCCCCGCCCGCCCAGACCCCCGCGGCCAGCCTGATGCTCTCCCTGCAGGACGGCGCGGGCCGGGTCGTCACCGTGAGCCTGGACTGCCACCCGGCGGGCGGCAGCCACCCCGGCAAGACCAAGGCCTGCGCCACGCTGACCACTGTGGACGGCGACATCGAGCGCATCCCCGGCGAGGCGACGGTGTGCCCGATGATCTACAGCCCGACCACGGCCACCGCCAAGGGCCACTGGCGCGGCAAGCCGGTGGTCTACACCCACACCTTCGGCAACAAGTGCGCCGCGGCCGCCGAGTCCGGCGGGGTCTTCGAATTCTGAGCCCGTGTTTCGCGTAGGTTGACCGGCTGTCACAACCGGCTTTCACATCCGGGTGATGCACCGGCCCGCGCCGGGCGCAATCGACACAATGCGTTCCGACGCGGGCAACGGTGAACACTCTGACAGTGCCTCCCCCGCCGCGGGGACGAGCAGGATTCCGCAATGGAACCCACCTCGCAGATCACGCGACCGGACGGCCGGGTGGATCTCAGCGACACCGCGCCGATCCGGGGTAGCCGGTTCTTCAACGACGAGCTCGCTCCGGTGCCCGTCGAAAAACGCACCTGGAGCACCTACAACTATTTCGCCCTGTGGATGGGAATGGCGCACAACATTCCCAGCTACGCGCTCGCCGCGTCGTTGATCGCGCTGGGGATGAACTGGCTCCAGGCGCTCATCACGATCACCCTGGGCAACCTGATCGTGCTGATCCCGATGTTGCTCAACAGCCACGCAGGCACCAAGTACGGAATCCCGTTCCCGGTGTTCGCGCGTGCCTTCTACGGAATACGGGGAGCGAACCTGGCCGCGCTGCTGCGGGCGTTCATCGCGTGCGGCTGGTTCGGCATCCAGACCTGGGTCGGTGGTGAGGCGATCTACATCCTGGTCGGCAAGCTGACCGGGTCGGGGTGGCGCAATGCGGCCGAGGTGGGCGGCCAGCCGTGGACGCTGTGGCTGTCGTTCGGCATCTTCTGGGTGGTCCAGATGCTGATCATCTGGCGCGGGATGGAGGCGGTGCGGCGGTTCGAGAACTGGACCGCGCCGCTGGTGTCGGTCGGGTTCCTGATCCTGCTCGCCTACGTGCTGATCAAGGCGGGCGGCCTCGGTCCGATCCTGTCCGAACCGGCGCAGCTCGGCTGGGGCGCCGACTTCTGGAAGATCTTCGCGCCGTCGCTGATGGCGATGATCGCGTTCTGGTCGACGCTGTCGCTGAACATGCCGGACTTCACCCGCTTCGGCGGCAGCCAGCGCAAACAGGCCCGCGGCCAGGTGCTCGGCCTGCCGACCACGATGACGTTCATAGCGATCGTGGCGATCCTGACCACCTCCGGCGGCCAGGTGCTCTACGGCGAGGCGATCTGGGACCCGGCGCAGCTGGCCGACCGGTTCTCCAGCCCGGCGCTGGTGGTGGTGGCGCTGATCGCGCTGGTGCTCGCCACGATCTCGGCGAACCTGGCGGCGAACGTGGTCAGCCCGTCCTACGACTTCTCCAACGCCTTCCCCAAGCGGATCACCTTCGCCGTCGGCGGCCTGATCACCGGCGTGATCGGCGTGGTGATCATGCCGTGGAAGCTCTACTCCGACCCCGACATCTACATCTTCGCCTGGCTGGGCTTCTACGGCGGCGTGCTCGGCGCGGTCGCCGGGGTGCTGGTGGCCGGGTACTGGGTCGTCAAGCGCACCAACCTGGACCTGGCCGGGCTCTACGCCGAGGGCGGGCGGTACTGGTTCCGCGCCGGCTGGAACTGGCGCGCGCTGGTGGCCACGGCCGTCGGCGGGGTGCTCGCGGTCGGCGGCGCCTACACCGCGCCGGGTTCGCAGGGGCCGTTCCCCGCCGACGGGCTGATCCCGTTCCTCAAGCCCGTCTACGACTACAGCTGGGTCGCCGGTCTGGCCGGCGCCTTCGTCGTCTACCTCGCCCTGTCCTGGGCGCACCGTCAACCGAAGGAGGAAACCCGTGAGCAATCTGGTCCGAGCCGCGTTGGTACAGCAGCGGTGGACGGGTGACAAGGACTCGATGATCGCCGGCGCGGTCGACGCGATCGGCACCGCCGCCTCGCAGGGCGCGCAGGTCGTGTGCCTGCAGGAACTGTTCTACGGTCCGTACTTCTGCCAGGTGCAGGACGCCGACTACTACTCCTACACCGAGGGCATCCCGGACGGCCCCACGACGGAGCTGCTGCAGGAGGTCGCCGAGCGGCACGGCATCGTGATCGTGGCGCCGATGTACGAGGAGGAGCAGGCCGGCGTCTACTACAACACCGCCGCCGTGATCGACGCCGACGGCAAGTACCTGGGCAAGTACCGGAAGAACCACATCCCGCAGGTCAAGGGCTTCTGGGAGAAGTTCTACTTCCGGCCCGGCAACACCGGCTACCCGGTGTTCGACACCGCGGTCGGCCGCATCGGCGTCTACATCTGCTACGACCGGCACTTCCCGGAGGGCTGGCGCGCGCTGGGCCTGGCCGGGGCGAAGATCGTGTTCAACCCGTCGGCGACCAGCCGCGGCCTGTCGCAGTACCTGTGGCGGCTGGAGCAGCCCGCCGCGGCCGTGGCGAACGAGTACTACGTCGGCGCGATCAACCGGGTCGGCGTGGAACCGCTGGGCGACAACGACTTCTACGGCCAGACCTACTTCGTCGACCCGCGCGGCGAGCTGGTCGGCGACGCCGCATCGGACACCGAGGACGAGGTCGTGGTGCGGGACCTGGACATGGACAAGCTGTCCGAGGTCCGCAACCTCTGGCAGTTCTACCGGGACCGCCGCCCGGACTCCTACGACCCGCTCGTGGCGCCCTGAGGGAGAACGCATGCGCACGCTGATCAAGGGCGGCACCGTGCTGTCCACCACCGGGGCGAGCCGCGCGGACGTGCTCGTCGAGGGCGAGACGATCGCCGCGGTCGCCGCGCCCGGGCTGTTCGACACCGCCGACGAGGTGATCGACGCGACCGGGAAGTACGTGCTGCCCGGCGGGATCGACGCCCACACCCACATGGAAATGCCGTTCGGCGGCACGTTCTCGCACGACACGTTCGAGACCGGCACCACCGCGGCGGCTTGGGGCGGCACCACCACGATCATCGACTTCGCGGTGCAGCCCAAGGGTTCCACGCTGCAGCCGACGCTGGACAAGTGGCACGAGAAGGCCGACGGAAACTGCGCCGTCGACTACGGGTTCCACATGATCCTGTCCGACGTCAACGACACCACTCTCAAGGAGATGCAGGCCTGCATCGACGCCGGGGTGTCCAGCTTCAAGATGTTCATGGCCTACCCGGGCGTGTTCTACTCCACCGACGGCGAGATCCTGCGCGCGATGCAGCAGGCGACCGAAACCGGCGCCACGATCATGATGCACGCGGAGAACGGCATCGCGATCGACCAGCTGGTCGCGCAGGCGCTCGCCGACGGCAAGGGCGATCCGGTGCAGCACGGGCTGACCCGGCCGCCGGAGCTGGAGGGCGAGGCGACGTCGCGGGCGATCCGGCTCGCGCAGGTGACCGGTGCGCCGCTCTACATCGTGCACCTGTCGGCGTCGCAAGCGCTTGCGGCTGTCGCGGAAGCGCGGAACACCGGGCAGAACGTGTTCGCCGAAACCTGCCCGCAGTACCTGTACCTGTCCATCGAGGACCTGGCCAAGCCGGACTTCGAGGGCGCGAAGTACGTCGCTTCCCCTCCGTTGCGGGAGAAGTGGCACCAGGGCGACCTGTGGCGCGGGCTGCGCACGAACGACCTGAGCGTGGTGTCGACCGACCACTGCCCGTTCTGCTTCAAGGACCAGAAGGAGCTCGGCCGCGGGGACTTCTCGAAGATCCCGAACGGCATGCCGGGTGTCGAGCACCGGATGGACCTGCTGCACCAGGGCGTGGTGGCCGGCGAGATCTCGCTGGGCCGCTGGGTCGAGGCGTGCTCGACCACCCCCGCGCGCATGTTCGGCCTGTACCCGCGCAAGGGCGTGATCGCGCCCGGGTCGGACGCCGACATCGTGGTCTACGACCCGGCGGCGAAGCAGACGTTGTCCGCCGAGACGCACCACATGAACGTGGACTACTCGGCGTACGAGGGCTTCGAGATCACCGGGAAGGTCGAGACCGTGCTCTCGCGTGGCCGGGTGATCGTGTCGCCGTCCGGGTTCTCCGGCAGCGCCGGGCACGGGAAGTTCCTGTCCCGGGACCTGTGCCAGTACCTGGACTAGGGAGCCGTCATGGACTTCGGTGTGGTGCTGCAGACGGATCCGCCCGCGCGTGAGGTGATCCGGCTGATGAAGGCGGCGGAGGACTGCGGGTTCGGCTATGGCTGGACGTTCGACTCCGTGGTGCTGTGGCAGGAGCCGTTCGTCATCTACTCGCAGATCCTGGCCGCCACGTCGGCGATGACGGTCGGGCCGATGGTCACCAGCCCGGGCACGCGGGACTGGTCGGTGCTCGCGTCGTTGTTCGCCACGCTCAACGACATGTTCGGCAACCGCACGGTGTGCGGGATCGGCCGCGGCGACTCGGCGCACCGGGTGATCGGCAAGCGACCGTCCACATTGGCCACGGTCCGGGACGCGATGCACGCGATCAAGGAGCTGGCCGAGGGCAGGGAGGTGGTGCTCGGCGACACCCCGGTGCGGATCCCGTGGGTGCGCGGCGGGCGGCTGGAGATGTGGATGGCCGGTTACGGGCCGAAGGCGCTGCAGCTGGCCGGTGAGCACGCGGACGGGTTCATCCTGCAGTGCGCCGACCCGGCGATCGCGGAGTGGACCATCGGCTCGGTCCGCGAGGCGGCCAGGGCGGCGGGGCGGGACCCGGCAGGCATCACGATCTGCGTCGCGGCGCCCGCGTACGTCGGGGACGACCTGCCGCACCAGCGCGACCAGCTGCGGTGGTTCGGCGGGATGGTCGGCAACCACGTCGCCGACCTGGTCGCCCGCTACGGCGAGTCCGGCCCGGTGCCGCACGAGCTGACCGACTACATCCGCGAGCGGCAGGACTACGACTACGCCCACCACGGCAAGGCGGGCAACCCGTCGACCGACTTCGTCCCGGACGAGATCGTCGACCGGTTCTGCCTGACCGGCCCCGCGGGGGCGCACGTGGCGCGGCTGCAGGAACTGGCCGCCCTGGGGGTCGACCAGTTCGCCGTGTACCTGATGCACGACCAGCGCGAACAGACGCTGCACGCCTACGGCGAGCAGATCATCGGCAAGCTGGGCTAGGCACCCGCCGGGTGGCGGGCAACACCCGCCACCCGGCGCGTGCCGGCCGGGTCAGGATGGTGTTCCCCACCGTCGTGACCAGGAGGCCCGATGACCACCAGCGCCCCGTACGGCCCGCCACCGGCGTTCGACCCCGAAGCCGCGGCCATGCTCGACGTCATCGCCGAGCAGGTCCCGCCCGCGATCCTGCCGGACATGATCCCCGCGATGCGCGAGGGCATGGGCGCACGCCTGCTCTCCGACGACGAGCTGAGCCAGGACGGCCGCATCGAGCTGGTGGACCGTCGGGTGTCGGACGAGGTGTCCGTGGTCGTCGGCCGACCCACCGGGCTGCACACACCCGCGCCCGCGATCTACTGGATCCACGGTGGCGGCATGGTCGTGGGCACCAACCGCGTCGGGCTCGACGAGCCGCTGGCCTGGGCGCTGGAGCTCGGGCTGGTCGTGGTGTCGGTGGAGTACCGGCTGGCGCCCGAGCACCCGCACCCGGTGCCGGTCGAGGACTGCTACGCCGGGCTGCTGTGGACCCGCGAGCACGCCGCCGAGCTGGGCATCGACCCGTCCCGGCTGGTCGTGGCCGGGGGCAGCGCGGGCGGTGGGCTGAGCGCGGCCGTCGCCCTGATGGCCCGGGACCGGGGCGGTCCGCGGCTGAAGGGGCAGCTGCTGGTCGCGCCCATGCTGGACGACCGCAACGAGACCCCGTCGACGCACCAGATGAAGGGGCTCGGCGTGTGGGACCGCACGTCGAACGACACCGGCTGGACGGCGCTGCTCGGCTCCGCGCGCGGCGGCCCGGACGTCTCCCCCTACGCCGCCCCGGCGCGGGCCACCGACCTGTCCGGGCTGCCGCCGGCGTTCATCGACGTCGGCTCGGCGGAGTCCTTCCGCGACGAGGACGTCGACTACGCGCGGCGGATCTGGCTCGCGGGCGGGTCGGCCGAGCTGCACGTGTGGCCGGGCGGCTACCACGGGTTCGACTCGTTTGCGCCGCAGGCGGAGATCTCCCGTGCCGCGAAGGCCGCGCGGGTGCGGTGGCTGCGCCGGATCCTCGCCGAGTGACACCATGGACCGGTGAGAGAGCTGGCAGGGCGGCTGGCCGCGCTCGACCCGGAGGCGGGCGCCGCGGTCAAGGTGATCGCCTACTTCGACCGCCTCGTCGACGGGCACGCCGGGCTGGAAGCGCTGGTCCGCGGGGCGGCCACCCTCGCCGGCTGCGCCGCCCGGCTGGAGGTGCCCGGCAAGCGGGTCCGGGTCTCGGCCGACGGGCGGCGCTCGGACCTGGACACCCCGGTCGATCCGGCTTGGCCCGGTGTGGACGGGCTGTGGCTGGAGCGGCCGGGCCCGCCCTCGGCGGTGGACGCGATGGTCCTCGAACGCGCTGCCGCCGCGATCCGGCTCGTGCTGGAGCGGGACCGGGTGCCGGAGCCCGTCGAGGTCGTGCTGGACGGCACCGCGTCCCCGCAGGCCAGGGAGAAGGCGGCGCGGCGGCTGGGGTTGGGGGCGACCGCACGAGCCATCGCCTACGCGGACGGCACGGCCGGGGTGATGATCACTCCGCCTGCCGGGGCGCGCGCGGGCATCGGTCCCCTGGTGCCCGTGCTCGACCTGCCGTCGTCACTGGCCGCGGCCAGGACGGCGGTGCGGTTCACCGCCGAGGGCACCACCGAGGACCCGGGGCCGCGGGTGGTCCGCGCGGACGAACTGGGCGGGCTGGCGGTGCTCGCCGAGGCGGTCGGGCCAGGTAGCGAACCGGTGCCGGACGTGCGGTCCCTGGAGCGTGCGGCCGCCTCGGCGCCGTGGATGCTCGCCACGCTCGACGCCGTGGCCACCAGCGCCAGCCTGCGCGCGGCGGCCGCCGCACTCACCGTGCACCACTCGACGTTGCAGGACCGGCTGGCCCACGCGGAAACCCTGCTGGGCTGGTCGGTGCACGATCCGTCCGGTCGCCTGCGCCTGCAGCTCGCGCTGGCGCTGCGGCGGCTGCACCGTCAGTCGACGACCGCCTGATACACCAGCTGCCGCAGGTGCTGCCGGATCGGGTGGGTGCTGGACGGCAGCAGCTGCGTGAAGAACAACGCGGTGATCTCCGCGGCCGGATCGACCCAGAACGCGGTGCTCGCCGCGCCGCCCCAGGCGAACTCGCCCTCGCTGGACAGGGTTTTCGCCTTCACCCGGTCGGTCAGGACGGAGAACCCGAGCCCGAACCCGAAGCCGTGGAACGGCATTTCGGCGAACAGCGGCCTGCCGTAGGCCTCCAGGTCCACACCGCCGGGCAGGTGGTTGCTCGTCATCAGGTCGACGGTGCGCGGGCCGAGCAGCCGGACGCCGTCGAGTTCACCGCGGTTCAGCAGGAACTGGGTGAACCGGTGGTAGTCGGCGGCCGTGGACACGAGCCCGCCACCGCCCGACAGACAGGCGGCCTTCTCCAGCCCGGACCGCCCGAACGAGTCGTTGCGGACAGCCTTGCCGGTACCGGGATCCGGCACGTACAGCGCGGCGAACTTGTCCGTGGAATCGGTGGCGAAACCGGTGTTGCCCATGCCGAGGGGCTCGAAGACGCGCTGTGCGAAGAACTCGTCGAGCGGCTGCCCGGACACCACCTCGACGAGCCGGCCGAGGACGTCGGTGGCGACCGAGTAGTTCCACTCCGCACCGGGCTGGAAGACCAGCGGCAGCTCAGCCCACCGCCGCGTGCACTCGGCCAGGTCGGCGCCGGGCGGGGTCCCCCACTCGAAGCCGTTGGCGCGGTAGATCGCGTCGACCGGGTGCGCGTGGTGGAAGCCGTAGGTGAGCCCGGCGGTGTGGGTGAGCAGGTGCCACACGCGGATCGGCTCGGTGGCCGGTTCGGTGAAAGGTTTGAGCGCGGAGCCCTTGACGTACACCCGCGGCTCGGCGAACTCGGGCAGCCAGCGGGCGATCGGATCGGTGAGTTCGAAGGCGCCCTCCTCGTAGAGCACCATCGCGGCGACGGACGTGACCGGCTTGGTCATCGAGAAGATGCGCCAGCGGGTGTCCACTTCGACCGGAAGGCCCGCTTCGACGTCCCGGTGCCCGCGCCGGGCGACGTAGGCGATCTTGCCCCGCCGCGCGACCACGGCCAGGTACCCGGGGAGCAACCCGTCGTCGACGTACCTGGCGAAGTGCCCGTCGATCCGGTCCAGCCGCCGCGCGTCGAACCCCACCTCGGCGGGGTCGGTGTCCACCTTCAGCTCCGTCGCCATGATCTCGTTCTACTCCAGCCGGGCTTGACAGACCAGATCTGCGGCTGACATCGTTTAGTTATGCGCATAACTGGCCAAGGCAGGCCACGCCGTGTCTCACAGGCGGACATCGCGCGCCGCGCCGGGGTCACCCAGGCGGCGGTGTCGCTGATCCTGCGCGACAAGGCGACGACGATCCCGGAGGAGACCCGGCAGCGGGTGCTCGCCATCGCCAGGGAGATGGGCTACCGCGCCGATCCGCTCGCGCGGCGCCTGGCCAAGGGGCGCAGCCAGCTGCTCGGGATCTTCACCTACGAGCGCGTGTTCGGCACCGCGCAGCGCAGCCTCTACCACCCGTTCCTGCTGGGCATCGAGGAAGCCGCCGAGGAGTCCGGGAACGACCTGCTGCTGTTCACCAGCGCCGCGATGTCCGGGCCGGTGCGCAGCATCTACGCCGGCGGCGAGAACAAGCTCCGCCTGGTGGACGGCGCCGTGCTGCTCGGGCGGGACGAGATCCCCGCCGACCTGGAGCAGCTGGTCGCCGAGGAGTACCCGTTCGTGTTCATCGGGCGGCGGTTCCTCGACGACGGGCGCGAGGTGCCCAACGTGTCGCCGGACTACCGGGGCGCGGGGCGGGTGCTGGCCGGCCGGATCGCCGCGCTCGGGCACCGGGAAATCCGTTACGTGGGCGCGAATTTCGGTCTGCCCGCCACCGCCGACCGGCTCGCCGGACTGCGCGACGGCGACCTCACGGTGTCGGAGTCCTTCCCGAAGCTCGACGAGATCTCCCCCGCCTTCGTGCGGGAACTGCGCGAAAGCGGGGTCACCGTCGTGGTCGCGGAGAACGTCGGCTACGCCGAGGCGGTGCGCGCGGTGGCCGCGGACCTGCCGATCGCGGTCGCCGGGATCTCCGAGGAGAGCGAAGACGACTTCTGGTCCGGCTACGGCATCCCCGGCCGGCTGGTCGGCCGCCGCGCGCTCGAACAACTGCTCGCCGCGCTGGACGGTGGCGGCACTGCGATCAGCACCGTCGACTGCCCGCAGCGCGAGGGGACCACGCTCACCCGCGCCTGACACTGCCGACCCCAACGGAGAGGTTGCATGAGAAAGCGATGGGGGCGCCTGTTCGCCGTGTCCGCGGTCGCGTTGACCGCGGCCTGCGGGATCGGCGACCGAGCCGGCGCCGACACCGTCACCATGACGGTCTGGACGTCCAACCAGGAGCAGCTCGGCCTGCTCAACCGGCTCGCCGGGGAGTTCTCGGCCCAGCACGGCGGTACGCCGGTGCGGATCCAGACGGTGCCGCAGGCCGACTACACGACGAAGGTGTCCGTCCGGCTGGCCGGTGGCGACCCGCCGGACCTGGGCTGGCTCGGCGCGCCGGACGCGGTCGGCATGGCCGCCACCGAGGTGCTCGCCGACGTCGGGCCCGCCCTGCGCGCCGACCCCGCCTACCGGCTGGGCGACTTCGTGCCGAGCGCGTTCACGAACTGGCGGAACGGCGACGCGGTGTACGGGGTGCCGTTCTCCACCAGCCCGTTCTTCGTGGTCTACAACCGGGACTTCTTCGCCCGCGCAGGTCTGCCCGAACCCGCCGAGCTGGCCGCGCGTGGCGAGTGGACGTGGGACCGGCTGGCCGCCCTCGCGCGCGAGCTGCAGCCGACGTTGCCGGGCGGCAGCTATGTGTTCCAGAGCAACGAAGGCAGCTTGTACGGGCCGCTGCCGGTGTCGTGGCCGACGCTGGACCCGCTGCTACGGGCTTACGGCGCGCGCTTCTCTTCGGGCGATCAGTGCACAATGGACTCGCCGGAAGCCGTGCGGGCCATCGACACCCTGCACCGCATGGCGTTCACCGACAGCACTGCGGTGCCGCCCGGCGCGCAGGCGGACTTCTACGCCGGGAACGCGGCACTGACGATCACCCAGCTCTCCCGGCTGTCCCAGCTGAAGGGCGCGAAGTTCCAGTACGGCTTCGCCCCGCTCCCCGCCGGCCCCGGTGGTCAGCCACAGGTGACCGGGCAGGCCGGGCTGGTGGTGTTCCAGCAGGCGCCGCACCGGGACCTGGCGATCGAGTTCCTCAAGTTCCTCACCAGCGAACGCTCGATGCGTGAGCTCGCCCGGTTCTTCCCGCCGCCGCGCCAGTCCGTGCTCGCCGACGCCACGCAGGTCTACGCCGGGAGCGCACTGCCGCCGGACGCGATCACGAGCATCCTCGTGCCCGGCATCACCGAGGGGCAGGCGTTCCAGTACCCGCCGACGTGGCCGGAGATCAAGACCGCGGCGCAGCCGGTGTTCGACGAGCTGTGGTCACCAGGCGCGAACGTGCCTCAGGCGCTGTCCGAGCTGTGCGGCGAGGTCGGCCCGCTGCTGCGCGAGAAGAGTTAGGGAGGGATCGTGGTCGCACGGCGACGCGTCCGCGAGACGCTGACCGGTTACCTGCTCATCACCCCGCAGATGATCGGGTTCACGCTGTTCGTGCTGGTCCCGCTGGTGTCCGTCGTGGTCCTGTCGTTCACCCACACGGACCTGCGTTCGGGCGTGTCGAAACCAGCAGGCTGGGAGAACTACCGGGAACTGCTCACCGGGGACGCCACGTTCTGGCACTCGCTGGCGGTCACCGGGGTGTTCGCGCTCGGGCTCGTGGTGATCAACGTGGGGTTGTCGCTCGGCCTCGCGCTCGTGCTCCACCGGCGCCCGCCGGGAGCCGAGGTGTTCCTCACGCTCGCCTTCCTGTCCGTCATCACCTCGCAGGCGGCGTGGGCGCTGGTGTGGCGGTTCCTGTTGCAGGGCAAGGGCGGCGGGGTCAACGAGTTCCTCTCGGTCTTCGGCATCACCGGCCCGAACTGGCTGTTCGAGGCCCAGCCGTCGCTGGTGGCGGTGACCGTGGTGGCGGCGCTGAAGACGGTCGGGCTGAAGGCCGTGATCTTCCTCGCCGCCCTGCGCAACATGCCGTCGGAGACCTTGGAGGCGGCACGGCTGGACGGCGCGAGCGAGTGGCGGGTGACCAGGCACATCGTGCTGCCGCTGATCGCGCCCACCACGCTGGTGGTCGTGCTGATCACGTTCATCGGGTCGTTCCAGGTGTTCGACTACATCCAGCTGATGACGCACGGCGGGCCGGCGCACGCGACGTCGGTGCTCGCCTACTACCTGTACGAGCAGGCGTTCCAGCTGTTCCGGACCGGTTACGCGAGCGCGATCGCCGTCGTCCTCTTCGGACTGACGCTGCTCCTGGTGGCGGCGCAGTGGTGGGCGCGCAGGAAGTGGGTGCACAGTGAGTAGCCGGGTACTGCGGTACGCCTTCCTCGTGGTGCTGTGCGTGCCGCTGGTGTTCCCGTTCCTGTGGATGATCACCAGCGCGCTGAAGCCGCCCGGGGACGTGCTCGCGTCGCCGCCGCAGCTCATCCCTCGCGACATCACGCTGGACAACATCCGGGACGTCTTCGCGTTCCAGCCGTTCGCCCGGCAGATCTACAACAGCCTGTACATCGCCGTGCTGGTCGCGTTGTTCACGTGCGCGCTGTCGCTGCTGTCCGGCTACGCCTTCGCGCGGCTGCGCTTCCCCGGCCGCAACGTGATCTTCTTCCTGTTCCTGAGCGCGCTGATGCTGCCGGTCGAGGTCACGCTGATCCCGAACTTCACCCTGATGAAGGACCTCGGGCTGGCCGACACGCACGTGCCGCTGCTGGCGCTGCCGGTGTTCGGCGCGACCGGGGTGACCGGGATCTTCCTGATGCGCCAGTTCATCCAGTCGGTCCCGGTCGAGCTGGAGGAGGCGGCGATGATCGACGGGATGGGCCGGGCGCGGATCCTCTGGCACCTGATCCTGCCGCTGACCCGCCCGATGCTCGGCACGATCGGCATCATCGCGTTCCTGTACAGCTGGAACTCGTTCCTGGAACCACTGGTGTTCGTCAACCGCAGCGAGCTGTACACGGTGCCGCTCGCGCTGACCGCGCTCACCGACACCAGCGGAAACCCGTTGTGGGGGCCGCAGATGGCGGCGACGGCGATCTCGACCGTGCCGCTGGTGATCGCCTACCTGGTGGCGCGGCGGCAGATCACCGAAAGCCTCGCCCAGACGGGCGTGAAGTGAGAGGGAGGGCAATGCGTTCCGACTGCGAGGTGCTGGTCGTCGGTGGCGGTTGCGGCGGGGTGGCCGCGGCCCTGGCGGCGGCGATGCTCGGCAGGCGGGTGGTGCTGACCGAGGCGACCGGGCGGCTCGGCGGCCAGCTGACCACGCAGGCGGTGCCGCCTGACGAGAACGCGTGGGTGGAGACGTTCGGGGCCACCCAGTCGTACCGGCTGATGCGGTCCCGGGTGCGGGACCGGTACCGGGCGGACCCCCGGCTGGGCGCCGAGGCGCGCGCGGTGCGGGAGCTGAACCCGGGCGAGGGCTGGGTGAGCGCGCTGTGCGCGGAGCCGGTGGTCGTGGGCGAGGTGCTGGACGAGCTGCTCGCGCCGCTGGTGCGCGCGGGGAACCTGGAGATCCGGTGCCACCACACGCCGGTCGGCGCGGTGACGACGGGCGACCGGGTGGACGCGGTGGAGTTCGCGTCGCCGGAGGGTGTGGTGTCGCTGAGCGCGTCGTACGTGATCGACGCGACCGAAGAGGGCGATGTCCTGCCGCTGGCGGGGTGTGAGCACGTGCTCGGGTCGGAGAGCGCGGACGAGACGGGCGAGCCGCACGCGCTGGACGGGCCGGCCGATCCGTTCGACCAGCAGGCGCTCACCTGGTGCGCCGCGCTGGAGTGGGACCCGGACGGCTCGCACGTCGTGCCGCGCCCCGACGACTACGACTTCTGGCGCGGTTACCGGGCGCCGTTCTGGCCCGGCCCGCAGCTGGGGTGGGCAACGCAGGAGCCGGAGACGGGCGAGCCGTTGAGCCGCCCGTTGTTCGGCGAGGGACAGGACCTGTGGCGGTTCCGGCGGATCCGGAGTGGACGGTTGTGGGACCCGCCGCGGCCGGACGTGACGCTGGTGAACTGGCCGCAGATCGACTACTGGCTGGCGCCGGTGACCGGGGTGGCGCCGGAGGAGCGGGCGGCGCGGCTGGCGCAGGCGCGGTCGCTGACGTTGTCGTTCGTGCACTGGCTGCAGACCGAGGCGGGGTATCCCGGGCTGCGCCTGGCCGGGGAGCCGCTGGGCACCGCGGATGGGTTGGCGCTCGCCCCGTACGTCCGGGAGAGCCGCCGCATCCGGGCCGAGTTCACGGTGCTGGAGCAGCACGTCGGCGTGGAGGCGCGTGCCGGGATCGGGCAGGCCGAGCAGTTCGCCGACAGCGTGGGGATCGGTTGCTACCGGATCGACCTGCACCCGAGCACCGGGGGCCGCGGGTACCTCGACATCGCCTGCCACCCGTTCCAGATCCCGCTCGGCGCGCTGCTGCCGGTGCGGGTGGAAAACCTCCTGGCGGGTGGAAAGTGCCTCGGGGTGACGCACGTGACGAACGGGTGCTACCGGCTGCACCCGGTGGAGTGGAACACCGGCGAGGCGGCCGGGGCGCTGGCGGCGTTCGCGCTGGAGAACGGAGTGCCTCCGCGGGCGGTGCGCGCGCAGCCCGGTCTGCTGGCGGACTTCCAGGCCCGCCTGGCGAAGCTCGGAGTGCCGCTGGAGTGGCCGGAAGGGGTGCGCGGCGTGGTGCGGTAAGAGCCGCAAAGATCTGTCTTTCGGTAGATGTGCGACGGTTTGCGCCCTCCTAAACTGATCAGCGGAACCGAAGCCACAAAGGACAGAAGGAAGACCATGGCCTCGCAGCAGTCCACGATCATTCCGTGCCGCACCGGCGATCTTGGCAACGGCGTGCGACCTGCGCCGCTCAACGCACCGGCGCCACCGCGAAGAACCCATCCAGCACGACATCCACCACCCGCCGCACGGCGCCGTCCCCGTGCACAGCG
Organism: Amycolatopsis sp. ATCC 39116; assembly: GCF_000231075.2. Classification (NCBI taxonomy): domain Bacteria; kingdom Bacillati; phylum Actinomycetota; class Actinomycetes; order Pseudonocardiales; family Pseudonocardiaceae; genus Amycolatopsis; species Amycolatopsis sp. ATCC 39116. Next base: position 35,238 of record NZ_AFWY03000003.1, on the reverse strand, counting down.
GCCGATCCCGCCGCGACCGCCGCTTCCACCATTTCGAACACCAGCAACAGGTCCGTCGGCTGCACGTCCGCGCGCAGCTGCCCATCGGCTTGCGCGCGCCGGAAAGCCGGGGTCAGGATCGTGATCAACGCGTCCGCCTTCTGCTGCTGGTAGCGCACCGGCAGCTCCCGGAACAGGCGGACCAGCGGACGCCGGGACACCTGCATGGCCAGCACCATCGCCAGCAGTTCGCGGAACGGACGGGGCGCGGCCTCCTGCTGCTTCACCATCCGGCGCAGCGCCCGCAGTTGCTGCGCCGCGACCGCCAAGCCGAGCGCGCGGCGGTCGGGGAAGTGCCGGTAGACCGTCGCGCGGCCCAGGCGCGCCCGGCGGGCGATCTCCGCGAGCGGGACGACGTCCACGCCCTCCGCGAACGCCTCGTCGGCCACGCGCAGGATCGTCTCGCGGTTGCGCAGGGCGTCGCTGCGGTGCGGGCTCAACTCCGGCGACCTCGCATCAGCCGGATGCTACTGGCGAGTAGTGAGATCCGCAAATCGTTCCATGTCTCGGTTCACCTCCCTAAAGTCCCGCCCGTCACCGAACCCGCACCGACCGCAACGGAGGACCCATGCCCGCTCTGAGCCGCCGCACCGTGATCAAGGGGGCGGCCGCCGCCACGGGCCTGACCCTCCTGCCGAGCGCCGCGTCCGCGAGCCGCGTGCCGGTCACCCGCGAGGAGCACCGGGTGGTGGTCATCGGCTCCGGCTTCGGCGGCGGCGTGACCGCCCTGCGGCTGGCGCAGGCCGGGGTGCCCGTGCACGTCCTCGAACGCGGCATCCGCTGGCCAACCGGACCGAACGCCGAGACCTTCCCCCACCCGACCGCGCCGGACAAGCGGATCTTCTGGCTCGGCTCCGAGCCCAACCTGTTCGGGCTCGTGTCGTTCCCGTTCGAGCGCTACACCGGACTGCTGGAACGCGTGCCGGGCAACGGCATGGACATCATGTGCGCGGCCGGCGTCGGCGGTGGATCACTGGTCTACCAGGGCATGACGCTCCAGCCGACGGAGGAGGTGTTCAACGCCAACTTCCCCGAGCAGCTCGACTACGCGCGCATGGCCCAGGTGTACTACCCGCGGGTGGCGAGCATGCTGCGCATCGCCACCGCACCGGACGAGCTGATCGCCAGCCCGACCTACGCGGCGGCGCGGATCTTCGCCCGCAACGCCCGGGTGGCGGGCCACTCGGTCGAGAAGATCCCGATGCCGATCGACTGGAGCTACGCCCTCCGCGAGCTGAAGGGCGAGATGAAACCGTCCTACACCAACGGCGACTGCGCGTTCGGCGTCAACAATGGCGGCAAGCACTCGGTCGACGTCACCTACCTCGCGGCGGCCGAGGCCACCGGCCGCTGCACCGTCGCGACCCTGCACAACGTCACAGATGTGGCGATGGCTCCCGACGGGCGCTGGCTGATCCACGTCGACCGGATCAACACGGGCGGCGTGGTGCTCGAGAAGAAGGTCCTCACCGCGAACGCGCTCGTGATGGCGGCCGGCACGGCGAACACCACCAAGCTGCTGATGCGCGCGGGGGCCACCGGCGGGATCCCGGACCTGCCGGACGGCCTCGGCACCAACTGGGGCTCCAACGGCGACCAGATCTACACGTGGACCAGCCTCGCCGACGACTTCGGCTCCCCGCAGGGCGGTCCGGTCATCTACGGCAGCAAGGAGTGGGACGACCCGGCACTGGCCAACACGGTCATCCAGGCGTCCATCCCGCCGCTGCCGAACCTGCGCACCACGATGCTCGTCGGTTATGGCGTGAGCGCGGGGCGCGGCCACTTCGTCTACGACCCGGCCAAGGACGACGCGGTGCTGCAGTGGCCGGGCCACGCGGACGCCAAGGTGGCGCAGCGCATCCACGAGCGGATCACCGACATCGGCGGAGCCACCGCGGTCAAGCTCAACACCACGACGCTCGTGCCGAGCACGTGGCACCCCCTCGGTGGCGCGTCGATGGGCACGGTCTGCGACCTCGCCGGCCGCGTGATGGGCCACCGCGGACTCTACGTGCTCGACGGCGCCCTGATGCCGGGCAACACCGCGGCGTGCAACCCGTCCATGACCATCGCCGCCGTCGCCGAACGAGCCCTGGACGAGATCGTCGCCCAGGACGCGGGCACTGTCTTCTGAGGAGGCCGATGAAACACCCCGCCCGCCCGCGACGATGCTCGCCAGCGCCGTGCCCATGGAAACGCCACCCTCGAGCTCAACACCACCACGCTCGCGCTGAATACCTGGCGCCCACTCGGCTACGCATCCGTCACTGTGCCACTGATCAATCCCAGCTGACCGGCAGCCGGTGCACGCCGTAGATGTTCATGTCGTGCCGCAGCGGCACCTCGTCGGCCGGGACGGCCAGGCGCAGCGTCGGGAAGCGGGCGAAGAGCGCGGGGATGGCGACGCGCATTTCGACGCGGGCCAGCTGCTGTCCCAGGCACTGGTGGATGCCGTGGCCGAAAGCCAAGTGCCCGGCGGCATGCCGGCGCAGGTCGAGCGTGTCCGGCTCCGGGAACCGCTCCGGGTCGCGGTTGGCGGCGTTCGCGGCGATGGTCACCGTCTCGCCGGCCCGGATCACCTGGCCGTCCAGCTCGACGTCCTCCAGCGCGGCGCGGACACCGGTGTGGGCGATGGTCAGGTAACGGAGCAGCTCTTCGACCGCGCTGTCCGCCAGGGCCGGGTCGTCGCGGAGCACGGCGAGCTGGTCCGGGTGGCGCAGCAGCGCGAAGGCGCCCAGCGCGATCATGTTGGCAGTGGTGTCCAGGCCGGCGCCCAGCAGGAACGTGCCGATGCCGGACAGTTCCTCGTCGCTCAGGTCAGTCGTGGTGAGGTCGCCGAGCACGTCGTCGGTGGGCTCGGTGCGCTTGTCCCGCACCAGGTCACGCAGGTAGTCCTGCAGCGCGCCGTACGCGGCGAACTGCTCCTCCGGCGTGCTCTTCGGGGCCATCAGCGCCGTCACCTGGGTGTGGAAGAACTCGCGGTCGGCGTAGGGCACGCCGAGCAGCTCGCAGATCATCACTGCGGGCACTGGGCGCGCGTAGGCCTGGACCAGGTCCACTGAGGGCCCGTGCTGTGCCATGGCATCCAGGTGCTCGGCGGTGACTTCTTCGACCCGGTCGGTGAGCTGACGCATCCGGCGGACGGTGAACTTCCCGGCGAGCAGCTTGCGGTAGCGGGTGTGCTCGGGCGCGTCGATGCCGGTGAGATCGCCGACCGGTGCCGGCGGGATGTCGCCGTCCAGGCCGGGCAGCGGGTAGTGCATGAGCTCGTACCGCGAGGTGAACCGCGAGTCGCCGAGCACGGCGCGGGCCTGGGCGTGGCCGGTGACCAGCCAGCCGCGGTGCCCGTCGGGGTATGACATGCGCACGAGGGGCCGCCGCGCCCGGATCTCGCCCAGTTCGGCGGGCGGATCGAAGGGGCAGCCGGTGGCACGGGCGGTGGGCAGCGAGGTGAGTTCGTCCTGTTCCATGACCGCAGCGTGCGGGCGGCCGGTTTCACCGCGGCTTCAGGACGGTTTCGGCGCCGAAGTGACGCGGCCCGGCAGCGCCTGGCACCGGCGAGGCCGTGGGCCTGCAGTGACCGGGCCGCACACGCTTCCGGCCCGCCGGACCGGACAGATGATCGAATCGCGGTGGGCACGGCTCTGTGCCGGCTGCACAGGGTGCACCTGGCGATCGCGCCGGAGGACTGAAAACAGAAACGGCTGCCGCGCTCAAGCGTGGCAGCCGTTTCCGGAAAGACCGATGTCCACAAGGGACTGTGGTGCGCGATACTGGGATTGAACCAGTGACCTCTACCGTGTCAAGGTAGCGCTCTCCCGCTGAGCTAATCGCGCGTGGAGCGGACGACGGGATTCGAACCCGCGACCCTCACCTTGGCAAGGTGATGCGCTACCAGCTGCGCTACGTCCGCGTGTGGCGCCGGGCTCCGGCACCGGGAAAGAGAATAGCCGACGGGCCCGCCAGCCTCGCAACCACCCGGCGTAACCGGCCCGCGCAGCCCGTCACGAGCGGCCGCCGCAACCCCGCCACTAGCGGCAGGCGCAGCCCGCCATGAACGGCAGGCACAGCCATCACGAACGGCAAGCGCAGCCCGCCACAAGCAGCCGCCGCAACCCATCACAAGGGGCCAGCACAGCCGCCGCAAGCGGCTGCCGCAACCCCGCCACAAGCGGCCGGCGCTACCCGCCACGAACGGCAGGCGCAGCCATCGCGAACGGTCGGCACAGTCCGCCACAAGCGCCGGGCGCCGCCCCTCATGAACGGCCCGCGCGACCTGCCACGAACGGCAGGCACAGTCCGTTACGAACGGTCGGCGCAGCCCATCACGAGCAGCCATCACAGCCCGCCGCGAACGGCCGCCGCAACCCGCCACCAGCGCCCGCCGCAACCCGCCACCAGCGCCCGCAGCAACCCGCCACCAGCGGCCGCCGCAACCCGCCACCAGCGGCCGCCGCAACCCGCCACGAATGGCCGGTGCAACCCGCCACCAGCGCCCGCCGCTGACCGTCACGAACGGCCGGCGGCCTCCTCGGCGGCGCGCTCCGCGGCCTTCTCCGCCCGCCACTCCTCGTCCGTCTTGCCCCGGCGCCAGTAGCCCGAGATCGACAGCAGGTCCTTGCGCATCCCGCGCTCGCCGAGCAGGTACCGGCGCAGCTCCCGGACGAAACCGGCCTCGCCGTGGACGAAGGCCTGCACCGTGCCCGGCAGGAACTCCAGCGCGCGCACGGCGGCCACCAGGTCGTCCCCGGCGGAACGGTGCAGCCACTGGATCTGCGCGTCCCCCTTGGTGGCGAGTGGCTGTTCCTCCGCCGGGTCCGCCACCTCGACGAACACCCGCACCGGCACGCCGGCCGGCATCATCTCCAGCGCCACCGCGATCGCGGGCAGGGCGCTCTCGTCGCCGACCAGCAGGTGCCAGTCGGCCTCCTCGCCGGGGGCGTAGGCGCCACCGGGGCCGGCCAGCAGCAGCTCGTCCCCCGGCTGGGCGGCCACCGCCCACGGGCCGCCGAGCCCCTGGTCGCCGTGGTGCACGAAGTCCAGCGCCAGCTCGCCGGCGCGCGGGTCGTAGTAGCGCACGGTGTAGGTCCGCATCACCGGCCACTGCTCGCGCGGCATCTCGGCGCGGATGACGCCCATGTCGAACGGCGTCGGGTACTCCACACCCTCCTGCGGGAACAGCATCTTCACATACGCGTCGGCGAACTCGTTCGGCTGGAAATCGGCCAGCCCTGGCCCACCGGCGACGATGCGGATCATGTGCGGTGTCAGCCGCTGGGTGCGCAGCACCCGCAGCCGGACCGCCGGCCGGGACTTGCCTGCCATACGCCGCTCCTCACTCCCGTTCAGCGTCTGCGGTTAGGCTACCCTAATCCCGCCCGGAGTAACCGGCGATGGCGGTCAGCAGATCTTCGATCGCATCCAGCCGGTGGGCGCTGACGACGGCGTCGCAGTACGGCCACGCCGCCGCCATCCCGCCGGTCGACGGCCGGAACCGCGGGCTGGCCGTGCGCGGGTTGGCCCACACGATGCGGTACGCGAGCCGCGACAACCGGGCCATTTCGCAGCCCAGCCGCTCGGGGCTGCCGGTCTCCCACCCGTCGGACAGGACGACCACCACCGCTCCGCGCGCCATCCCCCGCGCGCCATGGGTATCCAGGAACTCGCCGAGTGAATCACCGATCTTCGTGCCGCCCGACCAGTCCGGCGCCACCTGCCCGGCGTCGGCCAGCGCCGCCGACGGCGTCCGCTGCAGCACCCGGGTCAGCCGCGTGAGACGGGTCGCGAACGTGAACACCTCGGCCCGCGCGCCACCCGCGGCGCACACCCCGAGATGTCGCACAGCACGACCAGCTTCCGCGGCTTCTCGCGCGACACCCAGCGCCGCAACCGGACCGGCTCGCCCCCGGTGCGGCGCGCCACGCGCAACGTCTCCCGCAGGTCAGCGCGCCGCCCGCCGGGCGAAACCCGCTTCCGCCGCGACCGCCGCAGCGGGGTCGCCAGCCGGAACTCGCTCATCGCGGCCCGAAGCTGCGCCAGCTCCGCGGGTTCGAGCGTGCCGAAGTCGCGGGTCGCCAGCCGGTCCACCGCGCTGCCCGCGGTGGGCGCCCGCACCTCCCGCGACGGCCCCGTCGATTCCCCGCCGCTGAAGGCCCCGCCGGCGCCGATCTCGGGCATGTCGAAGACGGTGGCGAACACCCGGGCCAGGACCTGCTCGTCGGCCGGGGACGAGGTGAGGGTTGCCAGCGCGCACAGGTACAGCTCGCGCGTGCGCTGCGGCGACACAAGCATCACCGCCCGGGCGAAGCGGGCGGCCCGATCCGCGCCGACCGCAAGGCCGGCCGACCGCAGCCGCTCGCACAGCCGCGCCGCCAGCTCCGCCAGGTCACTCACGCGGCACCACCGGCGGGCTCACTCACTGACCACCTCCACGAGACGCGCCACCGCGGAGCCGGCGGGCTCACTCCCTGACCACCTCCACCGGCCGCTCCACCACCGCGCCCGCTGGATGTGGCCGCCGCACCGGCACCGAGGAGAACGCCCCACGCGGGCCAGACCGCCAGGCTGACTCACCAACCACCTCCACCAGCCGATCCACCACCGCACCCGCTGGAAATGGCCGCCGCACCGGCACCGAGAACGCCCCCGCAGTCCTCCTCGCACCTCAACACCACGCCGAACCTCCGCACCACCGCGGCCCAGCCCGGCAGCCTCACTCACCAACCACCTCCGCCAGCCGCTCCACTGCCACCGCGCGGTCCTCTTCGTACTTGAGCACCGCGCTCAGCGTCCGCTCCACCGCCGGGCCGTCGACCACCGGCACACCGAGCACCTGCAGCGCCGAGGCCCACGAGATCGCCTCCGCGACCCCCGGCGGCTTGTACAGCCCGAACCCGCGCATCCCCCCCACCGCCCGCGCCACACGCGAGGCGAGCCAGTCCGCCACGCCCGGCACCCGCAACCGGATGATGGCCGCCACCTGCGCCACCTCCGGGTGCGCGATCCAGTGGTACAGGCACCGCCGCTTGAGGGCGTCGTGCAGTTCGCGGGTCCGGTTGGAGGTCAGCACGACCACCGGCGGCACCACCGCACGCCGGGTCCCCAGCTCCGGGATCGTCACCGCCGACTCGGCCAGCAGTTCGAGCAGGAACGCCTCGAACTCGTCGTCGGCGCGGTCGACCTCGTCGATCAGCAGCACCGCCGGGCGCGGGCCGGGGTGCGTGATCGCCGCCAGCAACGGCCGCGCCAGCAGGTAGTCGTCGGCGAAGAGGTCGGCCTCCGCCAGCGACTCGCCCCGTGACTCGGCCAGCCGGATCCCGAGCAGCTGGCGCGGGTAGTTCCACTCGTACAGCGCGTCCGAAGAGGACAGTCCCTCGTAGCACTGCAACCGGATCAGCGGCGTGTCCATGGCGACCGCCAGCGACTTGACCGCCTGCGTCTTGCCCACACCGGGCTCGCCCTCCAGCAGGATCGGCTGCCGCATCCGGACCGCGAGGAACAGGGCGGTGGCCAGCGCGTCGTCGGTGAGGTACCCGGCGGCGCCGAGGCGCTCGGCGAGATCGCCGACCGTCTCAGGCGTCACCGGTGTACCTGCCCGGCTCGTCGGCGAACGCGTGACGGCACCCGGCCCCGCAGAAGTAGTACCGCCGCCCGCCGTAGGGCAGCTGCACCGCCTCCGGCGTGATCGCGACGCTCATGCCGCACACCGGGTCGACCGCCTCGGCGGCCACCTCGACGTCCTCGGCCGGGCGCCGCGGCGGGCGCGGGCGGGTCGCGATCAGCTCCGCGTACACCGACACCGCGACCTCGGCCGGCGTCCGCGCCCCGATCGGCAGGCCGGCCGGGGTGTGGATGCGGCCGGATTCGGGCAGCCCCAGCCGCTCCAGCACCGCGGCACCGCGCTTCTCGCTGGCGATCAGGCCGATGTAGGCCACGTCCGCGCGCACCGCCGCCTCCAGCACGCGTTCCTCGTCCCGGCCGTGCGACGCCACGATCACCGCGAACGTGTCGTCGGACAGCTCGGCGCCCACCCGCGTCTCGTAGCCGAGCACGCGGCCGACCGACGCCAGCGCCCGCGCGATCGGCCCGTCACCGTGGATCGCCACCAGCGGCGGCGGCATCTGCGCGTCGAGGAAGATCTCCAGCTCGCCGCCGGACAGGCACGGGTTCCCGACCGTCACCACCCCCTCCTCGACCTGCTCGCCCGCGCCCGGCTGGATCCGCAGCAGCGCCGACTCGCCGGTCAGCAGCAGCCGGATCCCCTGCTGTCGCACGGTCGACTCCGCGCAGGACCCGCCGACGAAACCCTCGATGGTCCCGTCGGCGAGCACCAGCGCGCAGTCGCCGGGTTTCGCGCTCGTGGGGCGTTGCGCCCGCACCACCGTCGCCAGCACGAACGGCGTCCGGCCCGCCCGCAGGGACTCCGCGTGCGCCCGCAACTCCTGTCCGTTCATCACGTGATCGCCAAATCTGTCCGGAGTGGACGATTTTGCGACGCGCGCCACACGGCCGCCGGGGTGAGCGGCATGTCCGCGTGCCGCACCCCGTACGGCTTGAGCGCGTCGAGCACCGCGTTGACCACGGCCGCGGGCGAGCCGACGGTCGCGGACTCGCCGATGCCCTTGGCCCCGATGGGGTGGTGCGGCGACGGGGTCACCGTCTCGCCCAGCTCCCACGACGGGCACTCCACGGCCGTGGGGATCAGGTAGTCCATGAACGACCCGCCGAGGTGGTTGCCGTCCTCGTCGAACGTCCATCACCTGCATCAGCGCCATGCCGATGCCCTCGGCCAGCCCGCCGTGCACCTGGCCCTCGACGATCGTCGGGTTGATCCGCACGCCGCAGTCGTCGACCGCGACGAACCGGCGCACCTTCACCTGCCCGGTCTCGGGATCGACGTCGACGACGCAGATGTAGGCGCCGAACGGGTAGGTCAGGTTCGGCGGGTTGTAGACGCACGTCGCGTCCAGGTGCCCCTCGACGCCGTCGGGCAGTTCCAGGTCGGAGTGCGCGGCCAGCGCGATCTCCTGGATGGTCTTGCCGGAGTCCGGGTCGCCCTGGACGAACCACCGGCCCTTCTCCCACTCCAGGTCGTCCGGGCTCACCTCCAGCATCGCCGAGGCGACGATCTTGGCCCGCTCGCGGACCCGCCGCGCCACCACCGCCGTCGCCCCGCCGGACACCGGCGTCGACCGGGACCCGTAGGTGCCGAGGCCGAACGGCGTCTGGTCGGTGTCGCCGTGCACGACCTCGATGTCGTCCGGCGAGATGCCCAGCTCCTCGGCGACGATCTGCGCGAACGTCGTTTCGTGGCCCTGCCCCTGGCTCTGGCAGGACAGCCGCAGCACGGCCTTGCCGGTCGGGTGCACGCGCAGCTCGGCGCCGTCGGCCATGCCCAGCCCGAGGATGTCCATGTGCTTGCGCGGCCCGGCGCCGACGGCCTCGGTGAAGAAGCTGATGCCGATGCCCATCAGCGGCCCATCACCGGTCGCCGCGCGCCGCTTCTGCTCCTCCCGCAGTTCCGCGTAGCCGGCGATGTCCATCGCCTGGCTCAGCGCGCGCGGGTAGTCGCCGGAGTCGTACTCCCAGCCGGTCTTGCTGACGTACGGGAACTGCTCCGGCCTGAGCAGGTTGCGCATCCGCAGCTCCGCCGGGTCCATCCCGAGGTCGTAGGCCAGCACGTCGACCAGCCGCTCGACCAGGTAGACCGCTTCGGTGATGCGGAACGAGCACGCGTAGGCGACGCCGCCGGGCGCCTTGTTGGTGTAGACGCCGGTGACCGCGCAGTGCGCCGCCTCGATGTCGTAGGAACCGGTGAAGACGCTGAAGAACCCGGCGGGGAACTTCGTCGGCTGCGCGGTGCCGTTGAACGCGCCGTGGTCTGCGAGCACCTTGACGCGCACCCCGAGGATCTTCCCGTCGCCGGTGGCCGCGATCTCGCCGTGCATGTGGTAGTCGCGGGCGAAGGACGTGCTCATCAGGTTCTCCGAGCGGTCCTCCACCCACTTCACCGGTTTGCCGGTGACGATGGAGCCGACCACCGCGCACACGTAACCCGGGTAGATGCCGACCTTGTTGCCGAACCCGCCGCCGATGTCCGGCGAGATGACCCGGATCTTGTGCTCGGGCAGCCCGGCCACCAGCGCGTACAGCGTGCGGTGCGCGTGCGGCGCCTGCGTGGTCGTCCACACGGTGAGCTTCCCGGTGATCGGGTCCAGGTGCGCCACCGCGCCGCAGGTCTCCATCGGCGCCGGGTGCACCCGCGGGTACAGCATGTCCTGCGCGGACACCACGTCGGCGCGGGCGAACACCTCGTCGGTGCGCGCGGCGTCGCCTGCTTCCCAGTCGAAGATGTGGTTGTCCCGCTTGCCGTCGATGTCGGTGCGGATCACCGGCGCGTCCGGCGCCAGCGCGCGGCGGGCGTCGACGACGGGCGGCAGCGGCTCGTACTCGACGTCGATCAGCTCCAGCGCGTCGCGGGCGGCGTAGTGGTCGTCGGCGACGACGAAGGCGACCTCCTGGCCCTGGAACCGGACCTTGTCGGTGGCCAGCACGGCCTGCACGTCGTGCGAGAGCGTCGGCATCCAGGCGAGGTTCAGCCCCTCCAGCGTCTGGCCGGTGATGACGGCCTTCACCTTCGGGTGCGCCTCGGCCGCGCTCGTGTCGACGGACACGATGCGCGCGTGGGCGTGCGGGCTGCGCAGCACGGCGCCGTGCAGCATCCCGGGCAGGTTCACGTCGTCGACGTACTGCCCGTGCCCGCGGATGAACCGGGCGTCCTCCTTGCGGTGCATGCGCCCGAACCCCATCGGGGTGTGGTTCTCGGTGGTGGTCACGCGGACACCTCCGCACTGTCCACAGTGCTCTCCTCTGGGACCGCCGCGGCAGCGGTGTCGTGCTCGGCGGCCCACCGGACGGACTTGACGATGTTCTCGTAGCCGGTGCACCGGCACAGCTGGCCGGAAATCGCCTCGCGGATGTCCTCTTCGGACGGATCGGGATGGTGGTCGAGCAGCCAGCGCGCGGTCAGCATCATGCCCGGCGTGCAGAACCCGCACTGCAGGCCGTGGCATTCGGTGAAGCCCTGCTGCACCGGGTCCAGCCCGGCGGAGTCGCCGAGCCCCTCGACGGTGCGCACGCGGCGGCCGTCGGCCATCACCGCGAGGACCGTGCACGACTTGACCGGCGCCTCGTCCAGCCACACCACGCACGCGCCGCAGTTGGACGTGTCGCAACCCCAGTGCGTGCCGGTCAGGCCCAGCTCGTCGCGCAGGAAGTGCACGAGCAGCAGGCGGGGTTCGACGTCCCGCGTGTGCTGCTGCCCGTTGACGGTGACCGTGATCTCCATGTGTTCAGGCCTCCTGGCGGTGGTTGCCGTGCCAACGGGTGCGGGCCCGGTGCAGCGCGCGGACGGTGAGGACCTCCGCGAGGTGACGCTTGTAGTCGACGGGACCGCGCTGGTCCGGAACCGGTTCGCAGTGCCGCGCGGCGATCCGGCCCGCCTCGGCGAAGCGCTCGTCCACCGCCGGTCCGCCGAGCAGGTACTCCTCGGCCTCCGGCGCGTGGAAGTTCGGCACCCCGAGCGCGGTGAGCCCGATGCCGACCGAAACCAGTTGCGTGCCTTCGATCCGCAGCTCGGCGCCGGCCGCGGCGACCGCCCAGTCCCCCGCCCTGCGCTCGACCTTTTCGTAGGCCGACGCGGACGAGGAGATCGGCACGCGCAGCTGCACGAGCATTTCGTTGTCCCCCACCACGGTCTGGTAAGGACCGGTGAAGAACTCACGAACCGGCACGACCCGGCGCCCGCCGGGTCCCTCGATCACCGCCTCACCGCGCACGGCGGCGAACGCGGCCGACAGGTCCTCGGACGGATCGGCCTGGCACAGCGAACCGCCGACCGTTCCGCGGTTGCGCACCACGGGATCGGCGATCACCCGCTCGGCGTCGTGGAAGATCGGGAAGTGCTCCCCCACGACCGCCGAGGACAGCAGATCGGCGTGACGCACCATGGCGCCGACGCACAAAGTGCCGTCCTCGACGCTGATCCGGGCCAATTCGGACAGGTCGTTGATGTCGATGAGCGCCTGCGGCTGGGCCAGGCGCAGCTTCATCATCGGGATGAGACTGTGCCCGCCTGCCACGATCCGGCTCTCCGGACCGAACTTCGTCAGCAGACTCAGTGCGTGGGCCACGCTCGTGGCTCGTTCGTACTGGAACTGCGCAGGTACTTGCATGCGCCCTCCCCGGGCATGGATTTTCGGCACAGGGTGCACCCGGTGGGGGAAACCGACAATGGCCGATTAAGGGATCACTTATGTAGGCTGTTCAAGTGATTCGGACCGGTGTGAGATGACGCTCGGTCAGCTGAGTGCCTTCGTCCTCGTGGCCCGGCTCGGCTCGGTCACCGACGCGGCCCGGACCCTCGGTGTCAGCGAACCCGCTGTGTCCCAAGCGCTCGCCGCGCTGCGGCAGCACCACGGCGACAAGCTGATCGTGCGCACCGCCAACGGTATGACGCTGACGCCGGGCGGCAGCCGCCTGCTGCCGATCGCCACACAGATGGTAGCCCTCGGGGCGGATGCCGATGCGGCCGTTCGGGAGGCCAATGGCGTAGCCGAACGGATGCACGTCGTGGTCACGAGCACGATCGCGGAGTTCGTCGCGGATCCGTTGCTCGAAGCGTTCATGCGCCGAACGGGCCAGTCGGTGGACGCGTCGGCGGGGCTGGCCCAGGTGGCGGAAATGCCGGTGCTGGTCACAAACCGGCTCGCCGACGCCGCGCTCGGGCCGCGCCTGGAGGGTGGCGTGGAGAGCGAGCCGGTGTTCCGATGCAACATCGTCGCCGTTGCGGCGCCTGGGTTCCGGCCTCGCGGCGGCCCGGCGCAGTGGCCGTGGCTGGTGGACCCGTCGGGCGCGGACCCGGGCAGCGGGACGGCACAACTGTTGCGCCGCATGGCCGTTCCGGAATCGGCCATCCGCGTCTTCCCCAACCAGACGGCGGCGTGGTCGGCGGCGGCCAATGGCAGCGGGGTGTCGCTGGCCTTCGAGCACCTGGTGGCGCCGCAGCGGCGCAGGCACGAACTGGTCGTGCTGCCGACGCCGGTCACCCCGCGGACGGAGTACTGGCACCTGACCACGTTGCCGCACAACCGGTGTTCCACCGCGGCGAACTCGTTGCGGCACTTCCTCGGCACCCCGGCGGCGATGCAGGTGATGCGCGCACCCGGCGCCGGGGTGCCGCCGTCCCGCTTCCGGCCACCGGTCTACGTGACCATCTGGAGCTGACGGCGGCCCGTGTCAGCCGGCGACCGCGGACGCCGCGATCGCCTCCACCACCGCCTGCTGCCCCTGCTCGGTGTCGACCATCAGAACCTTGCCGCCGTCGAGGATGCGGCGCACCGTCTTGACCCCCACCATCGGGGCAGGCACATCGGTCGTCGTCGTGGCCCTGGTCGTGGTGGGAGGCACGGGGCCGTTCACGGAGACGCTGTAGCACCGCCCGTCCGACCGGGCCGGAGACTGCGCCGGCACCTCGGGCGGGCACAGCGTCAGGTACTCGTACCGCGCGTCACCGCTCCACTGGCGGACGGTCAGCCCGGCCGGCGCGCGCAGGCTGCGCAGCATCGAGTGCACCGGCGTCGGCACGAGGCGGACCGACCGCGCGATCTGCAGCATGTTGATGTCCGGGATCTGCCAGGCCTTGGTCAGCACCGAGACCACCCGGTCCGGCGCGATGCGGACCTTCGCCTGCGATCCCCCGCCCGCCAGATCCGTCACGATGCCCGACTCCCCGACGTCGGCGTCCGGGAAGTCGCCGACGCTGATCTCCAGGTAGTTGCCGTAGTAGCCGTTGTACCGGCCGCTCGCGGCGCTGCCGGAGACGGTCCAGCTGCTCAGCTCGAACCCAGACGGCAGCTCGCCGACCGTGAACGGCAACGCGGGCGCGGGCACCGGGAGGTCGGTCGCCCCCGCGGCGGCCTCGATCGACTCGGGTTCGTTCGAGGGGCGCAGCACGGTCATCCCGGCGCCGACCCCGGCGATCACCACCGCCACCGCGGCCGCCGCGCCGGCGATCCGCCGCTGGGCGCGCCTGCGCCGGATCCGGCCGTGCGCCCCGGCGAGCACCGCGTCCGGATCAGGAGCGAGCGCCTCCCGGGTCTTCAGCGCTTCCCGCAGATTCCGCATTTCGGACATGGTCAGGCCACCTCCATCTCGGCGCCCAGGCGGACCCGCAGCACGGACAGGCCGCGGGAGATGTGACTGCGCACGGTACCCACCGCGCAGCCGAGTACCGACGCGATCTCGTCGTCGTCGCGGTCCTCGTAGAACCGGAGCACGATGGCGGCCTGCTGCGACCGGCTCAGCCCCGACAGCAGTTCCTTCAGCTGCGCGCCGTCGGCGATCCGGCCGGCCGGGTCGGCGGTGTGCGGCTCGCGGAACCACGTCGGGTCCGCGACCGACCGCACCGCGCGCTGGTACCAGCGGCGCCGCCACGACAGGTGCCCGTTGACGACCATCTTCCGCAGGTACAGGTCGGGCCGGTCGGTCTCGGCGACCCGGGCCCACTTCTCGTGGGCCCGCACCAGCGCCTCCTGCACGAGGTCCTGGGCCAGGTCCGGATCCCCGGTCAGGACCGCCGCGAACCGCACCAGCCCCGGCAGCTGCTCGCGGGCGAAATCGTCGAAGTGCACGAAGAGCAGATGCTCGCACCACGGGTGGCGGTTGCAGCCGGACCGCACTTTTCCCGGAAAGTGCGGTCCGGGTCACACGATCAGGCCGCGGCGGGCACCCACAGGGCGTCGATCTCCTTCTCCGCGGTGGCGAGGCTCTGCTCGAACAGCGGGATCAGGTCGGCCATGGCCGGGTTCTGCGGCGCGAGGGTCAGCTCGGCGGTGATCACGCGCGGTTCGAGACCGGTCAGGGACAGCCCGTGCGGCAGCCACGGCTCGGCGTGGTCCCAGCCCTCGCGCGGGGTGCCCGGGCCGTAGCCGCCGCCGCGGCTGGCCAGCACGATCAACTCCCGGTCGCCGAGCAGCCCCCGCGCGGTCTCCGGGTCGAACGCCAGGCCGGGGACGATCAGGTGGTCGACCCACGCCTTCACCTCGCTCGGCGGGCCGTAGTTGTACAGCGGCAGGCCCAGCAGCACGGTGTCGGCCGCCTTGATCTCGCCGATCAGCTCCTCCATGCGCGCCCAGGCCGCGGCCTGGGCTTCGGTGTGCTGCGCCGGCGGCACCATGCGGGCCGTGTTGCCTGCCTCGCCGAGGTGCGGAACCGGGTTCCGGGCGAGGTCCCGGTAGGTGACGGTGCCCTCGGGGTGCGCGGCGCGCCAGGCCTCCGCCGCACGAGCGGTCAGCTTTCGGCTGACGGACTCCTCGCCGCGGATGCTCGAGTCGATGTGCAGTAGGTGTGCCATGTGTGGTTTGCCCTTCAATATTGATTGGTGTTACGCAAATTATCTATAGCACACCGATAGCCGCTTCGGTTGGGTAAAGTGACGAGGTGGCCTCCCTGCCGGTTGTGAACCAGCCCGCGCACCGGGTCGGCGCGTTGATCGACCACCTGGCGCGCCGGCTGCGGCTGCGCTCGGAAACCGTGCTGGAACCGCTGGGTCTGCGGCCGCGGCACCTGCTGGCCCTGACCCTGGTGCGCGACCGGGACGGGATCTCGCAGCAGACGCTGGCGAGCACGCTGGAGATGGACGGGACGAACGTCGTCGGCCTGCTCAACGACCTGGAGCGCGAGCAGCTGGTCGAGCGGCGGCGGTCGCCGGAGGACCGCAGGCGGCACACGGTCTCGCTGACGGAGGCCGGGGCGAAGACGCTGGCCAAGGCGGAGTTCGCGCTGGCCGCCGTGGAGGACGAAGTGTTCTGCGCACTCGACGGAGACCAGCGCGAGACCCTGTACCGGCTGCTGCAGACCGCGAGCAACGGCGAGCAGCCCATCTGCACCGAGACGATTCCCGACTGCTGACCCACCCGCCGCGACGGCCCGCGCGAGCTGCTCGCGCGGGCCGCCCGGTCGCTACTCCCGGCTGAAGCGGAGCACCTCACCCTCGTCGGCGACGAGCGTGAAGCCGGCCGCTTCCAGCACCCGCACCGAGGCCGGGTTGGCGCGCTCCACCTGGGCCGACACGCTCCGCACCTCGGGCGAGGTGAGCGCGAACCCGGTCAGCGCGACCGTGGCCTCCGCGGCGTACCGCCGTCCGCGGCGGCTCGGCACGATGCCGTAGCCGATCTCCACGACGCCGTCCTCGGGCGGCCAGAACAGTCCGATCGAACCCACGACGAGCCGGGTGGCGCGCTCGACGACCAGGTGGTGCCCGAACGCGGCGAGCCAGTCCGGGCGCTCGGCGAGCAGCCCGGCGATCACGACGTCGCCCTCGGCGGGGAAATCGCCAGCCCAGTCCGGGCGGCGATCACCGGCTCGGACGGCGGCGGCCTCCGCTCCGGTCCACGGGCGCAGCAGAAGACGATCAGTGGTCAAGAGCAAGGAGAACTCCTGGTGAGAGAAAACGGGCAGGCGAAGGACGGCCGCTGACAGCCATATTCCTCGACCTCCCGAAGTCACCAGGTGCCGCGAAAGCTAGCAGCGCCGGGATGATCTCCGCGAGCGAAATATTCAGGGAGCGAGCCGCCGCACGAGCCCGTCGGCCAGCAGGCGCCCCCGGAAGGTCAGCACACACCGCTGCTTCCCGGCGAACGCGGCGGCGTCCAGCAGCCCCTCGGCGACCGCGGCCTCGGCCTCCCGCGCCCCGTCGGCGGTCAGCGCGGACACCGGCAGCCCCTCGGCGAGCCGCAGCTCCAGCATGATCCGCTCGAAGGCCTGCTCCTCGGGCGTGAGCACTTCGCGATCGGCCTCGGCCGAACCACCGGAAGCCAGCGCCGCGGCGTAGCGCGCCGGGTGCTTCACGTTCCACCACCGCACCCCGCCGACGTGGCTGTGCGCCCCCGGCCCCGCGCCCCACCAGTCGCCGCCGCGCCAGTAGCCCAGGTTGTGCCGGCACGCGGCCGCCTCCGAGGCCGCCCAGTTCGACACCTCGTACCAGCCCAGCCCGGCCGCCGCCAGCACCGAGTCGATCAGCTCGTAGTCCGCCGCCAGCACGTCCTCGTCCGGGGCGGGCAGCTCACCGCGCCGCACCCGCCGGGCCAGTGCGGTGCCGTCCTCGACGATCAGCGAGTACGCCGACACGTGGTCGACCCCAGCCTCCAGCACGGCGTCCAGCGAGGCACGCAGATCCGCGGTCCGCTCTCCTGGCGTGCCGTAGATGACGTCGAGGTTCACGTGCTCGAAGCCCGCGACCCTCGCCTCCTTCGCGGCGGCCACCGGGCGGCCCGGTGTGTGCGTGCGGTCCAGGATCTTCAGCACGTGGGAGGCCGCCGACTGCATCCCCAGCGAAATCCGCGTGTACCCGGCCTCGCGAAGCCCGGAAAAGAACTCCGGCGACGTCGACTCCGGGTTGGACTCCGTGGTCACCTCGGCCCCGGGCGCCAGCCCGAAGGAGTCGCGCACCGCGTCGAGCACGTCGGCCAGCCCCGAAGCGCCCAGCAGCGACGGGGTGCCGCCGCCGACGAACACCGTCTCGGCCGCCGGCGCGTTGCCCAGCGCCCGCGCGCCCAGGTCCAGCTCGCGCCGCAACCCCTCCAGCCACGACTCGGGCGACGCGCTCGTGCCCAGCTCACCGGCGGTGTAGGTGTTGAAGTCGCAGTAGCCGCAGCGCGTCGCGCAGAAGGGCACGTGCACGTACACGCCGAAGGGCCGCGTCCCGAGCCCGGCCAGCGCGTGCTCCGGCAGTGCGAACGCCACCGGGGCGGAAGTATCACTCACGGTTCCCAGTGTCCCTGATCCAACTCGCGCGCCAGTCTGCCGGAGATTTTTTCAGCGTGATGCGTATCCCAGCATGCGGAGCGGGCTGGACCACATCGTGAGCAGCGTGGCACGCTGATCCCGTGACTTATGCCGGAGTGCTCCTCGTGGTGCGTCGCCACGTCGACTTCCGGCGTGTCGCCAGCGCCCTGTGCCGCGAAACGAACTGACGCCGCCACCGCCACCCAGCTAGGACCAGCGGGCGCCGTCACGCCGCGGACTGCCAAACCCCCACCACGGGCTTTGACCAGGGCATTTCCGTGCGCGCGGCGCCTTCGCGAGAGCCCCGGAAGGACTCGAACATGGCTTCGCCGACGCGCGACAACCCTGCCGCCGCCCGAACCCCGCGCGCCCGGCAGCGTCGTGGTGAGGGCCAGTGGGCCCTCGGCTACCGGGAGCCGCTGAACCCGAACGAGCGCTCGAAGAAGGACGACCACCCGCTCAACGTTCGATCGCGGATCGAAAACATCTACGCGCGTGGCGGCTTCGACTCGATCGATCCGGGCGACCTCCGTGGCCGGTTCCGCTGGTACGGCCTCTACACCCAGCGCAAGCCCGGGATCGACGGCGGCCGCACCGCGACGCTGGAGCCGGAGGAGCTGGACGACGAGTACTTCATGCTCCGCGTCCGCATCGACGGTGGCGCGCTGACGACCGAGCAGCTCGCGATCGTCGGTGAGATCTCGCAGACCTACGCGCGCGACAGCGCGGACATCACCGACCGGCAGAACGTCCAGTACCACTGGATCCGGATCGAGGACATGCCGACGATCTGGGAGAAGCTGGAAGGCGCCGGCCTGACCACCATGACCGCGTGCGGCGACAGCCCGCGCGTCATCCTCGGCTCCCCGGTCGCGGGAATCGCCGCGGACGAGATCATCGACGGCACCCCGGCGATCGACGAGATCAAGCGCCGCTACCTGGGCAAGCCGGAGTACGCGAACCTGCCGCGCAAGTTCAAGACCGCGGTGTCCGGGCTGCCGGACGTGGCCCACGAGATCCACGACGTCGCGTTCGTCGGCGTGCGTCACCCCGAGCACGGTCCCGGTTTCGACGTGCAGGTCGGCGGCGGCCTGTCCACCAACCCGATGATCGCCCAGCGGCTGGGCGCCTGGGTGCCGCTCGACGAGGTGCCTGAGGTCTGGGAAGGCGTCATCAGCATCTTCCGCGACTACGGCTACCGCCGCCTGCGCTCGCGCGCGCGGCTGAAGTTCCTGGTCAAGGACTGGGGAGCGGAGAAGTTCCGCCAGGTGCTGGAGGACGAGTACCTGAAGCGCAAGCTGATCGACGGCCCCGCGCCGGAGGCGCCCGCCGTGCAGCACGACCACGTCGGCGTGCACCGGCAGAAGGACGGCAAGTTCTACGTCGGCGCCGCGCCGATCGGCGGCCGGGTGTCCGGCTCGACGCTGATCAAGGTCGCGAAGGCGGCCGAGCGCGCCGGCTCGAACCGCGTGCGGCTCACCCCGCTGCAGAAGCTGCTGGTGCTCGACGTCGCCGAGGAGGACGTGCCCGGCCTGCAGGCGGAGCTGGCCGAGCTGGGCCTGCCCACGAACCCGAGCCCGTGGCGGCGCGGCGTGATGGCCTGCACCGGCATCGAGTTCTGCAAGCTGGCGATCGTCGAGACCAAGCAGCGCGCGAAGGACCTGGTGACCGCGCTCGAGGAGCGGCTGGCCGACATCCAGGACCAGGTGGAGAACCCGGTCACGGTGCACATCAACGGCTGCCCGAACTCGTGCGCCCGCATCCAGACCGCGGACATCGGCCTCAAGGGCCAGATCGTGACCGACGACGACGGCAACCAGGTCGAGGGCTTCCAGGTGCACCTGGGCGGCGGGCTGGGCCTGGACGCCGGGTTCGGCCGGAAGTTGCGCGGCCACAAGGTGACCGGCGACGAGCTGATCGGCTACGTCGAGCGGGTCGTGCGCAACTACCTGGGCCAGCGGGAAGAGGGCGAGCGCTTCCCGCAGTGGGTGGCCCGCGCCGACGAGGCCGATCTCCGATGACGGCACAGGAACGAGCGACGCCGTTCCACTGCCCGTACTGCGGCGACGAGGACCTCCGTCCTCAGGAAGACGCAGCGGCGCGCAGCGCCACCGTTGAGGGTGGCGGTGGGCGACGGGAGGGCGACGGAGCCTGGCTTTGCGGCGCGTGCCGCCGCGTCTTCACCGTCAAGTTCATCGGGCTGCGCTTTCCGGAAGGAGCGAGCAAGTGACCACCGCGACGAGGACCGAAGAACTGAAGGCACTGGCGGAGAAGGCGTCCGCCGAACTGGCCGACGCCACCGCGCTGGAGGCCCTGCGCTGGACCGCGGAGACCTTCGGCGACGACTTCATCGTCGCCTCCAACATGCAGGACGCGGTGCTCATCGACCTCGCCACCAAGGTGAAGTCCGATGTGGACATCCTGTTCCTGGAGACCGGCTACCACTTCGCGGAGACGATCGGCACCAGGGACGCGGTCGCGACCGTGTACCCGGACGTGAAGATCGTCAACGCGGCCGCCGAGCAGACCGTGGCGCAGCAGGACGCCGAGTACGGCCCAAAGCTGCACGAGCGGGACCCGAACCTGTGCTGCCACCTGCGCAAGGTGGTGCCGCTGCGGAAGACGCTGTCGAACTACTCCGCGTGGGTCACCGGCGTGCGCCGCGTGGACGCCCCGACGCGGGCGAACACCCCGATCGTCACCTGGGACGACCGCAACGGCCTCGTCAAGGTCAACCCGATCGCGCCGTGGACCGACGACGAGTTCAACGCCTACATCGACGAGCACGGCATCCTGCAGAACCCGCTGGTCGGCGAGGGCTACCTGTCGATCGGCTGCGCGCCGTGCACCGCGAAGGTGGCGCCGGGCGCCGATCCGCGCAGCGGCCGCTGGGCAGGCAAGTCCAAGACCGAGTGCGGCCTGCACGCGTAGGGAGAGGGAAGTGACCACAGCCGCGACCGACGCCGCGACCGACAACCTGGCGGCGCTGGAATCCGAAGCCATCCACATCTTCCGGGAGGTGGCCGGCGAGTTCGACCGGCCGGTGATCCTGTTCTCCGGCGGCAAGGACTCGACCCTGCTGCTGCACCTGGCGATCAAGGCGTTCTGGCCGGCGCCGGTGCCGTTCCCGCTGCTGCACGTGGACACCGGGCACAACTTCGACGAGGTCATCGCGTTCCGCGACCACGTCGTGGAGAAGTACGGCCTGCGGCTGATCGTCGCGAACGTGCAGGACTGGATCGACGACGGCCGCCTCACCGAGCGTCCCGACGGCACCCGCAACCCGTTGCAGACCCAGCCGCTCCTGGACACCATCACCGAGCACAAGTTCGACGCGGTGTTCGGCGGCGGGCGCCGCGACGAGGAACGCGCGCGGGCCAAGGAGCGGATCTTCAGCCTGCGCAACGCGTTCGGCCAGTGGGACCCGCGACGGCAGCGTCCCGAATTGTGGAACCTGTACAACGGACGGCACCGTCCGGGGGAACATGTGCGGGTGTTCCCGCTCTCCAACTGGACCGAAGCCGATGTGTGGAACTACATCGCGCGCGAGAAGGTGGAGCTGCCCTCGATCTACTACGCCCACCAGCGCAAGGTCTACAAGCGCGACGGCATGTGGCTGACCGAGGGACCGTGGGGCGGTCCGCGTGACGGCGAAGAGGTGAAGGAGCTGACGGTGCGCTACCGCACGGTCGGTGACGGCTCCTGCACCGGCGCGGTGGAGTCGACGGCCTCGACCGTCAACGAAGTGATCGCCGAGGTGATGGCGAGCCGGCTCACCGAGCGCGGCGCCACCCGGGCCGACGACCGCCTGTCGGAGGCCGCCATGGAGGACCGCAAGCGGGAGGGGTACTTCTGATGAGCTCGTTGCTGCGGCTCGCCACAGCCGGGAGCGTCGACGACGGCAAGTCGACGCTCGTCGGCCGTCTGCTCTACGACACCAAGTCGGTGCTGGCCGACCAGCTGGACGCGGTCACCCGCGCCAGCGTCGACCGGGGTCTGTCCACTCCGGACCTGTCGCTGCTCGTCGACGGCCTGCGCTCGGAGCGGGAGCAGGGCATCACGATCGACGTGGCCTACCGCTACTTCGCGACCCCGAAGCGGTCGTTCGTGCTCGCCGACACCCCCGGCCACGTGCAGTACACCCGCAACACCGTCACCGGCGCCTCCACGGCGCAGCTGGCCGTGCTGCTGGTCGACGCGCGCAAGGGCGTCATCGAGCAGACCCGCCGCCACGCCGCGGTGCTCGCGCTGCTCGGCGTGCCGCGCCTGGTGCTCGCGGTGAACAAGATCGACCTGGTGGACTACGACGAGGAGACCTTCCGGGTCATCGCGAAGGAGTTCACCGACCACGCCACGTCACTGGGTTACGCCGAAGGATCGGTGCTGGCGATCCCGGTGTCCGCACTGGTGGGTGACAACGTGGTGGAGCGCTCGGCGCACACCCCGTGGTACTCCGGCCCGACGCTGCTGGAGCACCTGGAGACCGTCCCGGTCGCGCCCGACCCACACGACGCGCCGTTCCGCTTCCCGGTGCAGTACGTCATCCGGCCGCGCACGCCCGAGTACCCGGACTACCGCGGCTATGCGGGCCAGGTCGCGGCGGGCACGGTGCGCCCCGGCGACGAGGTCGTGGTGCTGCCCGCGGGCCTGCGCACGACGGTCGAGCGGATCGACACGCCGGACGGCGAGCTGGCCGAGGCGGCCGCGGGCCGCTCGGTGACGCTGGTGCTGGCCGACGACCTGGACATCGCGCGCGGTGACGTCATCGCGGCGGCGGGTTCGGCCCCGGTGGCGACCGACGAGCTGGACGCCACGCTGGCCTGGCTGTCGGAGAAACCGCTGCGGCCGGGCGCCCGCGTGCTGGTCAAGCACGGCGCGCGCACGGTGCAGGCGTTCGTCGACGAGCTGCTCTCCCGCTTCGACGAGCAGAAGCTGTCCACTGTGGACTACCCGGAGACGCTGCAGCTCAACGAGATCGGCCGCGCGAAGGTCCGCGTCGCGGAACCGCTGCCGGTCGACGAGTACGAGGTCAGCAGGCGCACCGGCGCCTTCCTGGTGATCGACCCGGCCGACGGCACCACGCTGGCGGCCGGGATGGTCGGTGCGCCGCTTCCCGTGCTGCGCAGCGACCGGGACGTGGTCTCCCCCGGCCCGTAACTCCCCATCCCCCAACCGAAAGGTCCGTCCGTGAAAACTCGTGTTCTGGCTCTGGCAGCAGTGGCGTTGTCCGCATTGGCAGTGGTGACCGGGTGTTCACGGGCGGACCGATCGGAGGACTCGGCGACGGCGACCGATCAGGGCCCGGCGGCCGAGGTGCGGCTCGGGTACTTCCCGAACGTCACGCACGCGTCCGCGCTGATCGGGCTGGACCAGAACCTGTTCGCGCAGCACCTCGGGAACACCAAGCTGGTGCCGACCAAGTTCAACGCCGGCCCCGAGGAGGTCAACGCCCTCCTCGGCGGTTCGCTGGACATCGGGTTCATCGGCTCCGGCCCGGCGATCAACGCCTACGCCCAGTCCGGCGGCGAGGCCGTGCGGCTGATCGCGGGCGCCACCTCGGGCGGCGCGCAGCTGGTCGTGCAGCCGTCGATCAACACGCCGCAGGACCTGCAGGGCAAGACCGTGGCGTCGCCGCAGCTGGGCAACACGCAGGACGTGTCGCTGAAGAAGTGGATCGCCGACCAGAAGCTCAGCGACGTCAAGGTCCAGAACATCGACAACGCGCTGACGCTCGACCAGTTCAAGTCCGGCGCGATCCAGGCCGCGTGGCTGCCCGAGCCGTGGGCGTCGCGGCTGGTGCTGGAGGCCGGCGCGAAGGTCCTGGTCGACGAGAAGGACCTGTGGCCGGGCGGGCAGTTCCCGACCACCGTGCTGATCGTGCGCACCCAGTTCCTCAAGGAGCACCCGGCGACCGTCACCGCGATCCTGCAGGGCCTGCTCGACGCGAACACGCTCGCCGCGTCCGACCCGGCGAAGGCGAAGGCCGCGGTGAACAACCAGCTGCAGCAGCTCACCGGCAAGGCGCTCGCGACCGCCACGCTGGACCGCGCCTGGCAGGGCATCCAGCTCACCACCGACCCGCTGGCCGGGCAGTTCCCGCAGCTGGCCCAGGACCAGGTGACCGCAGGGGTGAAGGACAAGGCCCCGGACGTCGCCGGGTTCGCCGACCTCACCCTGCTCAACACCGTGCTCGCCCAGGCCGGGAAGCCGGCCGTCAGCGCGTCCGGCCTGGACAAGAAGTAGGAGGCTGTTCATGACCGCCACGCTGGGACGCCCGCCGGTGGAGCCCGCGACCGGGCACGCCGTGCGGTTGTCCGGGGTGCACAAGAGCTTCGGGCAGGGTCGCGACGCCGTGACCGCGCTCGCCGGGGTCGACCTCGACGTCGCGCCGGGCGAGTTCGTCTGCCTGCTCGGCGCCTCGGGCTGCGGCAAGACCACCCTGCTGAACCTGATCGCGAACCTGGATCAGCCGAGCGCGGGTGAGATCGAGCTGACCACGTCCCGGCCGGCGGTCATGTTCCAGGAGGCGGCGCTCATGCCGTGGCTGACCGCGGCGGCGAACGTCGAGCTGCCGCTGAAGCTGGCCGGCATGGGCCGCGCCGAGCGCAAGACCCGCACCGGCGAGCTGCTGGAGCTCGTGCGGCTGTCCGGCGCGGGCGCCAAGCGCCCGCACGAACTGTCCGGCGGCATGCGCCAGCGCGTGGCACTGGCCCGCGCGCTGGCGTCGGCCACCCACACCGAAGACGGCGAGGAGCGCCCGTCGCTGCTGCTGATGGACGAGCCGTTCTCCGCGCTCGACGCCATCACGCGCGACGTGCTGCAGGCCGAGCTGCTGCGCATCTGGGAAGCGACCGGCACCGCGGTGGTGTTCGTGACCCACGACGTGCGCGAAGCGGTGCGGCTCGGGCAGCGGGTGGTGCTGCTGTCGTCGCGGCCGGGCAAGGTCGTGCAGCAGTGGCGCGTCGACGGGCTGGCCGGGCAGGACGAGGTGAACGCGGTGGACGTGATCAACCGCCGCCTGCGTGAGGTGATCAGCAGCCATGCCGCCGCTTGAGGGCTCGACCGCCGAACCGGACGCCGCGGCGGTCGAAGCGGGTCTGGACGCGCTCGACACGCCGGTCCAGCCTGCCGCGAAGAAGGGCGGCTGGGGCCGGTTCGTCCGGTCGGTGCTGCCGCCGGTGGTGTTCCTGGTCCTGGTGATCGCGGTCTGGCAGGCGTTGTGGGCGGCCGCGTTCTGGCCGGAGTACCAGCTGCCGGCGCCGCTCGCGGTGTGGGACGAGCTGTGGGGCCGGTTCACCAGCGGGGACGCGTTCGGGTTCGTGTGGACGTCGGTGCACCGCGCGGTGCTCGGGTTCCTCGTCGCCATCCTGATCGCGACGCCGCTCGGGTTGCTGGTCGCGAAGGTGAAGCTGGTGCGGGCCGGGATCGGGCCGTTCCTGTCCGGTCTGCAGAGCCTGCCGTCGGTGGCCTGGGTGCCCGCCGCGGTGCTGTGGTTCGGTGTCGAGCCGGCCGCGATGTACGTGGTGCTGCTGCTGGGCAGCGTGCCGTCGATCGCGAACGGCCTGGTGGCGGGCATCGACCAGATCCCGCCGATCCTGCCGCGCGTCGGCAAGGTGATGGGCGCGGGACGGCTGGCGACGGCCCGGCACATCCTGCTGCCCGCGGCGCTGCCCGGGTACCTCGCCGGGTTGAAGCAGGGCTGGGCGTTCTCGTGGCGGTCGCTGATGGCGGCGGAGATCATCGCGACGTCGCCGCTGCTGGGCAAGGGCCTTGGCGCCTACCTCGACGACGGCCGGTTCCTCAACGACATGTCGACCGTGATCGCGGCGATCTTCCTGATCCTGCTGGTCGGCGTCGGCATCGAGCTGCTGGTGTTCCGGCCGCTGGAGCGTGCCGTGTTGCGGGCGCGTGGGCTGGGGTCGCTGTGATCCCGCTGGTCGCCGTCGCGCACGGGAGCCGGGACCCGCGGTCCGCGGCGACCGTGCGGGCGCTGGTGGACCGGATCGCCGCGGCGGCGCGGGAGCTGGACGTGCGGGTGTCGTTCCTGGACCTGTCCGAGCCGCTGGTGACGGACGTGCTGCGGGACCTGGTGCGCGCGGGCCACCGGGAGGCGGTCGTGGTGCCGTTGCTGCTGGGCAGTGCCTTCCACGCGCGGGTCGACCTGCCCGCGCTGGTGGCGGAGGTGCCCGCGCTGCGGGTGACGATCGCCGACGTGCTGGGCGCGGACCTGGAGCCGGTGGCGTTCGACCGGCTGGCCGCGGTGGCGGACGTGACCGATCCCGGGCTGGGCGTGGTGCTGGCCGCGGTGGGTTCGTCGCGCGCCGCGGCGAACGAGGCGGTCGCGGCGCTGGCCCGGCGGTGGCAGTCGCGGCACGGTTTCCGGGCGGTGGCGGCGTTCGCGAGCGCCGCGAAGCCGGACGTGCCCGCGGCGGTGGCGAAGTTGCGGGCCCGTGGGGCGTCGCGGATCGCGGTGGCGTCGTGGTTCCTCGCGCCCGGGTTGCTGCCCGACCGGATCGCCGCGCTGGCGCGGGAGGCCGAGCCGTCGGTGGTGCTGGCGGACTGCCTGGCCGGTGATCCACGGGTGGCGTCGCTGGTGTTGGAGCGGTACGCCACCGCGTTGGCAGGTGCCGCCCGGTCGGCCTGACCCGTAACGTGGGTGGCGTGAAGATCCGGATCGGGGTTGGGCTGGGGGCTGAGACCTCGCCCGTGGAGTTGCCGGGGATCGTCGACCGGCTGGAGGCCGCCGGGGTCGACTCGGTGTGGTTTTCCGAGCAGGTGTACTCGGACGCGGTGGACCCGTTCGTCGGGATGGCGCACGCGCTGGCGCGGACTTCGTCGTTGAAGGCGGGCAGTTCGGTGGCGGTGCTGCCGGGGCGGCACCCGGTGCTGGTGGCGAAGCAGATCGCGTCGCTGGCGGCGCTGGCGCCGAAGCGGGTGCTGCCGGTGTTCG
Organism: Amycolatopsis sp. ATCC 39116; assembly: GCF_000231075.2. NCBI lineage: Bacteria > Bacillati > Actinomycetota > Actinomycetes > Pseudonocardiales > Pseudonocardiaceae > Amycolatopsis > Amycolatopsis sp. ATCC 39116. Next base: position 8,402 of record NZ_AFWY03000003.1, on the reverse strand, counting down.
GCCTGCGCCCGGCGCGTCGCAGCGAGTGGCCGCTGTTCGACGTCCCGGCGGGCGCGAGGGCCGCGGTGTTCGACGAGTCGCTGAGGTTGCTGCGGGCGGCGCTGGCCGGTGCGGGCGATTTCGCGGGCGAGTTCTGGAAGCTGGAGGACGTCTCGCTGGGCCCGCGGCTGGAGCGCCCGGTGGACATCTGGCTCGGCGGGAGTGCGCCCGCGGCGTACCGGCGAATCGGCGAGTACGCCGACGGATGGCTGGGAAGCTTCCTGTCCCCTGCGGAAGCGCGACGGGCCCGCGAGGCCATCGAGACCGCCGCGGCTGCCGCGGGCCGCTCGATCGAGGCCGACCACTACGGGATGAGCCTGATGCTCGCCGAGGACGGCATCCCGGACGCCCTGGCCGCCACGGTGCGCTCCCGACGCCCGGACACCGACCCGGCGGACGTGATCGCCACGGACTGGGCGTCGCTGCACCGCCTGCTGGACGGCCACCTGGAAGCGGGCCTGACGAAGTTCGTGGTCTACCACCGGGGTGGGTCGCCGTTCGAGGCGTTCCTGGAGCGGTTCGTGGAAGAGCTGCTGCCGCGGCAGAACTGAGGTCTACGGGACCTTGGGGAGCAGGGGTTCGAGCTTCTCAGCGAGGGCTTGGGCGTCCACGCAAGCCTGCGGATCGCGAGGGCTAGTGACCAGTGCGACCTGCACCAAGGCGCGGGCGTGCTCCCCAACCTCGATGGCGATCGCGCACCCGCCGGTGGGAATGTCAGCCTGCAAGGCGTTCCGCCCGTTGACCGAAACCTCCGTCACGGCGTCGTTCGTCTCGCGGTACTCGCGGAGCCCCTGCACGGGATCCAGGGCAAGCCCGTAGGTGCCGAATCCGGACTTCGAAACGTCGCATTCGTTGCGACGGCTGATGTTCTCCCCGGGCCCGAATCCTTCCCCAGCTGTGAGTTGCTCCAGGACCTGACAGGCGTTGAGGCCGGCGAAGACATCAGCGCTCGCGGTGGCTGACGTCGGTGCCGGCGACGCCGTACCCACGACCGTGCTGGTGCAAGCGCCCGCGGCCAGCAACAGACACGCACCCGAGACGAGCTGGGCGATGCGAACGATGTTCGTCACTGGGCTTCCTGATCCTTGAACGTGGTCAATGCCTGGACCGCCGCCTCGTCCGAGGCGTCGTACTTGCTGATCGCGATCTCGATGGCTTCACGAAGCTACCGAGCATTCCTTCGCCGCCTGCAAGACTTCGACATGATCGCTACCGATTGGCCGTCGCAGCACCGCCTGCTGGACGGCCACCTGGAAGCGGGCTTGACGAAGTTCGTGGTCTGCCACCGGGGCGGTTCTTCGCGGGAGGCCTTCCTGGAGCGGTTCGTGGAGGAACTGCTGCCGCGGCAGAACTGAGGTCTACTGGACCTTGGGGAGCAGGGGTTCGAGCTTCTCAGCGAGGGCTTGAGCGTCCACGCAAGCCTGCGGATCGCGCGGGCTGCTGATCAGCGTAACCAGAACCAGTGCGCGTGCATGCTCCGCAACCTCGACCGCCACAGCGCACCCGCCGGTCGGGATATCCGCCTGCATGGCAGGCCGTCCGTTGATGGAAAGATCCGTCACGCCTGCATTCGCCTGGGCGAACTCGCTGAGCCCCTGTACGGGATCGAGCGCGAGGCTGTTGCCGGCTACCCCGGGCTTTGACGCATTGCACTCATTGCGCCGCGTCTTTTTTTCGCCCGGATTGTATCCCTGACCTGCGTTGAGCTGATCTAGAACCTGACAGGCGTTCATGCCGGCGAAGATGTCCGAATTCGCTTCGGTGGCAGTGGGCGCCGGCGAAGCCGTTCCCGGCACAGTGCTGGTGCAACCGGTCGTGATCACCGCGAGACACCCGACACCAGCAAGGGCCTGGGCGATACGAGCGTTGAGGGTCACTGGCCGTCCTGGTTCTTGAACGTGTTGAGCGCTTCGGTCGCAGCCTCTTCCGAGGCGTCGTACTTGCTGATCGCGATCTCGATCGCCTGACTGAGGCTACCGAGCATTTCCTGCGCCGCGAGGAACACCCTGACAAGCGACCGCTCGTCAGAGTCCATCGCCGCGAGAAAGTGCTTGGCGACCTGCGTGGCGTACTGGTCGTTTCCCAGCTTCGGTGCCTGCTGCAGAAGATAGAGCCGTCGACTGACGTCCATCATCCGGTCCTGCATCTGCGTCACCGCGCGCCGCAGATGCGTCCCCGTCTCCTCGTCGACCGCCCACTTGCCTGCCTTCGCGTCCGCCAGCATGCGCTTCGCGTCGGCGTGCATGGCGTTCAGGTTCTCCTCGCCGCCGAACACGCCTGCCAGCTGTGCGGCCCCCGTCGTCGCACCATTCTCAGCCACTGCCGTCCCTCCCCGTTCCGTTGCACCGTAGCGTGCCCGCTGACGCGCTGTCACCGGATCGTCCCGATGCGCAGCCGCTCACAACCGCGCTCCCCCGCCGCGCCGCCCGAACTACAGTGAGCCCGTGACTGATGAACTGGTGCATTACTCAGTGGCGAGTGGTGTCGCGACGATCACCCTCGACTCGCCGCACAACCGGAACGCCCTGTCGGCCCAGCTGCGCCGCGAGTTGTCCGCCTCGCTGGCCAAGGCGAAGGACGACGACGCCGTCCGGGTGATCGTTCTCACCCACACCGGCAAGGTGTTCTGCGCCGGGATGGACCTCAAGGAAGCCCGCGGCGCCGGGGCGGGTGACCAGGGCGTCAACGAGTTCCCCCGCATCCTCGAGCAGATCTGGACGAGCCCGAAGCCGGTCGTCGCCAAGCTGTCCGGTCTCGCGCGCGCCGGCGGCGTGGGCATGGTCGCGGCCGCGGACCTCGTGGTCGCCGCCAAGGAGGTCACCTTCGCCTTCTCCGAGGTCCGCATCGGCGTCGTGCCCGCCGTCATCTCGCTCACCGTCCTGCCGCGCGTCAACCCGCGCGCCGCGCAGGAGCTGTTCCTCACCGGGGACGTGTTCGACGCCGAGCGCGCCGCCGAGATCGGCCTCATCAACAAGGCCGTCGACGCCGACCGGCTGGACGAGGCGACCGACGCCTACGTCCGCTCCCTCACACTGGGCGGCCCGGCCGCGCTCGCCGCGACCAAGGAACTGCTCGCCAGCCCGCGCCCGGCCACCCCGGCCGACGGCTTCCCGGACATGCTCAAGCTGTCCGCGCAGTTCTTCGCCAGCGAAGAGGGCCAGGAGGGCATCCGCGCGTTCGGCGAGAAGCGCAAGCCGAACTGGGTCCCGCAGGACTAGTCGTCGGTGAGGGCGACCGTCAGCCGGCGGCTGTCGGCGCGGTCGCCACCCGGCGCCAAGGCTCGCTCGGCGTCCGACAGGACGCTGCGGATCGCCAGGTACGCCTTCGGGTCGGCGTCCTTGAGCAGGTCCGATCCGGCCCACACCAGGACGTGCTCGCCGTAGGGCAGCCACGACAAATCGGTCAGGCAGTCGTACAGCGCGTCCAGGTTGCGGCCGAACCAGTCCGGAAAGGACAAAGCGGACGCGATCGCGTCGAGGGCGGACATCTTGTCCGCGGGCCTGCTGCCGATGATGTGCGAGTAGGCGCCGCGCGCGCGGGCCTGCTCGACGATCGTCTGGGAAGAGGACATGGGGTTCTCGCTACTTCGACGGGTCGACCTGGACGAAGGAAGCGTAGTGATCACCGGTGTAGTACAGCTCGGTCTGCGCCCCGGTGATCAGCCGCCGGGCCCCGCGGTCCGCGCTGCCCGGCGTGGGCACCGTGTATTCCCGGTAGTAGCCGCTCTCCTTGACGGGGAGCCGCTTTTCCCGGTTCTCGAACACCGTTCCGTCGCTGCGGTACGGGAACGGCCCGCCGGCCTGGATGAGACGCCACGTCTGGCCCGCCTCGGCCGGCAGGCTGGACAACGCCGTGAGCCCACTCGCCGGCTCGGTCGACGTGGTGGTTTCGCGCACGATCCAGCCACCGAACACGAGCACGATGAGCCCGACGAGCGCGACGGTGATCCGCCTCCTGCTTGACACCAGCGACACCTTAGGACCGGCTCGAAACGTCCTCGTCGCGGCCCGGCCGCAACCACGCGGCCACCCGGTCGACGATCCGGTCGATCAGCCACGCGGCGCCGACGCACAGCGGCGCCAGCACGGCGATGACCAGCAGGAACTGCAACGGGAACCACAGCTGCGCAAGCCACAGCTCGGCGTTGTCCCACCAGGTCGCCAGGCCGTCGAACACCTGACCAGGGTACGCCAGGGGGCCCGGCGAGGTACGTTGCAGGCATGTTCGCCGTCTACGCCAGTGAACCGAACCCCGAAAACCCGCTCGACGCCCTCACCGTCGGCAAGCGACCGGAGCCGGAGGTGCCGTCCGGCTGGGTGAAGGTCGCCGTGAAGGCCGCCAGCCTCAACATGCACGACATCTGGACCCTGCGCGGGGTCGGGATCAAGCCGGACCAGTTCCCGATGATCCTCGGCTGCGACGGGGCGGGCGTGCTGGAGGACGGGACGGAGGTCGTCCTGCACTCGGTGATCAACGCCCCCGGCTGGCAGGGTGACGACACCCTCGACCCGAAGCGCACCCTGCTCACCGAGAAGCACCAGGGCACCTTCGCCGACTACGTGGTCGTGCCCGCCCGCAACGCCGTGCCGAAGCCGGCCGGGCTGTCCTTCGCCGAGGCCGCCACGATGGGCACGGCGTGGCTGACCGCGTACCGGATGCTGTTCGTGAAGTCGGGCCTGCGCCCCGGGCAGACGATGCTCGTGCAGGGCGCCTCCGGTGGCGTCTCGACCGCGCTGATCCAGCTCGGCCGCGCCGCGGGCCTGCGGGTGTGGGTGACCGGCCGGTCCGAGGAGAAGCGGGCCCTGGCCGAGCAGCTGGGCGCGCACCAGACGTTCGAGTCCGGCGCGCGGCTGCCGGAGCGGGTGGACGGCGTGTTCGAGACCGTCGGCAAGGCGACCTGGGGCCACTCGCTCAAGTCGCTGAAGCCGGGCGGGATCGTCGTGGTGTCCGGTTCGACCAGTGGTCCGGACCCGAGCGCGGACCTGCAGCGGGTGTTCTTCCTGCAGCTGCGGGTCGTCGGGTCCACGATGGGCACCCGGGACGAGCTGGAGGACCTGCTCCGCTACCTGGACCTGACCGGCATCAAGCCGCAGATCGGCAAGGAGCTCCCGCTGTCGGAAGCCGCCGAAGGGTTCCGGCTGATGCAGGAGGGGGAGACCGCGGGCAAGGTCGTTTTCACCCGCTGATAACGCCCTGACCTGCGCAGACGCCTTGTTGACATAGTGCCGATACCGGTTTGTGACCCACGTCTACTGAGCGGAACCCGAGATTTACTCGCTAATCTGGGTACATGACCGCAGTGCAGCGGGAAGTCGAGGCGGCGCCGGGCTCACGGCTCGCCGGCCCGGAAGTCGTCCGGGCCGGCCACCGGAGCTTCGCCGGCGTGCGCACCAGGGTGCTCGAAGTCGGTCCCAAACCGAAGCGCGGCACCGGAAGACTCGTCCTCCTGCACGGTTACTGCGACAGCGCTGACACCTGGCGCCCGGCGCTGGCGGAACTCGCCGCCGCCGGGATCCCCGCGGTCGCGGTCGACCTCCCCGGTTTCGGTGAGGCCGATCCCCTGCGCCCCGGCGCGATGCTGGCGCAGCTCGACGCGTTCGTGGCCGAGGTGGTGCGGTTCTATTCGGACCGCGGCAAGGTCGTCCTCGGCGGCAACTCGCTCGGCGGCACCATGAGCCTGCGCGCGGCCTGCCGCGAGGAGTTGCCGATCGCGGGTGTGGTGTCGATCGCCGCGCCCGGTTTCGTCGACTCCTGGCTGGTCCGGACCGTCGGGAAGTACCCGCTGCCACTGCGGCTGGCCGCGTCGCTGCCGTTGCCGGTGCCCGGGTTCGTGGTGCGGACCATCGCGGAGTTCGTGGTGCCGCGGCTGCTCTACGCCGACCGCGCCGCCGCCGACGTCGCTCACGTCGCCCGGTTCACCGGGCTGTTCCCGGACTTCCGCTCGACCACCACTCGTCTGGACCAGGCGCGCCAGCTGGTCGCCGAGCTGGCCGAGGCGTACGAGGGACTGGACGGCATCGAGGTCCCGCTGCTGGTCGTCGCGTGCGGCAAGGACCGCCTGGTGACCGCCGCCGCCGGACGGCGCCTGCACGCGCTGGTGCCGCACAGCAGGCTGATGCTGCGCGAGGAGTGGGGCCACTGCCCGCAGCTGGACGACCCGGTCGCGATCGCCGACCTGCTGAGCTACTTCCGCGCCGGTGTGCTGCACAAGAAGCCGCGCCGCCGCTCGGCCGCGCTCACGCAGAAAGCCGCCGCGGGCTGAGGCTGTCACATTCCGGCGCGCTGTTCCGTCAAGGAGGCAGAAACCCCGAACGGAACAGGAGTTCACCGTGGACGCTCGTCTGAACATCTTCACCAGCCCCACCGCGGGCAAGTTCGTCAAGCACCTCTTCGGGGCAGGCAAGGTGCTCGCCGAGTCGACGTTGCCCGCCCGTACACAGGAACTGGTGAAGCTGCGGGCCAGTCAGATCAACGGCTGCGGGTACTGCACGGACATGCACTTCAAGGACGCCGTGGCGGCGGGCGAGGAGCCGACGCGGCTCAACCTGGTCGCGGCGTGGCGGGAAGCCACCGTGTTCACCGAGGCCGAGCGCGCCGCACTGGAGGTGACCGAGGAGGGCACCCGCCTCGCCGACGCCGCGGGCGGTGTCAGCGACGAGGTGTGGGCCAACGCGGCCAAGCACTACGACGAGGAGCAGCTCGCCGCGCTGGTCGCCGCGATCGCGCTGATCAACACGTGGAACCGCATCAACGTCATCATCCGGAACCCGGCCGGCGACTACCAGCCGGGCCAGTTCGGCTGACTCGCCGGAAAAGCCCCGGGACCTTCGTAGGTCCCGGGGCGCGCCCCTCCCTAGTAACGTGATCCGGTCACACCCGGACGAGTGATTGGGAGGATCGGTGGCCGTACGCGAGCTGTTCCGGCGCAAACCCGTCGAGCAGATCGAGGCCGTGGAAGGCGGCGGGCTCCAGCGGACCCTGGGCCTGTGGCAGCTGACCGCGATCGGCGTCGGCGGGATCATCGGCGCGGGCATCTTCTCGCTCGCGGGCGCGGTGGCGAACGAAACCGCCGGGCCTGCCGTGCTGATTTCGTTCCTGGTGGCCGGGATCGCGAGCGCGGCGGCGGCGTTCTCCTACGCCGAGTTCGCCGGGCTGATCCCGCGCGCCGGATCGGCCTACACCTACGGTTACGCGGTCCTCGGCGAGCTCGTCGGCTGGCTGATCGGCTGGGACCTGCTGCTGGAGTACACCGCGATCGTCGCGGTGGTCGCGATCGGCATCTCCGGCTACTTCAACGACCTGCTGGGTTTCCTGGACATCCACCTGCCACTGTGGATGTCCGGCGCGCCGGGCACCGAACCGGAGGGCGTCGCATCGGGTTCGTACAAGGTGAACCTGTTCGCGGCGCTGCTGTGCCTGCTGATCGCGTTCGTCCTGAACCAGGGCATGCGCTCGGCGGCGCGGTTCGAGACGCTGCTGGTGTACCTCAAGGTCGCGCTCGTGGTGCTGGTGATCGTGGTCGGCGCGTTCCACGTCAACACCGGCAACTGGTCGGACTTCTTCCCGTTCGGTGTCAGCGGCGCGTTCACCGGAGCGGCGACGGTGTTCTTCGCGGTGTTCGGCTACGACGCGATGTCCACCGCGGCCGAGGAGTCGCGCGACTCGCAGAAGCACATGCCCAAGGCGATCCTGTACTCGCTGGGGATCTCGATGGTGCTGTACGTGCTGGCGTGCCTGGTGCTGACCGGGATGGTGCCCTTCACCGACATCGACTCCGAAGCCGCGTTCTCCAGCGCCTTCGAATCGGTCGGGCTGCGCTGGCTCGGCGGCGTGATCGCGGTCGGCGCGATCCTCGGCATCCTCACGGTGCTGTTCACGTTCCTGCTGGGCGCGACCCGGGTCGGGTTCGCGATGAGCCGCGACGGGTTGCTGCCCAAGTGGTTCTCCGGCACGCACCCGGTGAAGAAGGTGCCGAGCCGGATGACGTGGATCCTCGGCGTGGCGGCGGCGGTGATCGCCGGGCTGCTGCCGATCGGCGAGGCCGCGGAGCTGACGAACATCGGGATCCTGCTGGCGTTCGTGGTGGTGTGCGTGGCGGTCGTGGTGCTGCGGTACCGCCGCCCGGACCTGCCGCGCACGTTCCGCTGCCCGGGAATGCCGGTGGTGCCTGCGATCGGGGTGGCGTTCTCGATCTGGCTGATCACGTTCCTGCAGCCGGAGACGTGGCTGCGGTTCGCGGTCTGGTTCGCCATCGGCCTGGTGGTGTACTTCGCCTACAGCAGGCGGCATTCGAAGCTGGCGGATCACCACCAGAAGTAGGCGTACCCGGGCGCGCCGGGCATCCCGGCCGCGCCGCCTGCGCC